>JBARKH010000636.1:0-6337 GCA_049801295.1 Allostellaceae bacterium | reverse complement strand
ACCCTGAGCCCGATCTTCCTCACCGACAGCAAGCCCGGCTACGGCCCGGCGGCCGGTCTCGACGCGCTTGCCGCGGCGGCGCGATTGTCATTCGGCCCGGTCATCGCCCTCGGCGGCATCGACGAGGCCAACGCAGCCGCCTGTCTTGCTGCGGGGGCGCGCGGCATCGCAGTGATGGGCGGGATCATGCGCGCCGCCGATCCCGAGGCCACCGTCCGGCGCCTCCTCGCCGCAATGACGCTGAAATAACCACGACCCATTGTCATCCCGGCGTAGGCCGGGCTGACAGGATGGAGAAGAGGGGGAACTCAGTGTCCTCCGTGTCTCCGTGGTGTATGAGAACCGCCGCTTCAGCAGGGACACGCAAATCATGGATGCCGATTATGTGGTCGTGGGGGCGGGCTCGGCCGGGTGTGTCGTCGCCGCCCGCCTTTCCGAAGACGGCGCGCGCGTCGTGCTCCTCGAAGCAGGGCCGCCCGACCGCGACCCGATGATTCACATCCCGGCCGGGGTGTTGCGCGTCCTCAATAACGCCAAGATCAACTGGAATTATCTGAGCGAGGGGGAGCCGGGCACCGCCGGGCGGGCGCTGCAATGGCCGCGCGGCAAAACGCTCGGCGGCACCAGCTCGATCAACGGCATGCTCTACGTCCGCGGCAACCCGGCCGATTATGACGGCTGGGCGCAGATGGGCTGCCGCGGTTGGAGCTATGACGAGGTTTTGCCGTTCTTCCGCAAGTCGGAGACCTATCGCGGCAAGGGCGACCCGGAATACCGCAGCCAGGGCGGCCCCTTAATCGTCGAGGATTACCGCACGATCCTGCCCTTGACCCACCATTTCGTCGAGGCGGCGCAGCAGGCCGGCTTCCCCCTCACCCCCGACTATAACGGCAAGACCCAGGAAGGCGTCGCCTATTCGCAGATGACCCGGCGCGGACGGTTGCGCGGCTCCACCGCCCGCACCTTCCTCAAAGAGGCGCGCGGCCGCGCCAATCTCCGGGTCGAGACCGACGCGATCGCCACCAAACTCCTGTTCGAGGGAAAGCGCTGCACCGGCGTCGCGTTTCGCCAGAACGGCGTCGACCGCCAGGAGCTCGCGGCGCGCGAGGTCATCGTCTGCGGTGGTGCGGTCAACTCGCCCCATCTGTTGCAGATTTCCGGGATCGGCCCGGCCAGCCACCTGGCGGCGATCGGGGTGCCGGTCGTCCACGACCTTGCCGGCGTCGGCGCCAACCTCAACGACCATTATGTCGTGCGGGTCTCGCACCGGGTGACAAGTGCGGTGACAATCAACCAGCTCGCCCGCGGCCTGCGCCTCGCCCGCGAAGTCGCGAAATGGGCCACGGTCGGCAATGGCGCCCTAACCTTCGGCGTCACCTCGGCGATGGTCTTCTGTCGCAGCCGCGAGGGCCTTTCGAGCCCCGATCTCCAGCTCCTCTTCACGCCGGCCAGCTACGCCCAGGGCGTCTTCCGCCAGTTGGAGCGCGAGCCCGGGATGACCGTCGCGGTCTGCCCGGTGCGCCCCGAAAGCCGCGGCACGATCATGGCGCAATCGCCCGACCCGCTGACCTATCCGGCGATCCGCCCGAACTATCTCTCGGCGCCCAACGATTTGCGCGTGCTGATCGCCGGCGTTGCCCATACCCGCAAGATCTTCGCCCAGCCGGCGATGGCGCCCTACAGCGTCGCGGAGACGCTGCCCGGACCCGGCATCACTACCGACGAACAGTTCGGCGAATTCGCGCGAAATGCCGGCACCAACGTCTTCCACCCGGTCGGCACCTGCAAGATGGGCACCGACGCGATGGCGGTCGTCGACCCGCGCCTGCGCGTATACGGCATCGAGGGTTTGCGGGTCATCGACGCCTCGGTGATGCCGTGCGTCACCACCGGCAACACCAACGCGCCGACCATCATGATCGGCGAGAAGGGCGCCGCGATGATCAAGGAAGATGCGCGTTCCGACCCCGCCGCCGCTGCGGCGTGAAGAGCGCGATGTGTTGGCGGCGCTGGGCCTGCGCAGTGGGCCTGTGCGGGGCGGCATTGGCGGCGCCGGCATCCGCCCAAGCGGACCCTTGCGACAACCTCAAGAGCCAGCCCGAGCTGAATGAGTGTGCGCAGCGCGAGTATCTCAAGACCGACGCCGAGTTGAACCGGCTCTATCGCCAATTGCGCCAGAAAATCGGCGACGCTGCACTGCTCGCCGCGAGCGAGCGCGCCTGGATCGCCTATCGGGACCGTGAGTGCGAGTTCGAGACCGACGGGGATGCGGGCGGCAGCATCCGCCCCATGCACCAAGCGGATTGCCTGAAGGCCAAGACTGTTGCCCGCAATGCCGAACTGCGCCAGTTGCTCAAATGCTGGGAGGACGCGTCCTCCTGCCCGTACTGAAGAGCCCTATCGTCGGCGTCCGATCGGCACCGCGATGCCGAGGCAGCGTAGGGCTCAGCCGGCCAGGCCGTTGGCGGTGAAGGGGTAGGGCTGTGCCGTGCTCAGAGCCGCGATCGGCCCAAAAATGACGGTCATCGGATGGTCTCGCCGGCCAAAGTCGGCCGGTCTGGGTAGGGCAGTCAGATCCGCGCCCAATTCCTTGTAGCGCTCGGCGCCTTGTTTGGCGATCAGCCTGACCGCGGCATTCCCGGCCTCACTCATCCCTGACAACTCCCCGGGGGCTTGCTGCAATCGCTCGCGCCAGCAGGGACTCGCCTCGACCAGTTGCACGACGCTCCAGCCCTCGGCGGCAAACTGCAGCGCTCTGGGCGACAAGGCCCGGCCCGAATCCTGACAACAGAAGGACAGCGGCTCGGCGTAGCCGCCGAGCGGCAGCGCCTCGGCAACCACTCTCTCCAGCGCGCGGTCGTAGATGACGACATTGGCGCTGGTGATGGCGCCGCGATCGAGCCCGGAGAGGGCGGTCGCGGGGGCCTGCTCTATCAACCACAACTGCCGGGGTTTGAGCGTCGGCAAAGGCGGCGATCGTTCGTCATCGCGCATCCGTCTCGCTCCTGAAAAGCGCGCATCAGCGCAGGAAAGATGTAAAATACATAATTCACAGTTTTAATGAAGTCAATGAGTCCATTTACCAGTTTTTTTATGTTTAAATGGAACAATGTCGATTCAAATTGAGTCGCCACCCTCCATCGTCATCCCCGGGCTTGCCCGGCCATCCACGTGGATCCCCGCGTCAAGCCCGGGGATGACGATTGGGGTGATCTGACTTAGCCGGATCCCGCGCTAGCTCGGCTCATGTCGCCAGGCTGCCCGCCCTGCAGCTTAAAAAAACATTTTAACGCAGAGGGCACAAAGGATACGCAAAGGACGCGAAGCCGACATTCCTGGCGCGAAGCGCCGCGAATTCCCGGCCTCAGTTCGATGCTTGCCCAGTCTTGCTGTTCGGGCGCCGCGCGGCCGTTATCCTTTGTGTCCTCTGCGTATCCTTTGCCTCCTTTGCGCTAAAGCAATTTTTTTCTCACTGCCTCGCCGCTTCCTTGTGAACAGACTCACTTATTTCGGCCGATCTGCTTCCCCGCCGTGGTGCCGGCGATCTTGCCGAAGACCGAGCCCGAGACAAGACCGGTGCCACCCGGATAGTTGAAATAAAAGAGGCCCCCGACCAATTCGCCCGCCGCGTACAATCCGGGGATCGACTTTTCCGCGGTGTCGAGCACGTGGCCGTCAGTGTCGATCTTCAGCCCGCCAAAGGTGAAGGTGACGCCGCAGGTCGTGCAATAGGCTTCGTAGGGCGGCGTTTCCAATGCCATCGCCCAGTTGGTCTTGTCGATTCCGAGGCCCTTGGTGGTGCGCCCATCCTTGACCGTCGGGTTGTAGGGGATCTCGCGCTGCACCGCGGCGTTATATTCGGCCATCGTCTGAATAAAGCGCCGCTTGTCGACCGCGGCGCCGGTTTCGGCCATCTTGTCGGCCAATTCCTCGAAGGTATTGGCGGTCACCTTGGTGACCCGGCGGATGCGGTATTCGTCGCGCTGATACTGCACGACCTGCTGATCGAAGATCTGCCAGGCAAACTGGTGCGGCTGCTCCAATATCAGGCGGCCGTATTTGGCATAGGTGTAGTTGCGAAAGTCCGCGCCCTCGTCGCAGAACCTGACGCCATCGGCGTTGACCATGATGGCGAACGGGTAGGAGTGCTTCTGGAAATTGTCGCCGACCGCGAGGTCGCCGAATTCCGGCGCGCCGTAGTCCCAGCCGACCGCATGGCAGCCCGACCAGTTGCCATAGGGCATCGCGCCGATGTCGAGCGCCATCTTGATCCCGCCGCCCGTGTTGAAGCGGGTGCCGCGCACCTTGGCGAGGTCCCAGCCGGGCCCGAGATATCGGGTACGCATCTCGGCGTTGGCCTCGAACCCGCCGCACGCCAGCACCACCGCCTTCGCCGGGATCGAGGTGGTCTTCCCCTCGACATTGGCGACGACCCCGTGGACGCCGTCGTCATCGGCGATCAGCTTTTCCCCGCGCGCCTCATAGGCGACCGCGATGCCGTTCTTTTCGGCCGCGTTGAAGAGGCCCTCGACGAGCCCCGGCCCGCCGCCCCAGGCTTCAAGCGCCAGCCCGCCCCAGAACACGAACTTGCCGTCATGCTTAAAGGCCTGGCGCGAATACATCGGCGCAAAGCGGATGCCCTTGCCGCGCATCCATAAAAGCGTCTCCTGGCTCTTGGTAATCAGGAGCTCGGCCATGTCGGGGTTGCTGCGATAGTCGGTGAGGCGCCCCAAATCGTCGTAATATTTGTCCTGCGTATAGGTGCCGAAATCCGAGGTCGCGATCTCGGTGTCGCTGAGGTCGCAGAGCTTCTTTAAGTCGTCGACGCCCTTGTAGACAAAGCGCAGCGCGCCCGCGGTATAGCGGCTGTTGCCCCCGCGCTCGTCAAAAGGCGCCGCTTCCAGCACCAGCACGCGCGCGCCATTCTCCTGCGCCGCCAAGGCCGCGCACATCCCGGCATTCCCCGCGCCCACCACGACGACATCGAATTCCCCCGAAATCATCTCCGCTCCCTCCGCGCGATTTGGCTGGCGACACGAGTAGCGCGGGCGGGGGCAGGGGGCAAGGGGGGCGCCTCAATCACATGGGCACCGTGACCGCTGGCGGCTAACCGCGCTTTGCTTGGCCGGCAGCAGGCGCTCCCTCCCGACGCCGAGAACGAATATGTTCGACCACACCCTGAGTGACATTGACCGTATGCGTGATCGCCCGAACCAAATTCTCAGCCTCTCGGCATCGCTCGTAAAAAATTGGATTCCCCGTGTCGAGCCGTGACTTCTCGCGAACTAGGTAATTTGCGAGTACCCCGGCCACATCATGCTTTCGGGTGAAGCCGAGATCTGGATACCGCGCTGCACGACGCCAAATTTCAGCTATTCTTCGGGCTACTGTTCCATCTCGGATTGCACAATACAGCGCAATCGATGAGATATACTCGACAAAATGAGGTAGCGCCCTTAAATGTATGAATCCACTCGGGGTTATCTTCAACAAATCACCGTCACTTGGCGTGCCTTGATCCTCGCCATCATATGCGAGCAGCTTACGGTCCAAAGCGTTCTGTGCTGCTCCGCGAATCTCCAACTCGTCGAAGCCCATACTTGAGAGGTCAGAAATAAGTTCTTCCAAACGCCAATACCCGGAAACACTATCCAAACCAATTGCTTCTTCTTGCGCAAAAAAACCCAATATCTCTGGCGTTAAAAAAGATATTCCCACTAAAATTGTCCCAAGGTATCCAGAATAAATTATGTATGAACCCGCTCCTGTTTGAGAACATACGGTAGTCGGCGCGCATCAAAATCTTAATCAACAAATCGTCGCTGATCTTCGGTCTTCCACCAACCCCTATTCCAATAATCTGATCCGCATTAAAATGACCGGAAGCTAGAATGCGAGCAAACATCCCAAGCGCTTCGCGCACGTCACGCTCCGCTAAAGCGTCCACAATCCGGCCCACCTGTTGGTCGCCGTCGAAAAGGGCCGAGTAAACGGTCCTCAGGAAGTCGCCCAGTTGCTCTTTGCTGTATCGAAACCGTAACCCAGTGTTTGTCGGTTGCTCTATAACTTGAAGGTCTTTTAGACCCTCATCGATGGCTAGGGTTAACCGCTTTTGTAGAACCAGAGAAAATCGGGGGGGCCGAATATAAAAGTTATTGAGCTGTGCAAACGCGTCCAGCGGTGGTTCGTTCTTATATTGTTCAAATGTCGTGCCTCTTAGAGCCTGACTCAAAAGCGCCTGCCGCCGTTCTCGACAGTTACGGAGCGCTTTGGCATCGAATACCGGCCGGTTCGGCCCGTCGCCGCGAGAACCGCCTCGCTGCGCCCGTCCAAACCT
>JBARKH010000635.1:0-11285 GCA_049801295.1 Allostellaceae bacterium | reverse complement strand
ATGCACGCCATCGGCACCAGCGGCGACGACTGCCTCGATGTCCTCATGCGCGGTGACCGTCGCCCCGAAAGGGTGCCCGAGCGCCACCAGCGCGCGCAGCAAATCGGCACGCTCCGCCGCCGGCAGGTCCTTCTCGCGCAGGCTGAACCAGCGGCCCCCGCCACGGAACGCCGCCTCGGCGATCTCGGTGAGGGGTCGGCGCGCCTGGCTGCGGTCGGAGATTACGAGGAGGGGCGGGTCGGGCAGCTTCATTTTCGGCTTGCCAGCTCGTTCATGCCGTGGCGGGTATCGGCGGGATCACAGACCGTCATTTTCATGCGCACGTCTTCCGTTTTCGGCAATTTGACGATCGATCGAGGCCGCTCTCTCGTCGTCCCGGCGACGGCCGGACTCATTGCGGCCATGGATACCGGCTTTCGCCGGTATGACAAGAGGGAGCGCTAGGCCGGATCAATTTCTCGAGTGGCACATCAGGAGAAACACGCCATGACCGATCAGCCCGCCGCCGAGCGCACGAGGTTTCGTCTGGAAGAGGCGACGATCGAGGAACTGCACGCCGCGATCCGGGCGGGGCACACGACCTGCGTCGCGGTCGTCCGGCAGTATATCGAGCGGGCGCGTACCTATAACGGGGTGGCGAGCCGGCTTGTCACCGAAGACGGTGCGGCCATACCCGAGACGATCGGTACGGTGCGCGCCGGTGCGGAGCTTGCGTTCCCAACCGAGACCGTCAAGGCGTCGACGATCTTCCCGGATTTGGACAAATACCGGGGCCCGCCCCTTGAATTCGGCCGCATGGAGGCGACCGCCTCCGATCCGAGCGTCCAGCAGCAATACGGGATGATCGCCGGGGTGGCCGAAGCGGGGCAGCTCAACGCGCTTTCGACGCTCAACATCCGCGGTGAGCGCTCCGTCACCTGCAAGGGCGAGCTCGACCGCCATCCGTCCCTGGGGCCACTCCCGCCCGGCGCGCCAGCGGTGTGCGACCAGTTCCGCCGCCAACCCGACGCGCTCGAGCGCGCCGCCGAGCTCGACGCCCGCTACGGAAAGAATCCCGATCTGGCGGCTATGCCGATGTATGGGGTCGTCTTCTCGTTCAAGGACCCGTTCGATACGAAGGACATGCGCACGACCGCGGGGGGCGACGCCGCCTACGACATCGATTTCCCGGCGAAGGACCACATCCTCGTCGAGCAATTGCGCAACAAGGGGGCGATCATCTTCGCGAAGGCCGTGTGCACCGAATATAACGGCCGCGCTGGCAACCCCGGCGGCCGCCACGCGCCGGAGAAGGTGCTGCCCTCGACGCTCGGCTACCAGCGCGGCTCCTGGGGCGGCAACCCGGCCAATGTCTACGACACGACGCGCGCCGCCTCGTTGGGGTCGAGCTCGGGGTCCGGCGTCTCGGTCAGCGCCAATCTGGTGATGGCGAGCCTCGGCGAAGAAACCCGCGCCTCGACGCGCGGGCCCGCCAACCACAACGCCGTCGCCCTCATTCTGCCGCACAAGGCGATGCTCGGGTTTATCGGCGGCGCAATCGGGGCGGATCTCTATTGCGACCGGAGCGGCATCTTGTGCCGGACGATCGGCGACTGCGCGAAGGTGCTCGACGCGCTGAAGGACCCCGAGAGCGGCTATTACGACCCGCGCGACGTGTGGACCACGGTGCCGCGCCCAGCGGTGCTTGGGACGCCCTATGCTAGTCACGCCAGGGCCTCAGGTGCGGCGGGCGCGCTCCGCGGCATGCGCATCGGCATCGTGCGCGAGTCGATGCTGATGCGGCCCGGCGAGACCGCGACTGTGCCGATCTGCACCGCCGCCGCGGCCGAGATCAAATCGGTGCTGGGCGAGAGGCTTGGCGCGACCCTCGTCGAATCGACCGATCCGCTGTGGCCGCGCGATCCCGACTTGGAACAGATGGCGCCGGATTTCCGCCAGGGGTTAGCGAGGCTCGTGCCGATCTTCATGCCCGATCTGTTGTTCCGGCTCGGGGCGGACGGGACGCCCTTGTTCAAGGAGTTCGCGGCGGCGATCCGGCCTACCGAGTTCCTCCCCGGCAAGGTGTTCGGCGGCGGCACGATGGCGCCAATCGACTATTTCGTCGAATTGGCGGAGGGGGGGATCGCGCCGCCCATCAACCTCGACATCGCGACGATCCAGCAGCAGGAGCTTGCCACCACGTTCCGCTTCCAGATCCCGCAATATCTGAGCCGGCGGGCGGCGGAGTGGCGGGCTCGCGGCTTCACTGAAACCCTCGTCGATTTCGCCGCCCTTAACGCCCGTTCCAAATTCTGGGGTGACGACGGGCGCGCCGCGTTCAAGAACTGGGAGGAGGTCACGGACCCACGCAACAAGCTCGGCGGGCGCCAGGGGGTCGACGAGCGCATCATGCTGCGCGAATTGTTGCGCCGGCTCGACATGATGGTGCTCCTGGAGAACCGGCTCGACGCGCTGGTGCGGCTCCACACCCCGTTGCCGCCCGCGAAGATCGGCGGCGCCCACGATCCGCTCGGCGGCCCCGGCAATCTGCGCCTCGAAACCTTCTACGGCCCCAATGCCGGGCTGACGGAAGTGCTGATCCCCGCCGGCTATGTACGGGAGGTCTGCGACCCGGTCTTCCGCCTGAGCCCGGACCGTATGCGCTATGTGCCGGAAGCCGCCGACAGGCCGACCACGCTCCCCGCGCCGGGGTTGCCGTTCTCGCTGGTGTTCCGCGCTGAGCCGGGCCGGGAAGACATCGTGCTCCGCATCGCCTCGGGTTATGAAGCCGCCTCCAAGCGCCGCATCCCGCCCCCGGCGTTTGGGCCGCTACCGGGAAAATGACCCGAAATTAGCCCAGGCCACATTGTCGCCGACGTTCAGCTCGCGATGAAGGAATTCGGTGAATGACTCGTCTGTTCCCGCCCGACGACCATTGTGTGGATAGTATACACGCTCAACTTGAGCACATATCGGCTATCAAAGCAGGCACCCCGTTCGCCGGGTTGTGCCAACACCTAACGCGCGAGCAAATTTCGACGATGGTCGAAACGGCCTTTTGGGCTGGTCTCCGCTCGAACGAAGGCCAGACCACGCGCGTACGCCTGGCACTCGCGCCGCCCGAGCATGTGCCCGGTGCAATCATTTTCCTACACCCCGCAGCATACGATGAAGCTGAGATTGCAAAGCTTTCATCCGCGGTCCCACCGAACGGTTGTTTGGGAGTGAACGTCGTCAAAGAACAGCTACAGATTTGGGGTTTACTAGATCGCTCTCGGGTCGGTTTTGATACGGTCATGGTTGAAGCGTCGGAGCCGGGGATAGTGCGAGTCGACGTGGGACCATATCGCCCCTACGCGGTTCTTGACGGTCGATCGAATCAGATTTTAGCCGCAACAGGCACGGATCTTGCGCATCATCTGCGGAGAAAATTGCAGAAGAGTCTTCCCACCGAGGATTTCATAGAAACACAAGCAGTCTGGCGCGAGTGCCTGGCATTAGTCGATCTCGTACGAAGCATCTTGGCAGACGGTAACGGTGGCGCTGTCTTGATCGTCCCCAGCGACGCCGGCAAGTGGGCCAAGTCCCTAAATCCCTTCGCTTACCGGTTCACCGTCGCGGATGGGCGCATTCACGACATAATCAGGAAAGAACTTGGTGAGGCAGTTGTTCCGGGTAAACTTTGGGAGGAACTGCACCAGGCCTCCATATCGGACGATCTGAAAAATAGAGTGGTGAGCGCCCTAGGTCGAAGCACTAGCGGCAGCGGGAGGCCTGCTGCAATTGCGGCAATTGCGCCTTTTGCTGGAGTAGACGGTGCTATTGTGGTGACGCGCGCCCTGGAGCTCTTAGGTTTTGGCGCGAAAATTGAGATCAAACGAGCCTTTAAAGGACCGTTGGTGAGGTTCCAGGCTCTGGCTGGCGAGCAGCCAGTTGTTTATTCCCAATTGGAGGATCTCGGCGGTACCCGACACCAATCAGCCGCAAGGTTTGTGGAAGCGCACAAGGATGCTCTAGCCATCGTGGTCTCGCAGGACCGCCATGTCTCAGTCATGCACTGGGAACCCGACCTGCCCGCGGTGAGCGTGATCCGCGGTGCTGAGTGGTGGTTGTAAGGCCAGCCTTGCATTGCGACTGTGCGGCGGTTTCAAATCCAGTTCGATCAGCGCTGAAAAGGACCGATCGATGCCCGCTAAAACCTACATCCGACCCACGGCGTCTCTGCCGCCGCCGACCAATCCCCTCCTCGCGCCGCAGCCGCCGATTGCGCCGTTGACGCCGCCAGTGCATGTCGTCGATCTGATGACCCCGGAGGGATCGGCGGTGTTCGGCGCGGTGTGGCGGGGGATGGAGGCGAAGATCGTCGAATGCCCGGCGCTCTCCGATTCGCGGCCGGAATTCAAGACGACCTACGATGTCGAGCCGCACGCGGAATTGCTCGGCTTTGACGACTCGGGCTGGTCCACCGTCCCCGCCGACGATCTCGGCGGGCGGCGCGGCGGTGGGATGATCTCGTTCTTCTGGTATCGAACGATGCTGACGATCCCGCCGGAGGCGGCGGGTTTCGCGACGGACGGCGCCAAGGCGGTGTTGCGGATCAACGTCGACGATTACGCGGAAATCTGGGTCAACGGCGAATTGCCGCGCGCCGCCGGACGGCCGAGCCCGGCCTGCATCCAGGGCTTCAACATGCCGCACCGCCTGGTGCTCGGCGACAATATCGTCCATTCGGGCGACAAGTTCGAGGTCGCGGTGTTCGCGATCAACGGGCCGATTTCCGCCGCGCCGGCGAATTTCCTGTGGTTCCGCGAGGCGAAGGTCGAGTTCTACCGCTGAGGGCGGCCGCACCGAGGAGGCGGCACATGTCGGATGACCGCGATTTCGTCGGCTACGGCGCCGAGCCGCCCGATCCGCACTGGCCGGGCGAGGCGCGCATCGCCGTCAACATCAACCTCAATTTCGAGGGTGGCGGCGAGCGCTCGATGATGGAGGGGGACGGGGAATCGGAGGGTTCGCTCAACGACATCGGCCAGCCCGCCCTGCCGGGGCTCCGCAGCCCGCTCGTCGAATCGGTGTTCGAGTACGGCTCGCGGGTTGGCGGCTGGCGCTTGTTGCGCCTCTTCCGCCAGTTCGGGATCAAGGTGTGCCTCCTGGCGGTGGCCAAGGCGGCCGAGCGCAACCCTGACCTCACCCGCGCCTTTGTCGAGGACGGACATGAGATCGTCAGCCACGGCTACCGCTGGGTCGACTACCAGACGATGCCGCAGGACGAGGAACGAGAGCACGTCCGGCTCGGCATCGAGACACTGGAGCGGGTGGCGGGGGTTCGCCCGGTCGGCTGGATGACCGGCAGGCCGAGCGCGAATACCCGGCGCCTCCATCTCGAACTGGGCGGCTTTCTCTACGACCGCGACAGCCTCAACGACGAATTGCCCTATTGGGTCACGGTCGGCGCCCCCCATCGACCCGTTGCGCGCCACCTCGTCATTCCCTATTCGTTCGAGACCAACGACAACCGCTTCGACCAGAACCGCGGGTTTTCAACGGGCGACGATTTTGCCCGCTATATGATCGACTGCTTCGAGACGCTCTACGCCGAGGGCGCCGACCGGCCGAAGCTGATGTCCTTGGCCGTGCACGACCGGCTGATCGGGCGCCCGGGCCGGATCACCGGGCTCGTCAAGTTTCTCGACCATATCGCCACGCGCGAGCGCGTACGGATCTGCACCGGCCGCGAGATCGCCGAGCATTGGCGGCGGGTGCATCCGGGGTAGATCAATTCGTCATCCTTGGGCTTGTCCCGAGGATCCGGGTGGATGGCCGGAACAAGTCCGGCCATGACGATTGAAGTCAGCGGTACTCGTCGCCGCAATCGCCAATGAGGCGCATCAGGTCGCGAGATTTGGCGAGGACCGGCTCGAGCGCGGCACGGTCTTCGGCGTCGAGGGCGAGGCTGAAGGTGCGGGAATTATCGGCGATGTGCTCGGCGATCCCGAGACGCGCGCCGATGATGATTCCGGCCACCGCCTGGCGATCGAGGACATAGCGTGCGGCGACATTGGCGATGCTGGCCCCGTGCCTGTCGGCGACTCGTTTCAGCGCGACGAGCAGTTCCTGGAACAGCGCCCAGCCGCCCCAGGCGTCGATCATCTGCTTGTATTTCCCTAATGAGGCGGTGATGAGCTCGCCGCGGCCCGGCTCGGGGCGTCCGAGATATTTTTCCGACAGAAGGCCGCCCAGGAGCGTGCCGTAGGTCAAGAGGGTGATGCCGTGTTCGCGGCAGAACGCGTCCATCTTCGCCGCGGGCCGCCGGTCAACGAGCGAATACTGCACCTGGTTCGACACGACGGGGATGCCGTGCCCGGTGATGATGGCGAGATGCTCGGTGTCGAAATTGGTCAGCGCGAGATGGCGGATCTGCCCCGCGTCGCGCAGATCGGCGAGATGGCGAAGCGCATCGAGATAACGCGCGTCGCGATAATCCCACCAGTGGAATTGCAGGAGGTCGATGCTGTCGGTGCCCATGCGGCGCAGCGACACGCCGATCGCGTCCTCTATGACGCGCCTTGTCATTGCACCCGGAGAGGGCACCCATTTGGTAAAAGCCTGGATCTCACTCAGGCGTTCGGCGTCGTGCCGCGCGGCGAACTGGCGCCGGAAATCTCCGATGAGGTCCTCGGCCGGGCCGTAATGGTCGGCGAGGTCCCAGGTGGTGAACCCGGCATCGTGATAGGCGAACATCGCCGCGACCGCGCGCGCCGGCTCGATCCGGCCATGCGCGCCGGAGACCTGCCACATGCCGTTGAGGATGCGGCAGATCGAGAGATCGGCAGTAAAGGGGAAGCGGCTCCGATCGGGTAAGGTCACAGAGCATCCACCGGCAGGAGCGGAGGCTGGCCGGGGTCGAGTTGCATGTCGAAGGCGGTCAGGAGCGCCGCCGTCCCGGCATAATTCCCCATCAACGCGACGAGGTTTATCAGCGCGCGGCGGCCGAACTGGCTGAGGGCGCGCTCGAAGGTCAGGGGCGCCACCTTCTTCGCCGTGAAGATCTCGCGACCAAGATCGATGACGATCCGGTCTGCTTCGTCGAGCGCGGTGGTGTCCCTACGGTATTTGATGATGTCGATGATCTCGGGCGCGATCCCCTGGCGCCCTGCCTCGGCTTCGTGGGCGCACCATTCGAACTGGCTGTCAAGCGCCCGGGCGGTCACCAGGATCGCCAATTCGCGCACCCGCCCGCCGAGACCGGCCTCGTGCCGCAAGTAATGATTGAGAGGCCGGGTGTAGCGCGCGAGGTCAGGGCTGTGCAGCAGGATGCCGCCGGGGCCGTGCAAGCCGCGCAGCGATGCGCCGCGCGGATCGGCGAGGCTGTCATAGACGCGCTGCGCCTCGGCATCGAGCTCCTCGCGTTTCGGCAAGGGCAGCCGGCAACCGGATTCGGGATCGACATCGTTGGGAACCATGGCCTCTCCTTCACCGACCCCGGCGTTTTACCAGCCACACGAAACGCCGGCCAGCATTGCACGGCTACGCTCTGGCACCAGCACCGCTCGATTGCCTAAAATTGCGGCGCCTCGGCCGCAACCTCGCCGGATCCTCTCCTCCTGATGACCTATTCCCGCGCCGCCACGGCCGCGCCTGAGCCTGAAATCCAGAAGGGCGCCTGGAGCGACATTTTTCGCGACGGGCGCGGGCTTTATAGCGCGCTGGTGATCGGCGGGATCGCGATGCACGCGACCCAGATGCTGGTGATCGCGATCATCATGCCGACGATCGTCGCCGATATCGGCGGCGCGGCCTTCTACACCTGGGCCGCCATGCTCTACACGATCGGCGCCATTGTCGGCGCGTCGTCGACCGGGGTGGTGTGGGGCAGGTTCGGGGCGCGCCGCGGCTATGCGCTGGGCGCCGGCGTGTTCGCGCTGGGCACCACGGCCTGCGCGCTCGCCCCTGATATCGGCGTCCTCATTGCCGCGCGCGCCGTGCAGGGCTGGGCCGGCGGCCTCGTCGCGGGGAGCGGCATGGCGCTGATCACAGGGCTCTTCGATGCTCGGTTGCGCACCCGCATCATCGCGCTCAGCCAAGGCACCTTCACCGCCTGTCATCTGAGCGGGCCGGTCGTCGGCGGCATTTTCGCGGCGATCAATTGGTGGCGCGGCTCGTTCTGGGCGATGGTGCCGCTGATGCTCGGCTTCACGGTGCTCGCTTATTGCCGGATCCCCGACCGGCTCCCCGGCGACGCCGATCCCGCTCGCTTCGCTTCGGTGCCGGTGCTGCGCCTCTTGACGCTGACCGCAGGCGTATTCTGCCTGGCCGGCGCCGGGCCGGTGCAGAATACGCTGTTGCGCGCCTTGCTGATCGCAGCAGCGGTGGCGCTCGTTGGGCTGACCTTCCGGCTCGATCGCGGCGCGCGGAGCAACCTCTTTCCGCCCCGGGCATTGTCGCTCAGTGCGCCGATCGGCCTGGCGCTGTGGATCCTGGCGTTCCACGGCATGACGCAGACTTCGGTGTCGCTGTTCCTGCCGCTGTTGCTGCAGGTCGTCCACGGCGTGTCGCCGGTCTTCATCAATGTCGTCAACATCGTCATCTCATTGGGGTGGACGATCGGGACGTTCTCGGTATCGGGCTGGTCGGGACGGCGCGAGCGCATCGCGCTCCTGGCTGGGCCGGCGATCGCCTTTGCGGGCCTCGTTTGGCTGACGCTGACCGCGCTGTTGCCGGGGCTCCACTTATTGATCCTCGCCGCCTTTGTCATGGGGATCGGCATCGGCGTCTATAACGTGCACCTGGTCGCCCGGGCGATGGAGACCGCCGCTATGGGCGAGCAGCGCAGCACCGCCGCGGCGCTGACCTCCGTGCGCTCGATCGGCACCGCCTTTGGCGCCGCACTCGCCGGCGTTGTCGCCACCGCGGCGGGCCTGGGCGACGCCACCGACCCGGAAGCCGTCGGCCACGCGGTGAGCGCGGTTTACATGTTCTGCTGGATCCCGTTCGGGCTCGCGGCGCTCTTCATGTTGCGCTTCCTGCGCGTCGCACTGCCGAATGAGCGCGCGGATCGCCGCCTTTAATCGAGCGGCGGATGCCGCGTGTGCCAATCGGTGATGGACTGGAACGCATGGCCGGCACGAAGCAAAAGATCTTCCGACAAATGTTTGCCCACGAGCTGGAACCCAATCGGTGCGCCGCGCTTATCGAAGCCACCATTCATTGTAATCGTGGGCATTCCCGTAAGGTTGAACTCAGCGGTGTAGCGCAGCAACTGCGCGATATCGCCCTCTAACATTTCGAGCCATTCCGCCGGAGTCGGCGACGGCGTCCGTATAACGGGGATCAGCATCACATCGATATCCTGAAACGCTTCGCCCACCTGGCCGAGGAATTTGCCGCGGACGATCTGAGCCTTGCCGAGGTCCATCGCGCCGACGCCGCCCGCACCGGCGAGAAACCCGCCGAGCCCCGGTCCATATTCGGCGGCGCGGCTGGGATAGGTCGCCTCATGCGCGATCGTTGTCTCGACCAGACACAGATGGCCCCATGCGGTGGCGGCCTCGCTGGTCGAGGGAAAATCGATCGGGACCAGCCTCGCGCCAAGCGCAACGAGCGCGTCCCTGGCGGCGCTCAACGCTTTCAGCACTTCCTCGCTCAGCCCGTTGAACGCGTAAGCCTCGTCGATCCCGACACGTAGTCCCCGAAGGCCGCCTTCGAGAGAAGCGACATAGTCCAGCACAGGAGCCAGGAGGGCGGTTGGATCGCGTGGGTCTGCCCCGGCCATGGCTGCCAGGATAGCCGCACAATCAGCCGCGGTGCGAGCCATCGGCCCGATGTGATCGAGCGATTCCGACAGAGGGCAGACGCCGTAGCGGCTGACGCGACCCCAAGTCGGCTTCAGACCCGTCAGCCCGCAGGCTGCGGACGGAAACCGGATTGATCCTCCAGTGTCCGAGCCGAGCGAGCCATAGCAGAGCCCCGCCGCAGTGGCTGATCCCGAGCCGCTGGAAGATACTCCTGTCCAGACCTCGCTGTTCCATGGATTGATCGGTGTCGGCATGTTGGGATGATGCGTCGCAAACGCACCCTCGGTCATCGTCAGCTTACCGAGAATGATCCCGCCTGCCCGCTCAAGACGCTCCACCACTGTGCAGGTGTAAGGCGGGACGCGGTCCTTGTGGATGAACATGCCCGCCGCAGTCGGTGCGTAATCCGTGTAGCATAGGTCCTTTACCGCAATTGGCACCCCGTGCAGCGGGCCGCGCCAGAAGCCGCGATCCAGCTCGGATTCCGCCTCTTTAGCTTTGGTCATTGCGCGATCGGCGAGCAGCGTCGTGTAGGACTTAAGCATTCCATCATGTCGCGCGATCCTCTTCAGGATCGCCTCAGTGAGGGTAGTCGGCTTCAGTTCACGACTTTTCACTTTTGCCGAAATGTCCATCAGGCTGAAGTAGTGCAGGGGCTCCGACGCCATGCTTGTGTCCTTTCGCCAATCGCGATCGCGCGTCGTGGAACGCTTCCCGGATCGACTATTGCACTGACGATGATCGGTCGGCAACCGCGCGACGGCGACCATGCCGAACTCAACGAAAGCCTTGCTCTGGCAGCCACCGATCCAACAATCCCGATTGCCGCAACCACGACATGCCACGCCGCTTTTGCTCGCCTCGCCGCTTCTCTAAGGTAGCGGAGGCGGGCGCCCGTCCGCCGAGGGGAGGAATGCCATGAAGATCGTCGTTTTCGGCCCGGGCCGCACAATTTCGCGATGGGCAAGAATTTCGACACGTCCTGCTCTCTGGGCCCCTGCATCGCGGTGGGCGAAGCCGACCCGTTCGCCACCGATGTCGAGACCCTGGTCAATGGCGAAGTTCGCCAGGCCTTCAACACGCGCGACATGGTGTTCTCGTTCGGCGAATACCTCGAATATCTGTCGCGCGATCTGACGCTCTATCCGGGCGACATCATCAGCGGCGGAACGGCCGCCGGAACGGCCGCCGATTCGAGCCCGCGCCTGGCCGATGGGACATCGCCGCCCGACCGTTACTTAAAGCCCGGCGATACCGTCGAGATCCGCTCCCCCGCAATCGGCAGCCTGCGCGCATCAATCGTCGCCAAGAAGCCGGGCAAGTAGGGAAACGACGCGCCGGACCGGCAATGACGCGAGGCGGATGACCAGCCGGGTGCTGACATTGCTCAACGCGCCGGATCTGGCCGCCTATGGCGCGGCTGGGTACTGGGGCGCGGAGACGCTCTACGCCGTGGCCGCCCGCCACGCGCGATCGACGCCGGACGCGTTCGCGGTGCGCGACCGCCACCGC
>JBARKH010000634.1:0-31373 GCA_049801295.1 Allostellaceae bacterium | reverse complement strand
GTGCCACCCGACAGGACGGTCTGGCTGCCGCCGAGGTTCACTGTGGTGCCGCTCGCCACGCCGCCCGAGGAGACGATCTGCGAGCCGCCGACGCCGACCGTGCCGGCATCGACCAGCGTGCCGCGGTCGATGAGGGTGACGCCGGCGCCGATCGTGTCGCCGCTGAGCACCCAGTGCGCGCCGGGATCGACCGTCACAGTCGAGAAGCCGAGATACTTGGTGCCGAGCCCCGCCAGCGTGCCGACGGATGCGGCCGAGCCCAGCTCCAGCGTGTTGCCGCCGGTACCGCCAGTGACGAGGCCGGCGAATACCGCCCCCGGCTCGACGACCACGAGATTGCCACCGCCGAGGATGTTGACCGCCTCGCCGCCGGCACCGCTGATTGTCCCGGAATTGACGACGGTGCCGCCGGCCCCAAGGAAAATGGCGCCGAACCCGGGGGTCGCGGTCTGCGAGATCGTGCCGGAATTGACGACCGTCCCGGCGCTTCCGTTGATGCTGATCGCCGACTCGGGTGCGGTGATCAAGCCGGTTCCCGAGTTGGTGATTTGCCCGCCGTCCTGCAGCAGGATGGCGCCGCCGCCATTGGTCTGGGCGGCGCTGATCGTGCCGAAATTGGTGATAATGCCGGTCGCGCTGGTGCCGATCTGCACCGCAAAGCCGGAGGCGATAAAACCGTTCGAGGCGGCGGTGGTGGGCTGGGTGCTTTGGATTGTGCCGAAATTGGTGATCGTCGCGCTGCCGGTGCTGCCGGCCGTCCCGACGAAGAAGCTGATTCCGACATCGTAGGCGGTGATCAATCCTTTCGTGGAGCCAGCCGTCCCGTTGATGATCGTCCCGCCCGCCGGGCCGAGATTGATGCCGGTTATAAACGCCGTGCCGCCGATTTTGACGGCCGAGATCGTGCCGGAATTGACCACCGTGCCGGCGCCGGTACCGTTGAGAGAGATCCCGCCGCCGTTGCCGATGATCAGCCCGCTATTGTTGACGCTTCCGGGATCGATGGCGATGACGCTGCCGTTGGTCTGCGCCCCGCTGATCGTCCCCCAATTGGTGATCGCCCCGCCGGCTCCCAGGAAGATGGCGTTGAACCCGGTCGTCCCGGTCTGCGATATCATGCCGGAATTGACGACTGTGCCGGCGCTTCCATTGATGCTGATCGCCTGACTAGGTGCGGTGATCACGCCGGTTCCCGAGTTCGTGATGCTGCCGCCGCCCTGCAACAGGATGGCGCCGCCGCCATTGGTCTGCGCGGCGCTGATCGTGCCGAAATTGCTGACGATGCCGGTCGCGCTGACGCCAATCTGCACGCCGAAGCCGGTGAACCCGCTCGGGGCGGCGATCCCGGTCTGGGTGCTCTGCACCGTGCCGAAATTGGTGAGTGTGAGAGCGACGGCAGTCCCGAAGGAGGCGATGCCGACATCATAGGCGGTGATCACCCCCGAGGTCGAACCGGCTGTCCCGTTGATGATCGTCCCGCCGCCGCCGAGGCCGATCCCTTCGACGAAGGCCGTGCCACCGGTATGGACGGCCGAGATCGTGCCTGAATTGACGACGGTGCCGGCGCTCCCGCCGATGCTGATCGCCTGGCTCGGCGCGGTGATCAGGCCGGTTCCCGAATTCGTGATGCTGCCGCCGGCCTGCAGCAGGATCGCCCAGCCGCCATTGGTCTGGGCCGCGCTGATCGTGCCGAAATTGCTCACGACACCGCTGGCGCTGGTCCCCATCTGTATGCCGGCGCCGCTGAACCCGGTCGCGGTGGCGTTATTGAGCTGGGTGCTCTGGATCGTGCCGTAATTGGTGATCGTCACGGCGCCGGTGCTGCCCGCCGTCCCGACGAAGAAGCCGACCCCGATATGGTAGCCGGTGATGAGCCCCTCGCTCGAACCCGCCGTCCCGTTGACGATCGTCCCGCCGGCCATGCCGAAAAAGGCAGCGATGCCGCTGTCGGCGACTGAGCTGACCGTGCCGAGATTGGTGATGATCCCGCCGGCTCCGAGAACGACGCCGTCGGCGTTGATGGTGTCGGCGCTGCCGCCGTGGGTCGCCAGGATCATCCCGTAATTGGTGATCGTGCCGGCGCTGCCGCTGATGTTGACGGCGTTGGCTCCGGTCCCGTCCTGGGTGATCACGCCGTGGTTGGCGATCGTGCCGCCCGCCTCGAAAAAGACGCCGCTGAAGGCGTTGCCGGTGCCGGTGCTCTGGATCGTCCCATAATTGGCGAGCGTGCCGCCGTTGTGGATCGAAAGGTCGCCGCGGTAGGCGGTGATGAGCCCGTCCGTCCCGTTGGTCAGGATCCCACCCTGCCCGAAATAGACGCCGCCGCCGGCCGTGATCCCGAGGCTCTCTATCGTCCCGGAATTGACCACCGTGCCGAAGCTGACCGTCGTTCCGACGGTGTCCTTGAAGACGATCGCGGTACCCGTGGCGAGGCTCTCGATCGTCGCCCCCGCGGCGTTGGTGATCACACCGCCGCCGCGGCTGTAGATCGCGGAGTTGGTCCCGCTGTTTTCGATCGTCCCGAAATTCACGACTGTAGCCGCGGTCTCTACGATGGAGACCGCGTTGCGGACCGCTTTGATCGTTGCGCCGGCCTCATTTGTGAGGATGCCGCCCTGCGCGAAATAGACGCCGACGCCGGAAGTGATTGCGTCGCTCTCGATCAAGCCGGAATTGTCCACCGTGCCGAAGCTGACGGCGGTCCCAACGGTATCGTTGAAGGCGATTGCGGTGCGGTTCGCGCTCTCGATCGTCGCGCCGGCGGCGTTGGTGATCAACCCACCGCCGCGGCTGTAGATCGCGGCGGTGGTCCCGCTGTTTTCGATCGCCCCCGAATTCGCGATTGTCGCTGCGACGTCGACGATCGCCACAGCATTGCGGATCGCGGTGATCAGCCCACTCGTTTGGTTGGTGACGATCCCGCCCTGCCCCAGATAGATGCCCGAGCCCGCCGTGATCCCGGTGCTCTGGATTGTCCCGGAATTGATCACTGTGCCGAAGCTGACGGTGGTTCCGAGCGTATCGGCGAAGCGGATTGCGGTACGCCCGCTGGTGATCGTCGCCCCAGTGGCATTGGTGATCAGCCCGCCTGCCTGGAGGTAGATCCCGGGGTGGGCGGTCGTGAGGTTCTCGATCAGGCCGGTACTGGTGATCGTGCCGGCCGCGAGCTTGATATAGATAGCATTGGTGGCGGCGCTCACGATCGTGCCGGAATTGGTGATCGTCCCGCCGGCGGCGAGTTCGACGCCGATCCCGCTTGTCCCGGTCCCCGCGATCGTGCCGTCGTTGACGATGGTCGCCGCGAGGAGCGTGCCGTAGACCGCGGTCCCGGCGACCGCGATCGTGCCGGGTGCCTCATTGTAAAGATACCCGCCGCCCGACAGCGTCACCGCCAGCCCGATATAGCCGCTGTTGAAGAGGCTCGCCGGGTCGATGACGAGGCTCCCGGTCCCATCGATTGAGCCGGCATTGGTCAAGGTGCCGAGATCCGTCAGGGTGCCGGCGACGCTCAGCGTGACCCCGGTGCCGATCGTGTTGTTGGCACTCAGCGTCCATTGCGCCCCGGCATCGACCGTGACCGTGCCGAAATTGACGAACTCTGTGGGAAGCGCCGCCGACACCGTGCCGGCGCTTGCCGCCGAGCCGAGTTCGAGCGTGTTCGTCGCGCCCGCGCTCGTGCCGCCGACAACCACGCCGCCGAGGTGATAGCCCGGGTCGAGGACCAGCAGATTGCCGCCGGTCCCGTCGAACCTGACCGCCGTGCCGGCGCCCCCGCTGATCGTGCCGGAATCGACGATTGTGCCGCCCGCCGCGAGGGCGACGCCGACGCCGCTCGTGCCGATGATCGTGCTGTAATTGGTAACCGTGCCGGCGCCGCCGGTGATGTCGACGCCGGTGCTTCCCTCGATCAGCCCCGCGTTGTTGGCGACGCTGCCGCCCGCCTGAAGGTAGACGCCGTCGCCATTGGTACCGACGATCGTGGCGGAATTGGTGACCGAGCCGGCGCTGCCGGCGATCTGGACGCCCCTGACGCCCTCGATCAGTCCCGCATTGTTGCCGACGCTGCCGCCCCCCTTGAGGAAGACCCCAATGCCTAGGGTGCCGAGGATCGTACCGGAATTGGTGACCGTGCCGGCGGCGGCACTGGCATAGATGCCCAAGATTCCTTGGATCAGCCCCCCGGCGTTGCCGACATACCCGCCGTCGAACAGGCGGACGCCGTAACCCGGCGCCGTCAGCGTGCCCTGGTTCACGACCGTCCAGGGCTGCGTCCCCGGGCCAGTGACCGCGTTGCCGCTGCTGGCTTCGACCGCGCCGGTCGCGGTGATCGTCAGCGGCGAGGCGTAATTCCCGCTCGTGCCGAGCGTGATCCCCGTGTTGATCGTCGTTCCGCTGATCGTCGCCATGAGGTTCCCCCAATACCCAGACTGACCGCACCCACGGATACCGATGGTCCCGCGCCCATCGTGGTGCCGCGCGCAAGGCGCGTCAACGGCGTCAGCAAACGGCTCCAACGGGAGGACCGAGCGATGACCTATCAGCCAGTTAGGCCGCAATCCGGTCCTTCGGTCGCAGGCAATTCATCCGGCCCTGTCCACCGTCGGCC
This sequence comes from Allostellaceae bacterium, assembly GCA_049801295.1. Lineage (GTDB taxonomy): Bacteria > Pseudomonadota > Alphaproteobacteria > ATCC43930 > CGMCC-115725 > DATARH01. The sequence goes on along the minus strand of JBARKH010000634.1, from coordinate 26,767 downwards.
GAGAGCAGTTTTGCCGTATTTTTGCCGAGCGTCGGCGGGCATCGAGAAAGGTTTGGCTGTGAAGCAGTGCTTTTATTCGCGTCCCCTACCGGATTCGAACCGGTGTTGCCGCCGCGAGAGGGCGTGGCAAATTGTCCATAGTCGAAACCCTTGCTTTGACCGGCGCGCGAGTGTCGCAGCTCGCCCGGTATCAGGTTCGCGACGTGCAAAGGGGCAGAACAAGCCCCGAAACCGGCCATTTGGCGGTCGACGGGCAGTAGAGTAGTTTGGTCTGACTGACTGCCCAGGACGGGGGTGAAAGGTGCTGGTCATTCCCGGCGCGCACGGCTCGCCGTTGGATCCGTCGAGCGACGATGGGCTCGGCACCAAGATGGGGATCGACGCGACAATCCACCTCGGGACCGATGAGATGAGCTTAAAGGGCATCCGCGTGCCGGGCGAGGAAGCGGTCGATCCCGCCGCCATTGGCAACTCGCGCCCGGCCACTGCATAGCGGGAGGCGCTCGGGTGAAGTGCCGACGGGTCGAGGACTACGACCTCCTGTGCGGGCGGGGCCGGTTCGCCGACGATCTGCCGGTCGCGGCAGGAACCCTGCACGCGGCGATCCTGCGCTCTCCCGTTGCCCATGCCGACATCCTCTCGATCAATACCGCGGCCGCCTGTGCCTTGCCGGGCGTCGCGTGCATCCTGACCGGGGAAGATGTCGCCGCGGCAACGAGACCCTTCCCGGTCGCGGTCAAGACCGCGATGGAGCAATGGTGTCTGGCCGTTGGTCGCGTCCGCTATGCCGGCGAGCCGGTGGCGATCGCCGCGGCGAACACCCGGCATCAGGCGGAGGACGCGATCGAAGCGATCGCCGTGGATTACCAGGCCTTGCCGGTGGCGATCGACCCGCACGCCGCCGCTGCGCTGGACGCGCCTCTCCTGCATCCGGCGGTCGGCAGCAACGTCGTCCACGACCGCCGTTTCCGCTACGGCGACCCGGAGGCTGCTTTCGCCGCGGCGCCGCGGCGAATTTCGATCGTGACCGAATACCCGCGCAACGCCGGCACGCCGATCGAATGTTTCGTGGTTGTCGCCGACTATCGACGGGGCGAGGAGACTTACGAGATCACCGCCAATTTCCAGGGCCCGCTGGCGATGCACCCGGTCATGGCGCTGGCGCTCGGCGTGCCGGCGAATCGGCTGCGCCTCAAGACCCCGCCGGATTCGGGCGGCAGCTTCGGCGCCAAACACGCCGTGTTTCCGTACATTGTATTGCTGGCGCTAGCCGCGCGGGCGGCGGGGCGGCCGGTCAAATGGGTCGAAAACCGGCTCACCGCGCTCGATTGGGACCAGCTCGAAGATTGCGGCGCCTATCTGCGCGCGCCCGAGCCGGCGACGCTCTACCGCATGCACGGCAACATGACCGGCGCCTACCGGATCGCGAACTTGGCGATCCGCAACCGGGTCGTCTTGACCAACAAGACGCCGAGCGGCCTGGTGCGCGGGTTCGGCGGTCCGCAGGTCTATTTCGCGCTCGAACGGCTGATCCACCGCATCGCCGAGACGCTGGGCCGCGATCCGGTCGAGGTGATCCGGCGCAACCTGGTCGACCGATTTCCCCATCGCTGCCCGGCCGGGGCGGTCCTCGATTCCGGCGACTATCACGCCGCCGTCGATCGTGCGATCGAAGCCGGCGGGCTCACGGAGCTGCGTGGCCGCCGCGATGCCGCCCGGGCCGAGGGCCGCCTCTACGGCATTGGCTTTGCGGCCGTGGTCGAGCCGTCGATCTCGAATATGGGGTATATCACCACCGCGTTGACGCCGGATGAGAGGCGGCAGGCCGGTCCAAAAGGCGGGGCCCTGGCGATGGCGAGCGTGGCCGTCGACCCGCTCGGCGGAGTTTCCGCGGTCATCGACTCGCTGCCGCAGGGACAAGGCCACCGCACCGTCGTCGCCGCTACCGTCGCCGCTGTGTTCGGGCTCGATCCCGCCCTTATCCGGGTCGAAGCGACATTGGATACCGGGCGCGACGCGTGGTCGATCGCGGCGGGCAATTACTCGAGCCGCTTTGCCGGCGCCGTCGCCGGCGCGGCCTACCTCGCGGCGGGCCGGTTGCGCGACAGGCTCGCCCGCATTGCCGCCCCGCTTTTGAACCTCCGGCCCGAGGAAATCGTCTTTGCCGGCGGCCGGATCGGCGCGGCGGACAATCCGCAAAACAGTCTGAGCTTTGCCCGGATCGCCGCGGCGAGCCATTGGGCGCCCCAAACCGTGCCCGAGCCGGCATTGCGGGAAATGGTGGCGTGGAGCCCGGATGCGCTCGCCTCACCCAACGAAAAGGACGAGATCAACAGTTCGGCGGTGCACGGCTTCGTGTTCGATTTCTGCGGCGTCGAGGTCGATCGCGAGACAGGGGTCGTCCGTGTCGACCGTTACGCGACGATGCACGATGCCGGGCGCATTCTCAGCCCGATGCTCTACGACGGCCAGGTTATGGGCGGCTTTGCGCACGGGATCGGGGCCGCGCTGAAAGAAGAGTTCGTGTATGACGCGGACGGTGCCCTGTTGACTGGCAGCTTTCTCGATTATGCGGTGCCGACCGCGACCGATGTGCCGACGCCAATCATCCTCCACCAGGAAACGCCGTCGCCGGTCACCCCGCTCGGCGCGAAGGGCGTCGCCGAGGGCAATTCGATGTCGACCCCGGTTTGCATCGCCAATGCCGTTGCCGATGCGCTCGGCGTGCGTGACGTCTCATTGCCGCTGACCCCGGCGAAGCTGCGCGAGCTGCTGCGCGATGTTTGATCTTGGCCGCAGCTTTCTCGCGACGGTCGAGCGCAGCCCGCAGGCGCTGGCGATCGTCGATGGCGCGCGGCGCCTCGACTACGCCCAATGGTACCGGGAAATATCCGCGGTCGCAGCCGGGCTCGGCGGGCTCGGCTTGAAGCGGGGCGACCGCCTCCTGGTCATCCTGCAAAACCGGTTGGAGATGGCGAGCCTGCACTGGGCCTGCCAGTTTCTCGGCCTCGTAGTCACTCCGCTCAACTGGCGGATCAAGGCGGACGAGATCGATTATTGCTTGTCCGACGCCGAGTCGCGCGCGGTCGTCTTCGACCCCGTTGCTGCCGAGGCCGTTATGGGCTCCGCCGCGGCGCGCGCGATCCCGCGGATCGCGATCGACGCCGCGGCGGGCGGCACAGTGCGGTTCGCGGATTGGACGGGCGGCGTGGCGGTGTCGCCCAAAGCCGGGACCGAAGACTTGTCGCTCTTACTCTACACCTCGGGAACGACAGGGCGTCCCAAAGGCGTGCCGCGCCGGCACCGCGCCGAGCGCGCCGCCTCGCTCGCCCATGTTGCGCAGAACCTCTACGGCCGCGGCGAGCGCACCCTCGGGGTCATGCCGCTCTACCATACGATGGGGGTGCGTTCGCTCTTGGCGATGGCGCTGATCGACGGAACCTTCGTCTGCCTGCCGCGCTTCGATCCGGGCGCCGCCCTTGCACTGATCGCGCGCGAGCGCATCACCAACCTTTACCTGGTGCCGACGCTCTATCACGACTTGATCAGCCACCTGGATTTCCCGTCCGCCGACACGCATTCCGTCACCAAGCTCGGGTTTGCCGGCGCGGCAATGCCGGACGGGTTGCTGAAACGGGTCGACGAAGCCTTCCGGCCGCAGCTGTTCGTCAACCATTACGGCTCCTCGGAGATCTACACGTTCACGATCGAACCGAACGCCGTGGCGAAGCCGGGCTCGGCCGGCAGGGCCGGCATCAACCAGCGCGTGCGCGTCGTCCGGTTTGGCGGTACCTCGCCGGCGGCGCCGGGCGAAGAGGGCGAGATCATCGCCGATGCCACCAATGACGAAGCCTTCGACGGATATTGGCGCCGGCCCGATGCCGATGCCCGCGCGCTGCGCGACGGCTGGTATTTCACCGGCGATACCGGCTATACCGATGCGGCGGGCGACCTCTTCGTCACCGGCCGGGTCGACGACATGATCATCACCGGCGGCGAAAACGTATCGCCCGGCGAAATCGAAAGCGTGCTGTCTTTGCATCCCGCCGTCGCCGAGGTCGCGGTCGCCGGTCTCCCCGATCCGCGCTGGGGCCAGGTCGTGACAGCGTTCGTCCGGCGCGGCGCGGCGGTGGAAGCAACCGCGCTCGACCAATGGTGCCGGCAATCGAGCCTCGCCGACCACAAGCGGCCGCGCGGCTACGTCTTTGTTGCCGAGGTGCCGAAGTCGCCGGTCGGCAAGATTTTGCGACGGCTATTGGTCGCCGGCCAATTCCTCAAGGAGTGAACGATGTCAGACGGGTTCCGCGTCGAGATCGTCGCCGCGCACGAGCGCGCCGATATCGTGCTCGACCGGCCGCCGCTAAACGTGATCACGATGCCGCAGCGCGACGAATTGCGCGCCGCGTTCGAAGCGCTCAACGCCGACCCGCAGGTGCGGGTCATCGTCGTGCGCGCGGTCGGCGAGCATTTCTCCAGCGGCGGCGAAATCCGCGGGTTTCTCGAAGCCTCGCCCGAGCACGTATCGCGCCTCAGTTGGAACATCGCCGCGCCGGCGCGCTGCACAAAGCCGGTAATCGCCGCCTCGCGGGGGTATTGCTTCGGGGCCGGTTTCGAACTGGCGCTGGCCTGCGATTTTCGCCTTGCGTCGGAGACCTGCCTCTACGCGCTCCCCGAGCAGCGCCTCGGCCAGATTCCCGGCTCGGGCGGCGCCGCGCGATTGCAGAAGATGGTCGGCATCACCCGCACCAAGGACATCGTCATGCGCTCGCGCCGCATCTCCGGCCGCCAAGCCTACGAGTGGGGCGTGGCCACCGACTGCGTCCCCGATTGCGACCTCGAATCCGCCACCGCCGGCTTGGTTGAGGAACTCCGCGGCTTCCCCACGCTGGCTCAGCGCACGGTCAAGAAATTGCTCAACGACACTGAAGATTCGGCCCTCTCCCTCGCGATCGAACTCGAAGGCGCGAATTACAGCCGCCTGCGCACCTCCGACGATTTCCGGGAGGGTGTTGAGGCGTTTCACGCCAAGCGGAAGCCGGTGTTCCGGGGTAGTTGATCCCCTCCCTTATCAAGACCGCCAAGGTACTCGACCTGACCGTGCCGCGATCGTTGCTCGCCCGCGCCGACGAGGTTTTCGCGCGAGAGGGCGGGCTAATGACTGCCTCTGAGACCAAGCTGGTCGATCGAGCTTCCGCTTTGGGTCGACCTCAACGGTTCGATAGGGGCCCCGCGCACGGCCGGAACCGGCGCATCCTCCGTCTCGCCGCCCATCCCGGCGAAGATCGCCTCACTCAACCGACAGCGGGCGCTCAAGCTGGGCGGCGCGAACTGGTCTTCATGCCCCCTGAGCGGCCGTTGCTGCGGAATGGGGAACCAGTTGGGTGGAAGGCGATCTCATGTTGGCTGACAGGTTTCCGGGCCGCCCGCGCCGCCGCATTGTCTACTGAGGCGGCGGCGGATTTGGGCAATCGGCGGTGTTCGGGTAAGTGTAATGCAGATTATCGGTGATTATCGGGCAACCGTCGGCAGGCGTGTTGCAAGCCTGGGCGGATGGCAGCGCTGTGAGATAGGTATAGATCGCCTCGAGGTCGAAATCCGTTAGGTTGTGATAGCTCGGCCAGGGCATGATCTGAAGGACCGCGGTGTCCGGCCCGATCGCGCAGATCGGGTCCGCCGGGAACTTCTCGCAGTGGATGTCTTCGCCGGTGCGCATCACCTTGATGAATTCAGGCAAGGTCAGCCCTTGCGGCTGGCCATTTGCGTCCGGCGTCAGATTGCGCGCCATAAAGGCGTGGGTCCCCGACCCAAAGCACCGGCCGCCGGCCAAAAAATGCTGGGTGTTGAAGTTTGCCGCCAATTGGCTCTGGACGCCCTGCGTCGTCGGCGTGCCCAGGAACGGGTCGCCCGCAGGGGGATTGCTGCCCGGGCCGCCGACCGGTAGGAACTTCGGCAAACTGTGGCAGCCGCTGCAGTCCGAGGTGCCGTTGACCAGATAGCTGCCCCACCCCACCATGGCCGGGTTCTTCCTGGAGAGGTTCAGCTGCTTCGCGGGGATTGGCGAGATGGCAAAGCCTTCCTGGATGATCGAATTGGAAATGCCGTCTTGCCCCCCCGAGGCGCCGGGGACGCCGCTCACCATGACAACCATCGATAGGGCCAGCGCGAAGTGTCGAACCGACATCAGGTGCTCCTCGTTCAAGACTGACGATCTTCACGTGACTCCATCCAGCGTGCAACGAATACATCCGAAATTAACCATCTAAGCGACATTCGCCGGCTTCCCGGGCTGTTGAGCGTGATTTTCCCATCTCATGGATGCGGTGGTGGCGACCGTGATCCTCGATCGCCTCTTACATCACAGCCACGTCATCACCATCCGCGGCGACAGCTATCGGCGGCGCGAGAAGCGCCGCGCCGGCTTGCTGAAAGCCTCGGCGATTACCCAGAGCGTTCCGGCTCAAGCATGACCACAAGCTTGCCCAGGTGGATACACAGGCGGGGTCGGCGGTCATCGTCTTCTCCACCGGTTCCGCCGTTTCGATATTACCTGGTATTGTGGACTGGGTGATGCGGGCCGGTCTGGATGGAGGACGAGCGACATGTTGCGGCTTTATTACGCTCCCGGTACGTGCGCGCTCACGACCCATATCGCGCTCGAGGAGGCTGATGCGGCGTACGAGGCGGTTCTGGTCGGTTTCAGCTCCCACAGCCAGCGCAGCCCCAAATACCTGGCGGTCAACCCGAAAGGCCGGGTCCCCGCTGTGCAAAGGGCTGTGGCCGCCGAGGGCACGCAGATCCCCTGACGCAGATGCCCCCTCAGCATCTGACGCATTTCGTGGTGGTCGGCGCCGGGGCGGCGGGCTTGATGGCCGCCTGCGAACTCGCGCGCGCTGGCAAGCGAGTGACCATCCTCGAGGCGCGAAGCCGCTGCGGCGGACGCATCTACCCGCTGCCGGCGCAAGAGTTCGGATACAAGGCGGAGGGCGGCGCCGAGTTTGTACATGGCGCCGCGCCGGTGACGCGCGCCTTGATGCGCGAGGCGCGGGTTTCTCTCTCGCCACGTGGCGGGACGCGATGGCGTCTGCGGGCGGGCGCGCTGTCGCCGGCCGACACCGCGCTGCCTCATGCGGACCGGTTTTACCGAGCCTTGCGGGCGGTGAAAGCCGATCTCCCCGTCGCCGAATTCCTGGAGAGGCAGTTTGCCGAACCGCAATACGACGAGTTGCGGCGCTCGGTTACGCGAACCGTCGAGGGCTACGACGCGGCCGACCCGCACCGCTTCAGCACCCTCGCGCTCCGGGACGAGTGGACCGCCCGGGATGATGGCGAGCACGGCCGGATCGCGGGGGGCTACTTCGCGCTGATCGAGCACCTCGCAGCCGATTGCCGCTTGCATGGCGCCACCCTGCATTTCGGCGCTGCCGTCACCGCCATCGACGAGCGCGGCGGACGGATCGCCGCACGCTGTCATCACGGCGCCATGTTTGAGGCCGACGCCCTGATCCTTACGGTGCCGCTCCCGCTGTTGTCCGACATCGCCCTGCCGTCGATGGCGCGGGAGCGGGCAGCGGCCGCCGCCGACATCGGCTTCGGCAACGTCGTCAAAATACTGTTGCGGTTTCGGGAGCGATGGTGGGCGGATTACGCCGGGCGAGATTTGACCGACCTGTCGTTCCTGGTTTCCGACGCCACGGTTCCAACCTGGTGGACGCAGCATCCGGCCGGATATCCGGTGTTGACCGGCTGGTACGCGGGACCCAAGGCCGACAGGGTGTCATCGCTCACCGAAGTTGAACTGATCGACATGGGCCTCGCCTCGCTCGCCGAGATTTTCGATTTTCCCGTAGACGCCATCAGGGGGAAACTCGTCGCGTCGCGGGCGATCAACTGGGGCAGCGATCCGTTCGCGCGCGGGGCCTATTCCTACGCGACGCCGCGAACGCGCAAGGCGCAGTCGGTGCTGAGCAAACCGGATGGCGGCACCATATTCTTTTCCGGCGAGGCGCTCTATGCCGGGCCGGACATGGGCACGGTCGAGGCGGCGCTGGCCAGCGGGCAGGAAACCGCGCGGACGATCCTGATGGGATCTCCGTCGACACCGCCCGGCGCCCGGTAAAGTTCCATCGATGGCGCCACCCGCGTTATCGCCCGCGCCTTTACCGGCACCCCGGCCCTTGTTCAGGGGCTCAGGGCGAAGAGCGACCCGCACAACCAGTAAGCCCAGATCGACAACGCGATGAAAGGGCCAAACGGCAGCGCCGAATGGGCGTGGAGTCGAATGCCGCCGAGACGCAGAGCACCAGCTGCGACAAGAGCGGTCAGCGCGGCGGCGAGGATCACCTCGGGCAACGCCATCACCCCCAACCACGCGCCGGCGGCCCCAAAGAGTTTTGCATCGCCGGCACCCAGGCCTTCACGCCCGCGCATCACCCGATAACTGATTGCAACCGCGCGCAACGCAAGATAGCCGGCAGCGGCGCCGAGTGCGCGCTCGAATATGCTCTCGGGTTCGAAGACGGCGGCTTCGATAAGCCCGGCGACGATCAGCGGCAAAGTCAATACGTCGGGCAGCATCCAGCACCTCAGGTCGATCCAGCCGAGGAGCAAGAGCCACCAACCGAGAAGGCAGTCCAGCCAGGCACGCGTCAGGTCGTCAATGGCCAGAGCGGTTACGGCGACCAATAGCGCCGCGATCTCAACCCCGGGATAGAACCAGCCGAGGCGATGGTCGCAGCTACGGCAGCGTCCCCGCAACATCGGCCAACTGACCAGCGGCACGAGGTCGCGCGCCGTCAATACCGATCCGCAGCTCTCGCATCGCGAGCGCGACCAGACGATCGGTCGTCCTTCCGGTAGTCGGCGGATAATCACTCCGAGAAAGCTGCCTATCGCCGGCGCTATGATCAACAAGGCAGCACCGCTCAAGCCCGGTATCCCGTGCCTCAAAGCATCCCTCTCCATTTATGGCCGCCGCTCTCGCGCTGGCGTGATCGATGGACATCACGGTATCGTGCAACATCGTGGAAGGCTGTGCCGAATATTCGCGAATGCCTAAGACGGCCGTTAAGATGCGTGGGAGAAAATGACGTTTCTGTCCGACCGACTGATCGAACCAGGCGATGAGCGCGGCAACGCCGAGAGCGGCTTCACGCTTCTGGAGTTGCTTGTCGTCCTTGCCATCCTCGGGCTGCTGGTTGGCCTCGTCGCCCCGGCGGTTATGCGACAGTTTGGCACCGCCAAGGAGAAGATCGCCCGGATCGAAGTCGAACGTCTGGGCGCGCAACTGGATAATTACAAGCTCGATGTCGGCACCTATCCGACGACGGAGCAGGGTCTGCAGAGCCTGATCACCCGGCCGCCCGGCGTCAAACGGTGGGACGGGCCTTATCTCAAAGGCAACAAGCTGCCGGAAGATCCCTGGAGTCATCCCTATCTGTACCGTACCCCGAGCCAACGGCCGGGGCACGATTACGATCTGTATTCGCTCGGCCCGACGGGCCAGCCGGGAGGAACCGGCAACGATGCGCCGATCTACAACGAATGAGCGGTGGCTCGCCGCTCAGTTGTTACCGCTGTTCCAGGCAAGGACGGTATAGGCTCCTGATCCCGGCGTGATCCTGGCGATGGCGGTGCGCGTCGCCTGGGCGTTACCGGGACCTCGCGCAATCACCGTGATCCGAGCCGTGAAAACGTTCGACTGCTGCGAGGCCAGGGGGGGTGCGGCCGCAGCCGATCGTCCCAGCGCCGCCATGGCGGCTTTTACTACCGGGTCGGCTTGCGCCATGTTCGGCTCCGCTGGCGCGAAGAGTGACAGGTGCGGCCGGATCGCATCGAACACGGGTGGCGTCATCCCGAGCACTCGGCGGAGTTCGCCAATGGTTTCGAGTGGCTCGCCTGGAGGAGCATAATCAAGCCCGGCACCACGATACTCCGCCAGCAACGCTTCTTGTCCTTGGGCACTCCCCGGGGTGCCGACCCATTCACCGATGGCCGATGCCAGACGCCGCGCGCTGCCGGGATCGCTGCCCGTGGCACGCAACAGCGCCTCGAGAATTGCTGGCGAGGCGAGGCTAGGATTGATCCGACCGGCGTCGTCCGAAACCCCGACCACCGAGTGGCAGTCGCCGATCGCGAGTTCGTGCGTCGTACCGTCCGGCACCCAGCGGTGATCCGGGCGGGGATCCGTCAGCTTGAAGATCGTCTGAAAGACCGCTCCGTCCGCCGCCGCGGCCGTTACAGCGTTGGCGACGAGGTTGCCTGCGATCCGGCTCTCGATCCTGCCACTAGCCGCTATATGGGTAACGATGAAGGCAATGAGCACCAGCGTCCACAGCACGACGATCAGGGCAAAACCACCGTCTCGTTGATACATGCGTGTCGGGAGGCGCAAGCCGCTCATCCGTTACAGTCCGTTCGGATTGTCGCGACCTCGAATCGGTTGGTGTGAAAGCTCCTGCGGGATCAAGGCGGCATTGATCAATTGATTGCGAAGGTCTTCCGTCAAGGCGCGCGCGTCTTCCTGGTTTTGCACGACGCGGGGCGTGATCAGCACGACGAGTTCGGTGCGTGCCCGCGTGTTGTTTTGCGAGGAGAACAGAGTGCCGACCACCGGGACATCCTTCAGGAACGGGATCCCGCTGTTACCCTGCTGCGAGTTGTCGCGAATAAGGCCCGCGAGCGCTACTGTTTGGCCGTCTTGGACTGCCACGCGGGTGCGGACAATCCGGTCGTCGAAGGTTGGCGAGCCAGTAGCCGTGTTGGCTGCCGGCGTGGCGACATCGCTGACTTCCTGAGCAACATCGAGGGTCACCAAGCCACCCGTGTTGATGTGCGGCGTCACCTGCATGATCACCCCGGTAGAGTGATAATCGATGCTGTTGACGACCGGTGCGCCGGTAGTCAGCGTGCTGACTGCGGTGCCCGTCAGGATCGGCACCTGCTGACCTACCTGGAGGTGGGCCGGTTCGTTGTCCAACACCATGACCCGCGGCGACGACAGGATTTTCACCGTCGTGACGGAGGACAGCGCATTCAGCACCTCGCGGGCGCCGTTGGCGAGAACGAAACCGGGGAAATTGCTCCCCAAAGTGGTCGGGATGCCGCCGACGGTAATTACCGTTGGAGTTGGCCCGGCCGCCGCGCCTGGGACCGTCGATGTGGGAGCGGCCGGGCCACCGGTCGTGAGGATGCCCGCAAGCTTGCCTCCGAGGAAAAACTGTGTCCCGTACGCCAATTGGTCGTTTAACGTGACCTCGGCGATGGTCGCGTCGATCAACACCTGGAGCGGAGTGATGTCGATCTTCCGCAGCATCCCATCAATGACCGAATACTCGCTCGGCGTGGCATAAATCAGCAATGCATTGTTGCGACGGTTGGCAATGATGCGAATGCGATTTACCTCGCCCTCGGCGGCACCGCTTTCGGTTGATAATGGCTCGGTCGGCGGTGATGAGGGCGGGGTCGTGGCTGCACTCCCCAGAGGCGAGCCGGCAGTCGCCGGGGCGGAACCACTTGCGGGGGCCGGGTTGGTGGCGATTCCGGTCGCACCCAGCGCACCACCGTGCGCAGGCCCGCCGAGCGCTCCGGTCTCGAAGCCGAGCCCAGCCCCCATCGTCACCGGTTGCGCGCCCGGCGCAACGCTTCCCGGCTCCGTGGCTGTGACGTGATCCGGGGTGAAGGCACGCTGCAGCAGAATTGCCAGATCAGAACTTTGACCGTTCTGCACGTAATAGACGTGCCACGTGCGCGCCGTCGCGCTTTCGGCCCGGCGCGTCAGTCTGAAGAAACGCCGCGCCGCGTCGATGTAGCTCGGCTGCGAGGCGGCCACGAGAACCGCATTGACGCGCGGCAGTGGTACGACCCGCACCAAACCGCCCGAGGGACCCTCGTGTTCGGCGTGGAGCGCCTTCTCCAGTCCGGCTACCGAGGACGCGACATCGCCCTCTACGGGAAAGATCGCCAACGACTGGCCGGAGAGAACATCGACGTCAAACGCGCGAATGAGCCCGATCATGGCTTGGCGGGCTGCCATGTCACCGCTGAGGATCAGCGCGTTGCGTCCCGGGTCGGCGGTTAATTTGCCGGCTTCGGCGACATAAGGCTGCAGCAGCTTAGCCAGGTCGCTGGCTGAGGCGTAGCGTAATGGGACAACCTGCGCGCCGCTACCTGAGACGCCTGCGTCGCTGACCGCGTTCGTCGCCGTCGCGGTTCCGATCGGTACGACCGCATAGAGCCCACCCCGTTGGACCAGCGTAGCGCCATTCTGGTTCAACACCGCCTCGAGCGCCGGTAGCAACGCTGCGCGAGCCATCGGCTGGCCGGTGTCGAGTGTCGCGGTGCCGTGCACATTCGGATCGATCGTGTAGTTGAGCTTCAATGTCGTACCGAGAATGACGCGAGCGATCTCGCGAATGTCGGTGTCGACGAAATTGAGCGTGACGTCGCCAACCGGCTCGGCCGGGTTTACCGGTGAGCTTGTCGCGACCACCGGCATTGTCGGAGAACGGCGATCCTCGAACGCGGCCGTTCGGTTGGTGCCGACCGGAATCGTGCTGTTCACCCGCGGCGGTGCGGCCTGCAGCTTGGACGGTCCGCCGAGCGGGGTGAGCCCGAGCGGGGGCAGCGCTTCGCATCCGACTAGAAGCATCGATAGGGCGAAACTACAGCCGAGGAAGATTCCGGTGGACCGCGCCGTCATTGATCGTGACCTCGCCGGGTCGATCCCGGTCGCGGTACCGCAGCCGGCCCCGGCAAGGCGCCGCGCCGCGGCGCTGCGGCGACAGGTGGAACGGCGGGTTGAGCGGCTCCTGGCGCCGTCGGATTGACCGGTGGTTGAGCGGGAGTTGGGAACACCCGTTTCGGATCCAACTTCGGCTGAAAGGTTTCTGTCCCGTTCGGCCCTCGTAAGGAGACCTCGCGCGGCGTGATGCTCTCTATTCGCCAACCGTCCACCGTTTCGCCTTCGGAGAGGGCAAGGGGCTTCGCCCCGTCGACGGCGAAGATGGCGAGACGCTGGCCTGGTTCTATGACAATTCCGGCGAGCCTCTTATCGGTAATGGCGGAGACGGACTCACCGCCGCTCCGCGACGGTCGTCGTGTCGCATCGAAGAGCGGCCGGGCAAGGGTAGTGGCGAGGAGCGTGTCGAGCGGCGCGGCCGGGCCTGGTCCCGCGGCAGGCGCATCCTCGGCCCGGCTCGGAGGCTTGGTCGCGGGAGCATCATCGCCGCTGCCAGAGAGCTCGGCGACGATGATAGCAGCGAACAATACGCACCCGCCGACCAGCAAAAGCACTCCCCGATCAATCATGGCTTTGCGATAGAACCGATTTCGTTCGCTCGGAAGCCGGAGACCTCGAGGCTAGCATCCAGCCCCAGGGCCTTTGACGTACCCGCGCGCCGCATCAGGCTGTGGATCTGCAAACCGTCGAGGACAAGCGGGGGGGTCGCCGTTTCGATCGTGGCGAGCAGCTTCATCATGCTCTCGTAGGAGCCGCTGATCAGCATGCGCAGGCCGACCCGATGATACTCGCCCTCGGTGTCTATCGGAAGGATTTCCGTGCTGCCGACCGTTACCCCGCTCGCGGCGGCGAACTGCTCGATATGGCCCTGCAGGGTGGCCGATGCGATCGCATCACTGGCGCCTTCCAGCGTCAGATTGTGGCTGTCCGCGGCAACGCGCAGATCCGCGACGTGCGTACGGAGGACGGGGAGCTCAGCCGCGATTGCGCCGAGCTTCACCAGAAGCGCGCGATGGCTTGCGATGCTTGCCGCACGCCCGTGGTAGAGGTCGAGCAGAGGAGCCGCCACCACGAGATACACGATCGTAAGAGCGACCAGCAATATGAGCAAAGCCAGAGCCCTACCTTGCCAGCCGGTTGGCAGGTTAGCGTTCACGGCGATGGCGCGACCTCCGCAATGATCGAGAAGACCTCGGCGTGCAGCGCCTCGAGTCGGGTGACCGGGGCGGCGAAGGTCGGGTTGCGGAACCCATCAGCCGCAAGCGCACCGATCAAGCGGGCGGCACCGGCCGACCGGCCGCTCAGCGTCAATTTGCGCTGCCGCAGCCCAATCTCGGTAAGATAGGTGTCGTCCGGCAGGACCCGGGTGACGCTCGCCAATACCTCGAGCGGCCGGCCCGCCTTGCCTAGCTCTCGCTTGACAAGTTCCGCGCTACCCGAGAGCTGATCGATCTCATCGCGTAACCGTTGGGCTTGCGCGGCGGCGGATCGGCCGGCCGCAACCTGCCGATCAAGCGCCGCCAATTCCGCCGCCTGGCGCACAAACGGGGTCGCGATGACTCCGAACGCCAGCAGGCCACAGCAGACTGCCGCGGGCCAGAACAAGCGGCGCGATCGATGTTGCGGCCGCGCGCCCTCGCCGTCGAGCGGGAGAACCGGCCAGACCTCGCGACCCTCCGAGACCTCCACCCATCGCGGCAGGATTCCGACCTGCGCGAGGGTTGACAGCAACGGCCCAAGAGTGGCCTTGGGCAGCAGCATCAGGCGCACGACCAGCCGCCCGTGCTGCCGGTCCACCGTCTCGACCCGGTGGTTCCAATACAGATCCTCGGGCTCGAAAGGGGTTTCCAGGCCCATTTCGAACGCCAAAACCTGATTGAGGTCGGCCTGAGCCGCGAGCGGCAAAATCAGGGTTTTTTCCAACACATCCGTTCTTGTCAGCCGGAGCACCGCCGGCCAGTTGGATGATCGCGGCAGGTCGCTGAGCTCAGCGGCATGGAGCGCAAACTCGCCGAGCTGCGCCACCTCGCCGTTCCGGCGGAGTGCGACTGTGATGGCGCCGGCATGGTCGAGCGGTCCAATCGGGGCAATCACCAGCGCGTCACTCGTCGCAGCTGAACGCCGCAGCCTCGCGGGGAGCAGGTCGGCGAGTTGTCCGAGCCACCAAGCCAAGATGGAGCTGATCACATTACGCTCGATTTTATCTGATCCATGAGCTGCTTCCGCCGCGGGATTCATCGCTCCGACGATGCCGCTGCCCGCGGCTTCGGCCGGTCAGCCTCCCCGAGGAGCATGCACCGGAATGACGAAAACAACGACTATCGGCCAGCCCCCCACCTGACGCAACAACCGCGACTCGCCGCGCTGCGTAAGCACCGACGTCGCCCCGCAAACCAGCCGGCCACCCTCGGTCATCGTACTGAAAATGACCAGCGGAGGAAAGAGGGCGACTGGGTGGCCTTGGTCCGGCTTCTCCGGCCATTCGGCTTCGGCGACCCTTCGGATGCCAGCGAATGTCTCATTCCTCCCTCCCTAGGTTTACAAATGCTTACAATATTTTACTTACCCGCTTAGAAACCAGAGGTTTAATGGCAACGCGTAACGTCTAAGAAGATGCGGGAGGGTATAAATGTCAAAGCATGCTGAATGTTGGCGAGCCTCGGGATTAGGGGCGGCAGCCGTCGTCGTCTTAATTGCGTCGGCCGGCGTCGCGCTCGCCGGTCCGTGCACCGGCCCTGGGGCGCCGACGTCAACCGAAACCAAGTGTCTGACGGCGGTACAGATCCCGGGTAACCCTCTGCGGTCGTTCGACATCAGCTGGGTCAATCCGCAACGAGGCGAGTACTACCTCGCCGACCGCTCGAACTCCGGCATCGACATTATCGACACCCGGCACAGCAGCTTCGAAAGAACGCTACCCGCGTTCGTCGGGGTTGTGCTCAAAGGCACCGCCGTGGACAACAATCATTCCGGCCCCGATGGTGTCGTCACGCACGGCCGGTGGTTGTACGCCGGTGACGGAGACAGCACGCTCAAGGTATTCGATCTTGATGTGCCGACCGCATCAGCCCAAAAACAATCAATCAGTACGGGGGGGACGACGCGCGTCGACGAGATGGCCTTGACCGACGACGGCACCTTGCTGATCGCGGCCAACAATGCCGAAGACCCGCCCTTTGCTACGATGTTTGCGGCAAATGGCGACGCCCATGGCAGCGCGGTTGCCATCATCACAAAGGTGACGGTCGACCCGACGATCATTCCGACCGGCTTTGGTCTTTCGTTGGAGCAGCCGACCTGGGAACCGGTGACCCAGCGCTTCTACGTGTCGATCCCGGTCATCGCGAACAACCCGACCGGGTGCAACTTTGACTCAACTGCTGGTCCGATCACTTGCGACGGCGGAATGCTGGTCATCGATCCGACGACGCTGACAAAGCCGACGGCGGTGCTGGGGGCATTCGACCCGACCAGCAATACCGGCGTCGTCCCGCTGCATGCATGCGGACCTAACGGAGCCACGGTCGGCCCCAACAGCAATCTCCTCTTAGGGTGCACCCCGGGGAACAATCCGAGCGACACCACAACGCTTGTCATCAACGCCAAAACCAAGAACTACGCCAACATCGGCGGCATTACCGGCTCCGACGAGGTCTGGTTCAATCCCGGTGACCAGCGTTACTACACCGGCTCGTCGAGACAGATTGGCGGGGCGGCGCTCGGTGTCATCGACAGTACCAGTGTGCTGATTGAGACGATCCCACAAGGGAGCGGTTCCCACTCAGTCGCGGCCGATTGCAAGAAAAACCACATCTTTGTACCGCAGGTGGCGCCTCTCAGCGTTGTCGGCTTAGGCGGTGACACCACAGGCGTCAGCGCCGGGATTTGCGGGGGCAATGCCGGATGCGTCGCCGTTTACGCGCATGACCATGAAAATGACAGCTGCGGCATCGCTGACGACGACCACGATGAAGGCCATCATCACCACTAGCCTATAGTCAACGTAGGATATCACGCCGGTTGGGGCGCCGGCTTACCAAGCATCGGCGGGCGCACGAGCCGCGCTCGCCGATGCCAATTTCTCGAGCCGAATTCGGCGTCACAACCCCGACACCGTGATCAGGTCCGGCCAGCGGCGAGGATCGCCCTTCACGAAGCTCAGCCGCAGGCGAATGAGTTGGGGAGCGGCGTGATTTTCCCACCGGGGCAGCCAACCCGGCGGCTCGTCCGGCGCAAGCGAACCCCAGTAGCGCAAGTCGAGCCGCGATACACCGTAGAGCAAGATTGTCGTCGTTGGCATTGGCGGCTGCCCGAGCAGCCGCTCATGGTAATGCGGTGCCCAGGACAGGACGAGACGCTGGTTCTGAACATAGAGCTTAATATCGGCGCGACGAGTTGTGCCAAGTCCGGTCGGCATACGTCCGACAAACCTCACGCGGTCGGCTGCGCCTTTGAACCTCGTATCAGCTGCATTCGCGCTCGCGACTGCTCGGCGGCCTGCCGGTGCCGCCGGCAGCCGGGCCAACATGCCGCGCAAGAGGCGCATCGCAGCGTCGAGTTCCGCGGTGCGGCCGAGACGCTGGGTCTGCGCGTGACGCAGGGCAAGCCCGGCGTGCACGCCCTGGATCAGTCCGACCATCAGAAAGCCGAGAATGACCAGGGCGACGAGCAGTTCGAGCAGCGTTAAGCCGCTCTGGCGGTCACGAGCGCTGGCATTCTTCATCGAGTGGCCGCTGTAGCGCCGATGCGCCGCGTGTCGAGGACAACTGCGTGGTCGCGACCCCGCCCGGACCAGGAAATGGCGACTTCAACATCGAACAATGTGGTGGTGGTAGGCGGCGCTAAAGGGTCCGCCAGCTGCGCCGGCCAGCTCGCCACCGGATTGATGCGCAGACGCCAATGGTAGCCGCCGCCGTCGTCTCCCGCAGTTTCCCCTAGCAGCAGGGCGACATCGTGTCCGATGGCGGCGAGATGCGATTGCGCGCGCTCGACGGCTTCCTCGGCCCGCGTGGCGGTATCGACCGCGAATAGCCCGTCGCTGCCTGCCCGAAACAACACGATCAGCGCCAGCGCGGCGATGGCGAGCGCGACAATGACCTCAAGCAAGGTGAAGCCGTCGGTGCGCTCATTGGACATCGGAGACGCTGACCCTGCCGGTGAGCCAATCCACGCCGATGGCAACCCGCCGCGGGCCTTCGGCCAGCACGATCCGGCCGCCCGTCGAGCTGCCGTCGGGATTGAAGCGGATGGAACCGACGTCCGCGCCTTCGCGCTGGCCCGCGATCGTCAACAATTGGATCGACAACGAAGCGGGTAGCGGCCGTGGCGCTGACGAACCGCCGCGATAACGATGCCCCTTGACGTCAAGTTCCAGCGCAACCGGTCGATTTTCGACGATCGCCTGCGAACGCACCAGCCGCAACTCGGAGCTCAGCTCGGCCGCGATCGTGTCGACGGTGAAGCCCCGGCTCCACGGTGGCCGATAGCCGACCACGAGGACCAGCGCGAACCCCACGATCGCCAGCATCACGAGGATTTCAAGCAGCGTGAACCCGGCTGGGCCGGCCGCCGGCTGTGGCGGGTGCGCGTTACACCGCGAGATCATTGAGGCTCAGCATCGCCGTCAGCAAAGAGCCGACGATGCCTGCAACAACAAGACCCATGACAATTGTGATAATTGGCACGGTCAACGCCACCAGCCGCTGCATCATCAGTTGCGCCTGCGCATCGTGGATGTCGGCGGCTTTGAGAGCCATCGCCGAAAGCTGGGCGGCCTCTTCCCCGAGTTGCAATAGATGGATCGTCCGCGCCGGGAAGATGCCCGATTCGGCCAGCGGCCGGGCCACGCCGGCACCGCTCTTGGTCGCAAGCGCGGCAGCCTCGACTGCCGCCGCGGCAGCGAGGTTTCCGAGAGCGTCCTTGGCAATGTCGAGCGCTGCGATCAGTGGAACCCCGTTCAACAAGAGGCTGCCGAGGGTCCGGGTCAGCCGGGCCGCGAGCGTCTCACGCAGCAGTTTGCCGACGATCGGCAACGCTAAGAGGAGGCGATCAAATTTGATCCGGTAATCCGGTTCCGCCAACAAACGGCGGGCGAGAAGGGCAAATACCAACAGCCCAAGCAGGAGCCACGGGCCCCATTCGCCGACCCCCGTGCCGACCGCCATCAGCATGCGGGTCGAGGCCGGGAGCTTAGCGCCGGCCTGCTCGAAGATCGGGGTGAATTGCGGCAGCACATATTCAAGCAGGAGCACTACCGAACCGATCGCCGCGACGACCAGCAGGGCCGGATAGACCATGGCCGAGCGCAGGCTGGCGCTGAGATTGCGCTCGCGTTCGAGGAGCGTGGCGATTCGTTCCAACGTAACCGACAACGACCCGCCGGCCTCGCCGGCCCGGATCAGCCCGACATAGAGCTTGGAGAAGCTGTGCGGCTCGGCGGCAAGGGCGGTGGCCAGCGAACTGCCGGCGCGCACCTTGTCGCGGACAGTGGCGAGAATTGAGCGGGCGCGAGCACTGCGCGTGTTCTCCACCACGAACCGCAAGGCTCGATCGAGATCCTGGCCCGCCGCGAGCATTATGGCGAGTTCGCGGCTGACTTCGCTAAGCGCGGTCTTGTCGATGCCGCGTGCCGCACCGAGTTCGAGGCGAAGCAGTTCGCCAACCATACGACGCCGGTCGGCCGGGTCTACCCGCAGTACGATCTGACCCTGGCGCTGTAGCCGTTCGACAACGCTCGTCCGCTCAGCCGCTACCATGACGCCGCTGACAACGTCGCCGCCGTTATCGACGGCCGACCAGCGGAACTCCAGCATCCTGATCTCTCACCGACTAAGCCGTCGCGATCACATACGGTGCGCGAATTCTGCGGTATCCATAGCTCCTTTCCTGGGACCGCTCAAGATGGGGGCGAGCCGCAGCCTTCGAGGGTCCAACAGGCGCTAGGGTTCGCCAGTTGTGTTTTACAGGGTGTGTTTAACCGGGTGTGTCTAATCGGGCTGACCTCTCACGGTAACCTCTCCCGCGAAATTACCCGCTGGTTGCGCGAGGCCTCGGGCGGCCTCTCTCCTTTTGGGGTTCACGCTTCGCTCCGGATGCAGCGCACGACTTCCTCGATCGTGGTATCCCCTTCGAGCGCGGCAACGAGGCCGCTGTCAAAGAGCGGCACCATGCCATCGGCAATCGCGGCCCGCTCGATCGCCATATCGTCGGCGCGCTCGAAGATCAGTCGATCGATCGTCCGGCTTGGCAAGAGCAACTCGCCGATCGCGCGCCGCCCGCGATAACCGGTGCCGCGACATTCCGGGCAGCCGACCGCGTGGAAGAGCTCGATCGGCCGCGATCCGGCCAGTCGCTCGAGGTCGAAGCGCTCGATCAGCGCGGCGGATACCTCCGCGGGCGCCTTGCAGACGGGACACAACCGGCGCACCAGGCGCTGCGCCAATACGCCCCTCAAGGTCGCCGTCAAGAGATAATCTTCCAGGCCCATGTCGCGCAGCCGCGTTACCGTCGCGGCGGCCGAGTTGGTGTGCAATGTCGACAGCACAAGATGCCCGGTCAGCGCCGCCTGCACCGCGATCTGCGCGGTCTCGAGGTCGCGGATCTCGCCGATCATGATGATGTCGGGATCCTGCCGCAGGATCGAACGTAATAGGTTGGCGAAGTTCAGGTTGATTTGCGGCCTGACCTGGATCTGGTTGATCCCGGTCAGCTGATATTCGATCGGGTCTTCGACGGTGACAATCTTGCGGGCGATCGTGTTGAGCCGCAGGAGACCCGTATAGAGCGTCGTCGTCTTGCCACTGCCGGTTGGCCCGGTGACCAGCACCATCCCGTTCGACAAATCAAGGCAGCGTTCGATGCCGTCCCGGATTCCCGAGGCAAAGCCCAGTTTGTCGTAATCAAATTCCACGGCGGTGCGGTCGAGCACGCGGAGCACGACGGTCTCGCCGTGCAGCGAGGGAATGGTGGAGACCCGGAAATCGATGTCGTGACCGCGCACCGTAAGCTTGATGCGGCCGTCCTGTGGCAGTCTGCGCTCGGCGATATCGAGGCGCGCCATGATCTTTACACGCGAGATGATCGCCGCCTGCAGCCGCACCGGCGGCGGCTCGACCTCGTGCAATACGCCGTCATAGCGATAGCGCACGCGCAGCCCGTCGGGAAACGGCTCCAAATGGACGTCGGAGGCGTGGGTTTCGACGGCACGCGCAATCAACTGGTTGACCAGCCTGATCACCGGAGCCTCGCTGGCGAGGTCCTTGAGGCGCTCGGCGTCTTCCGTTCCGGGCTCATCCTCGGGACTGGTCGCATCGAGCACGGCGTCTAGATCGCCCGCTTCGGGCTCCGCGTAGAGGCGCTCGAAGGCGGCATCGAGCTCCGCCGGGACTGCCACTGCGATATCGACGCGCCGACCAAGCGCAGCAGCGACAGCATCACGGGTAAAGCTGTCGAGCGGATCGGCCATCGCCAGGATCACCCGATCGTCACTGACCGCGATCGGCATCGCTCGCGCCCGGCGCAAAAATTTCGGCTTCAGCCGATCCGGAAAGAATGCGGTTTGCGGATAGCCCGCCGCGGGCATGAGCGGGACCGCAAGCAATTTGGCGAGCGCCTCGGCAAGGCCGCGCTCGCTGACCAGACCGAGTTGTGTCAGGATATGGTCGAGCCGGCCGCTGGCCTCGACTGCAATGCGTTGCGCCCGGTCGAGCGTTCGCTGATCGATCACGCCATCCCCGACCAGGCTCGCGCTAAGCTTGGCGAGCGCCTCGGCGACGTCCAGAATTCGCGGGCCGGGTGGCTCAAAAAGCATGGCAGCGATATGCGTCGAAGGGTGGCGTCGCACATAAACTAGCCGCATATCCTGGGCGCCGCCAAGACCGCACGATTCGCCCACGGCCCATCGCGACGCCGACGCGATCGATAGCGCGATCGACCTCGACATCGCCCCGGCGCGGCGTTCCATTCTTGCGGGGACAGATCTGATTCGATCGCCCTGCAATGGCAGCTGCCGGTGCCGAGCTGCCGCCGCGCCCGCGACTGCGAATTGGTCGGGAGTTGCTCCTCATGGACCCTTCGTGGCCGGCCTTCCACTTCACCCCGACTTCAGCATCCTGGCTCAACGCCGTCGAAGGCTTCTTCTCAATCATCACCCGCAGACAAATCCGGCGTGGCGTGTTCAAATCTGTCGCCGACCTCGAAGATACCATCCGCCGCTACATCCGAGAGCACAACCAATCCTCAAAACCATTCGTCTGGACCAAACCGGCCGAAACCATCTTCTCTAACCTCAGCCGCCTGCCTATACCTTCTGAATGAGTCAGTGCACTAATTCCCGTGAAACATGCGCCGCGTGATCTCTTCAACGGGTGCAAAATCGTCCGTAAACACAACGGTGTCACCCGGCACCTCGAAATCGGTGATCTGTGCCTCAGCACGTTTCGCGAGGCGCTCCACTGCCTGATCACCCGCGAAACTCCCAAGTTGGGCGCGAACTGAAGCTTTTGAAGCTTCCCTTGAGAAAGCTAGGAGCATGTGGTTCCCGTGACCAACCGAGAGAACCGCCACTGACGGAAAGACCCGTTCTAATGTGGCAACGGTCGACATCAGCAGCTCCTGCGTCGCGCTTACGTCAAACAGGTTCATCATCAACAACCCGTGTGGCGAAATATGGGCGCGAACCGATTTGAAGAACTCGACGGTGACAAGATAAAATGGAATGTACGGCCCACCCTGGTAAAGGTCGACGTGAACCAGGTCATAAGCGCTTTGATTTCCCGCGAGCCAGGGGCGCGCATCCGCCACATAGATGTGGAGTTTACCGTTCTCGACGTTCAACCCGAAAAAGCGAGTCGCTGCTTCGACTACTGTCGGATCAATCTCCACCGCGTCCACATCGATTTCAGGCGCAGTCATCCTCGTGTATCCGATGGAGCCACCGCCGCCAAGGCCGAGCACCAGCAGGCGCTTTGCGGGCACCAGAATCGGCCCGAGAGCGAAGTCGTCGTAGTAGTGCCCCGTCCACCCGGTGCGCTCGTCGAGTATAGTATGCACGCCACCTTCGTCATTCAGTTTAAGCAACAGCCAGTTGCCGTTGCGAACCACGCGTACCAGGTTATAGGGTGAGTCGACGGCCCAGACCGTGTTCCCGGGCCAACTAGGCGGCGGCACCAACAGCAGCGCCGCCCCGATAAAACCGAGTGCGATCAACGCAGCACGCAGATGCGGCGCCAACCCCGCCGCGGCAATCATCGCGGACAAAAGACAGATCATTTCCAATGTCATCTGTGTCCCGAGCCGCGGCACCAGGAAGAAGCTTGTCGAGAGAACCCCTGCAATGCCGCCGATCGTGGAAAGCGCATAAATCTTGCCCGCCACCGATCCGATCCGACCTGAATGTGCCAGCAAACGAATCAAGAAAGGACAAGCAGTAGCCGTCGCGGTCATTGGTGGAGCAAAGACAATCAAGCTGGCCAGTGCCGTCCCGGCGAAGTCGCCCATGCGCGCGAAAGCCGGAAGCATGGAATGAACGGTGAAAAGGATGCAGAGCTGATACAGAGCACTGCCGAGAAGCATGCAGTAAAGAGAGATATCGTTTTGGCTGCGGTCGGCCACCCAACCGCCAAGTGCATAGCCCAAGGCAAGCGCGAGCATCACTACCGAGATCATGCTGCCCCAAACGTAAATCGAGTACCCGAAATAGGGGGCATATAACCTGAAGGCGACAAGCTCCAGCGCCATAATGACGGCGCCAGTGAAAAGAGGAGTAGATAACCAGAGCACGACGCGAATTCGACGCACATCCGCATCCGTCGCAGCCCTGTCACCGACGCCGCCGGTAGGCGGTGTTAACAACTCTTCATGGGGATGGCGGTACCCGCAGCCCGTCTCATACCGCTGATGGGAAATGTCTTCCTCCGCCGCGAGGCGATGCCCTTTAGAAGGCATCGCGGGGCGGCCCGAATGCGGATGTCTCCTTTTCTAATTGGTGTCGAACTTTATAAAAGGCAGAATTGCGATGATTTGGCCGTTCGTCTTGTCAAGTGTCATAACGTCAGACACCGTCGCGTTCGCGGTTCCTAATTCTACGGTCGCATGAAACATCAGAGGGCCGGTCGCGCCTGCATGAACCGGAAGGGTAAACGTCGAGTCACGGGCGATCGCTTCGGTTTTTTGAACTTTCACGCTCCCGTCTGCAAAAAAGACCGTGATGATCGCCTCGACGCTGTTCTGAGTAACATTGGTGACCGTGATTAATGCCGATTGCGACGCAACAAGTTGCACGGCCGGCAATAATACCAATTCTATCAAAGTAAACGCCTTCGACTGCTCTATATACCCAAGGCTAAATGCTGCGACAAGGCCAAATGACGTAGCCAGCCTCTTCCATGATTTGCTTATGCTGTTCATCGGTTCCTCCCTCTGTCCCGGTACACCACTGCCGTCCAGGTCAATTTGCAATGTCGACCAGGGAACGCTGATGCTTCGCGGCAGGAGACTTTCCGCGCCGGAACTGGGCGCTGTCTTCGCCCGCCTCGGAAACATTTCTAACGGATATTCCCCGGACTCCAAGCGGTCATGATCCTAGGATCGTCTCTGCGGGCGTCTTGGGCAAGGGTAAATTCCGCACCGCTGGTGGCGGGCGCTCGAACCAGGCGGTCCCTAGGCGCGCGCATTGACGCGACCCGGCTCCGGCCGGTCAAGGGCGCGGGCCCGCCGCCCGAACCCCGTCTGTCGCGAACCCCGAAACCTTTCGCCGAGATCCGTCTTGGGGCATGATGCCGGTGCCAGGGCAAATGCGCCCGATCCCGCGTGGACCGAGCAGGTCGAAAAGATCGGAGGTTCCTGATGTCGACGATCAGCAACCAGACGATCATCCAGACCGTCACGCTCGGGTCGGTCAACTCTTATCCGACCTATGCCTCGCAGCTGACGATCACCGCGAACGGCACGATCGTGGCGAGCTCGGGCAACGGCGTTTACGGCGGCATTACCGAGTTCGGAACGATCAATAACGCCGGGCGGATCACAGCCGGCATCTCCGTCATCGAAATCCACGACGGCGCCGGCACCGTGACTAAACTTGGGGCCGTCTTTGGAATCGTCGGTAGCGGCATCTACCTCGCATCGGGAGGCGTCGTCACCAACAGCGGAGTGATCCACAGCGGCGCAGCCGCCGCTTTGGATGATCCGGCGAAGACCCGACACCAGTAAGCGCGGCGCAGGGAGGCTGTCGTGAGCGGCATCGTCCTCAACAACCCGACGACCCAGTCGAACCCATTCACAGTCACCGGCACGGTTGTCGGGGATCCGAACACGAATGCCGGCGCTGGCCTCATCGGCGAAGCCTACGCGTGGAATGTTATCAACGAAGGTACGATCATCGGCACCCCCAGCAATGCTCTATTTGCTCAAGGTGCCGGCGTAATACTCGATCGCGGCGTCGGCGTGCTTAACCAATCGGGCGCGCTGATCTCGGGCGGCGGCACGGGCGTCTATGCCTGGACGACCACCAATTACGGTACGATCACAGCGAGTGGCGTTGCCTTCAACGGCCAAACCCCGTTTGGCGATGGCGTCTACTCCTACGTCATTCATAACCACGGATACATTTCGGGTCGATACATCGGTGCCTTGTCGAACAACTTTGCCGATCGACCCACCCTCTCGGTCGTCAATTACGGCGATGGCACGATCGTGGCGACCGGCCCCACCGGGCACGGTGTCGACCTGCTCGTCGGAGAGTATAAACAGCACCCGGGGGCGTTCTCCGGCTCGTTGGTCAACTCAGGCGCGATCGACGCCCAGGGCTCAGCGGGCGTCGGCGTCAATCTCACCCTTTACGCGTATTACGCCGCTTCGACCGTCGCAGGCTCCGTCGTCAACCATGGCACGATCTCCGGCAACACCGGGGTGCAGGTCGTCCCCGGCATAGACAATCACTATGACGCCGCCGCGACGATTATCAACTATGGCACGATCGAGGGTACCGGCAGCACCGGCGTCGGCGTTTTCCTCCCCGCCGGCGGCAGCGTCTCGAACAACGCGGCCACAGCATCGATATCCGGCACGGTTACCGGCGTGGATGTCAGCGGCAGCGTCGGCACGGTCGTAAATCTCGGCACGATCGGGGCCAGCGGCAGCGTCGGCGTTGGCGTGCGCCTCACCGCCGGCGGTGCCGTCACCAACGGCTCTTCGGCCGTCACGACGGCGTCGATTTATGGCTATCGCTACGGCGTCGTGATCTCGGGCATGCCCGGAACCCTGATCAACTACGGCTCGATCACGGCGAACCACTCAGCGGGTCAAGGGCTGCGGCTGACCGCGGGTACCGTCTTCAACGCCGGCACGATCATCGGTGAGCTGCTCAGTGGCGGCCTCGAAATCGTTTCCTCGGGCGGGGTCACGAATTTCGCCACGATCACAAGCGGTGGCGTCGAAATAATCTCTGGCGGCGGGTCTGCCAGCTTCGCGATCGTGAGGGGCGGCGGTAGCCAAACGGCCTCCTCGGGCGGCATTGCGAGTGCGACAACGATTACCAGCGGCGGCAACCTCGTCGTATCGTCGGGCGGCCTGACCAGCACCGCGACAATCGACAGCGGTGGCAACCTCGTCATATCGGCCGGCGGCCTAGCCAGCGCCGCGACAGTGAATAGCGGCGGCAGCCAATCGGTGCTCGGCTCGGCTATGGGCACGACGATCGACAGCGGCGGCAGCGAAATCGTGTCGTCCGGCGGTTCCGCCACCGCGGCGACGGTCGAGAGCGGCGGATCGCAGCTGATCTCCTCCGGCGGTACTGCCGTCAGCACACTGGTCAGCGGCGGACCGAGCGCGGGCGGCGGCGGTACGGTAACGGTCTTCGCCGGCGGCACCATCAGCGGCGCCGGCCTCGGCGGCGGCGCGGCCAGCGGCGTCGGCAGTCTGAATGTATCCGGGGGTCGGGCCGTCAGCGCGACCGCTGGTGGCGGCTCGGCTGGCGGCGGCGGCATCGTGACCGTGTTCGGCGGCGGCGTCGCCAATTTCACGGTGCTGAGC
>JBARKH010000633.1:0-10617 GCA_049801295.1 Allostellaceae bacterium | reverse complement strand
GCCAAGCCAGGTTCGCCGCGGCCGCGGTCAACAAGTTGGCGCCGGCGAACGCGCCCAGGCTGCAAAGCAGCATCCGCCGCCGGCCGTACCGATCCGCGAGGTGACCGAATAACGGTGCACTGACCATATAGCTGAGCGAAAATGCGGTGACGCACAATCCTGCGCTTGCCGGCGATACCCGGTAATCGGCGGCGATCATCGGCAGCAGCGGGGAGACGACGAACAGGTCGGTGCCAATCACGAACATCGTCAGCCAGCCGGCCGTCAGACCGGCCAACGGACCCAACCGGATCGCATTCATCTGTCGGCGGCTCCTCGAACCCGGTAGATCTTAATGGCCAGAATGCGGCCTCTTGGTTACCCACAAGTTGACATGCGCCGGGGCTTGCCGCCACAGCGAGAAATCTCGAAAGGATCATGCGACATGCAGTGACAAATGCGTCGCCGCTTAATCATGTGTTTACTGATGTCACCCACTATGCGGCATCGGCATTTGGTCGATTGTTGCCAGCTCGATGAGCAAATTTTGGAGGATCGTGGCATGGGAGTGCGCAGTGGCGTTGCCTACAAGGAGCAGAATGGCGGCGTGCTGGCGCCTGATGCGATCGACCAATTCCCCGACGCGATGATGGCGTTGCTGGACAAGCACCGTCCGTCGCGGATGCCGTTCTTCCGGCGCCTCGCGCAATTGCCGCTCGCGGTTGCCAGCGAGCCCCGGTTTCTCGGCGAAATCCATTTGGTGTACCAGGCGGCCATGCACGCCACGCGCGCTGCGGTCTATTATCTGCCGCATCTCGACAGCCCGTCGCTGCGCCAGCGCAAGCTGCAGATCTTCATCGATGATGATCGTCTGCCAGGCGGCGATACCCACCACTACCAATTGTCGCGGGCGTTCCGCAACATCGGCGCCAAGCTCCTGCTCGACGACGAGGATTTCGGCGCCCCCGAGGAGCTGTGCCGTCATCTCGACGCGGAAACCGCACATTTCGTGCGGCTCGCCCAGAAGCTCTATTCGCGCTCGCTCGGCCCGTGGTGCGCCGTCGAGGTGATGTCGGTCGACTGGATGAAGGCGCTCGCCGAGGGCTTCGCGGTGCACTTCCCACAATTCGCGCAAGAGCCCTATTTCTCGGATTGTTTCTCCAATCACGTCGAAGAACGTCACGCCGACGAATCGCTCGCGGTCACGCAGATGGTTCTCAGACAGCGCCCGGAGCTGCTGGCCGAGACAATGCATGACGCACGGATGATGGCCGAGGCGCTCGACGGGGTGTGGAGCAATCTCGATCGGGTCCTCGAGGCCGCGCGGCGCCGCCCACGCCGTCTGTAGCCGACACCGATACCAGCCGATAATGGCGGCGCAGCGCCTGCTGCGCCGCCATCGTGTTTCCCGAGCCTAGCGGAAGCGGGCGCGCCACACCAAACTGGCATATTCATCGATCGCGCGATCGGCGGAAAACCATCCCATTCCGGCGATATTCCGAACGCACGCCGCTGCCCATTCACTGGGTTTGCGCCACCGCTCGTCAACCTCGCGCTGAGCCTGCCAGTAAGAGTCAAAATCGGCGACGACCATATACTGGTCGCTCCCCCGCAGCCGGTCCGTCAACATCGCGAAGCGAGCCGGCTCATCCGGCGAAAAGACGCCGGTTTCGATCATCTCGATAACCTCGGACAAGGCCGGCGACGGGGCGATCGTGTGCCCGCCATCGAGTGCCGCGCCGCGCAGTTGCGCCACCTCGTCGGCGTTGTGGCCGAAGATGAAGAGGTTGTCGGCGCCGACTCGGTCGCGGATTTCGATGTTGGCGCCGTCGAGCGTCCCGATGGTCAGGGCGCCATTTAGCGCGAGTTTCATGTTGCCGGTGCCCGAGGCTTCCATCCCCGCGGTCGAGATCTGCTCGGAGAGGTCGGCGGCGGGGATGATGGTCTCCGCGAGGCTGACGTTGTAGTTCGCCAGGAAGATCACCTTCAGGAGGTCGCGCACCACGGGATCGCGATTGACCACTTCGGCGATGTCGTGGGCCAGCTTGACGATGAGCTTGGCCGCGACGTAGCTGGCGGCGGCCTTGCCGGCAAAAATTTTTACGCGCGGGACCCAGCCCCGTGTCGGCTCGGCGCGCATCGCGTTATAGAGGGCCACCGTCTCCAGAAGATTGAGCAACTGGCGCTTGTACTCGTGGATCCGCTTGATGTGCACATCGAAGATCGCCTCGGGATCGACCGCGAGCCCTAGCTGCTCTTTGATCAGGCGAGCCAGCGGCAATTTGTTGACGCGTTTGACGAGGCGCAGGCGCTCATGCAGCGCGGTGTCGTCCGCGATGTCGGCGAGGCGCGCGATGGCGGCCGGGTTGTCGCGAATATCTTCGCCGCAGGCGTCCGACAACAGCCGCGTCAATCCCGGATTGGCCTGGTAGAGCCAACGGCGGAAGGTGATGCCGTTGGTTACGTTGACGATGCGGTTCGGATAGAGCGCCGCGAAGTCGCGAAACACCGTCTGGCGCATTAGCTCGGTGTGCATCGCGGAGACGCCGTTGATGCGGCCGCAGCCCAGAAACGCCAGGTGCCCCATCTTGACGCGCTGACCATCGCCCTCGTCGATCAGCGAAATCGCGGCAATCCCATCTGCCTCGAGCGCGTGCGTCCGCTCAACCGCTTCGAGATGACGGGCGTTGATCAGGTAGATGATCTGCAGATGCCGCGGCAGAACGCGCTCGAACACCTCCACCGGCCAGCTTTCGAGCGCCTCTGGCAAGAGTGTGTGGTTGGTATAGCGGCAGGTGTCGACGGTGATCTGCCAGGCGTCGTCCCACGCGATGTTGTGGAGATCGACGAGAATTCGCATCAGCTCTGCGATCGCGATGCTCGGGTGGGTGTCATTGAGTTGGATGGCCGCCTGCTCCGGCAGGGTGTGGAGCGAGCCGTAGGCGCGGCGATGCCGCTCGACGAGGTCCTGCAGCGACGCGGCAACAAAAAAATATTCCTGGCGCAGCCGGAGCTCGCGTCCGGCAGTGGTTTCGTCGCTCGGATAGAGGATCTTGGAGAGCGCCTCGGCGCGCACCTGCTCGCTCAGCGCGCCGGCATGGTCGCCGCGGTTGAAAACCTCGAGGCGTATCGGGTCGGCGGCGCGGGCCGACCACAGCCGCAACGGGTTGACGTGCGCGGCGCGCCAACCGACGACCGGGGTATCGTAGGCGACTGCTACGATCGTTTCTTCGGGATGCCAGACGAAGCGCCGGTGCCCGGCGCGCGCCGCGACAGTCTCGACCCAGCCGCCATAGCTGATGTCGTAGGTGACTTCCGACCGCTCGAATTCCCATGGGTTGCGGAACGACAGCCACTCTTCCGGATATTCCTGCTGCCAGCCATCCGTGATGATCTGGCGAAACAGCCCGTGGTCATACCGGATCCCATAGCCATAGGCCGGGACGCCGAGGCTCGCCATGCTCTCCAGAAAGCACGCGGCGAGGCGCCCCAGCCCGCCATTGCCCAGCGCCGCATCGGGCTCGGCATAGCGTACCCGGTCGAAATTCACCCCAAGATCGCCCAGCGCCCGGCGAACGACATCGGTCATCAGCAGGTTTCCGGCGACATCGTTCAACAGCCGGCCGATCAAAAACTCGAAGGACAGGTAGTAGATCCGCTTGCGGCCGTGGGCGAAGTTCTCGCGGTCAACCTGCAGCCAGCGATGGATCACCCGGTCGCGCAGCGACAGCGTGGTGGCGACAAACCAATCGCGATCGGTGGCGTTCGATGGATCCTTGCCGACAGCCAGCGTCAGCTTGTTCAGCACGCTGTCCTTGAAGTGCTCGATCTCTTCCTCGGTTGCCGGCTCCTCCGGCACAGCTGATCGCCACTGAAGGCGCTCGCCGCCTACCTCGCGCTCGGCAACCCCTTCCTCGTCACCCTCACTCGTCAATTGCGTAGGCCTCCTGGCTTCTCGGCAAACCGAACCCCGCGTGAAGTCACCTTAAGACTGCCGCCGAAGGACATCAAACCGCATCCTTCACCGAAGGCATCCGGCAAATTGAGATGCCGGTACGTCCTGGTCAACGAGCGGAGTCCTACCTCGATCCCTTTCGTTGGGCGGCACAGGGCGAGTGCCGCGGCGAGAATCGGCGCGCTTGAGCCCGCCGGCGACGGTGCGGTGCAGTGGGCTTCGGACAATCAATTGCCGAGTGATTGCCGCCACCGCTAGACTCTCGGTGACCGCGCCG
Source organism: Allostellaceae bacterium (assembly GCA_049801295.1). Lineage (GTDB taxonomy): Bacteria > Pseudomonadota > Alphaproteobacteria > ATCC43930 > CGMCC-115725 > DATARH01. The sequence continues at coordinate 6,406 of JBARKH010000633.1, read as the reverse complement.
GGGGGGGGACATCGATGCAAAAGATCGAGATCGACGCCGACGTCGCGTCGGAAGCCATCGCCGATTGCGCCCCCTTTGGGTGCGATCCGCCTCGTAGATGACCTCCGAGCCGATCGCGGCGCGGGTCCGCCCGCGCAGGCTGCTGGCGACACCGGGCTATGCAAGGCTATGGCTGGTCGGTGCGGTCGGCAATGCGATGCGCTGGCTCGAGCTGCTGGTCGCCGGGATCTTCACCTTCGACACGACCCATTCGGCCTTTCTCGTCGCCGTCGTCGTTGTTGCGCGCAGCCTGCCAATGCTGTTTCTCGGCCCGATCGCCGGGGTGATCGGCGAGGTGCTCAGCCGCAAGCGGCTGCTGATGGCGCAGCTGCTGGTGAATGCGACGATTTCGGCGGTGCTGGCCGGGCTCGCGCTCGCCGGGCAGATCCGGGTCTGGCACCTCGCGCTTGGCGGCGCGGTCGCCGGCATCGCCTGGGCGGGCGAACTGGCGGTGCGTCGGCGGATGATCGGCGAAGTGGTTGCGCCCGACCGGATCGGCGCCGCGGTGGCGCTCGATTCGCTGACCAACAGCGTCGCGCGGGTGCTCGGCCCGCTATGCGGCGGCGCGGTGTTCGAGCTCATGGGGCTCTGGGGCGCCTATCTGCTGTCGACGGCGCTTTATCTCGCGGCCGCTTCTGCCGTGATCGGTCTCGAATTCCGCCAGGAACCGCGCCGGCTGCGCTTTGGCCATATCGCCCGCGAGATCGCCGAAGGGATCGCCATCGCGCGCACCATCCCGGCGATCCGCACCGTCGTCTTGGTCTCGATCATCATGAACGCGTTCGGCTTTTGCTATTCGGCGCTGATCGCGCCGATCGGCCTCGATGTCTTTCACGTCTCACCGGTTCTGGTCGGCGCGCTCGCCGCGGCCGAGCCGCTCGGCGCCATCGTCATCGGGGTCGCCCTGTCGGCCGGCTGGCTTCACCTCGACGGCAGCCGTGCCTTGCTGCAAGGGTCATTCTTGTTTCTCGGCGGGGTGATCGCGATGGCGCTGTCGCCGTGGTACGGGCTCGCCTTCGTCCTGCTGGTTATCGGCGGCCTCGGCACCGCGGCGTTTTCCAACATGCAGACGAGCCTTGTTCTGATCGAGGCGCCGCCGACCACCCGGTCGCGGGTGATGGGCATCGTGACGATGTGCATCGGCACCGGGCCGATCGGGGTCCTGGCAATCGGCGCGCTGTCGGAGCGGATCGGGCCGCCGGCGGCGATCCTGGTGATGGCCGGCATTGGGGTTGCCGGGCTGACCCTGGTGTGGCGGCGACTGATCGGCGGCAACTCAGGCCGAGCTTGATCCAGGTCAAGGCCAGGAACGAGGATTCCCGGTCACATGCAGCCCACGTGCCGACTGCAACCTGACAGGAAAATTCCGATGCACCCGATCACCGACAAGGGCGAAGTCGCGATCGATTTTCCCGACAAGGCCTACATGGGCGGCTTTGGCCGCGAGTGCAGCTTCGATGCCCGCGCCGACGCCGACGCCATGATGATCCGGCTCATGCGCACCTCCGGGGAGAAGCGCGAGGCCGAAATTCATCTTCATCATTTCCTTTTTGCCAGCATCCTCGACGAGCTCGCCAACTCGCTCAACGGGCGCGAGCCGATCGACGAGACGCACCGGCAGCCGCTCTTGAAAGCCGCGCGCAAGCTGGCGGCGGCGCTCGAACGCGGCACACCTGCCTCCGCCTGACGAAAACCCTCTCCCGCCCCTGGAGGGGTGGGAGAGGGGATGAAGGCTCAGCCGCAGGCGACGCAATAGGTGTCGCGCACGCCCTCGGGCAGGCGGTGCTCGCTCCAGGTCTTGCCGCCGTCTTGGGTCCCGAACACCTGGCCGGCGCGCGAGACGCCATAGACCTGGTTGGGATCCCTGGGATGGACGATGACGCCCATCATCGTCGCATCGGCCTTGATGTCGTGGTCGAAACGCTTCCAGGTCCGGCCGACATCCTCGCTCTTATATATCGACCCGTCGGTGCTGCGCGCCGCCGGGCTGAGCGCCGCATAAAGCACCTTGGGGTCATGGGGCGACGTGCGGATGTCGCGCCCGTAGGTCAAGGGCGAGAAGCGGCCGATGTCCATGTCTTCCCAGGTGTCGCCATGGTTGGCGCTGCGGAAGAGGCCCATGCGGTTGGCGAGGAAGACGGTGCCGGGCGCCGCCGCGCTGCACGCCAGCGCATGGCCGTCAAGCATGCCCTCGATCTCGGTCTGGCTGCCGATGCGGCTGCGATATTTCGGCTCCTCGCAGAACCGGATCAGATCGGCGGTGCAGTCCTCCCAGCTCTCGCCGGCGTTGCGGCTGCGCATCGCGCCGTTGGCCTCGATCGTCGCATAGACGTCGTCGGGTGAATTAGGGTCGACGTCGAGGCGCATCACCCGGCAGGCAAAGGCCATGATGACGCGGTCGGGCAGCCCCGGGTCGGCCAGCTTCTTCCAATGGTCGCCGCCGTCGTCGCTGCGGTAGACGGCGGTCGGGCTCGCCCCGGCATAGAGCCGGCGCGGATCCTTGGGGTGCACCAGCACGGACCAGATATCCGCCTCGGCGTCGGGCAGCGGCAGGCGCTCGAACTTGTCGCCGCGATTGGCGCTGCGGAAGAGCCCCTTCGTGCTGCCGACAAAGACGGTGTCGTTGTCGCCGGGATGCACCGTGATCGCGTGCACCTCGGCGCCCTCGCTGAGGCCATTGGTGAGGTGCTTCCAGCCCTTGTCGCCGACCGCCTGCCGAAAGACGCCGCCGAGCGCCCCGCTATGGGTCATGCCGGTCGTCGCCGCCACCCCGGCGTAAACATGTGTCGTGCCCGCCATCGTTTCCTCCTGTCGTTGGTAAATCCGCTATCAGCCGCAGGCAATCGCGTAGCAGTCGCCGACGCCCTCGGGCAGGCGGCGCTCAACCCAACTCTCGCCACCGTCCCGCGTGCCGAAGACTTGTCCCGCCTTCGAGATGCCATAGACCCGCTCCGGATCGCGCGGGTGGGCCGTGACACCCATCATCGTCGCCTCGGCCTTCACCCCGCGGTCAAACCGCTTCCACGTCTTGCCGACATCTTCGCTCTTGTAGATCGCGCCGTCGCTGCTGCGAAAGGCCGGGCTCAGCGCGGCATAGAGCACCTTGGGGTCATGCGGCGAAACCCGCAGGTCGCGCCCGTAGGTCATCGGCGAAAAGCGGCCGATATCGATGTCCTCCCAGCGCGCCCCGCCATCGTCGCTGCGGAAGAGCCCCATGCGGTTGGCGAGAAAGACGGTGCCGGGCGCCGCGGCGCTGCACGCCAAAGCGTGGCCGTCGAGCATCCCTTCGATCTCGGTCTGGCTGACGATCCGGCTCTTGTATTTCTCCTGCTCGGTGAAGGGGAGGAGGCCAGCCGTGCAATCCTCCCAACTCTCGCCGCGGTCGCGGCTCCGCATCGCGCCGTTGGCTTCGATGCAGGCATAGACGTCGTCGGGCCGCGCCGGATCGACATCGAGCCTCATCACCCGGCAGGCGAACGTCATGTGGACCCGGTCAGGGAGGCCCGGATTAGCGAGCGTCTTCCAATGGCCGCCGCCATCGTCGCTGCGATAGACGCCGGTCGGCCCGAAGCCGGCGTAGATCGTGCGCCGGTCCGAAGGATGGATCGTGATCGACCACACGTCGGCGCCGGGATCGGGCAGCGCCAGCCTTGCCCAGTGGCCGCCGCGATCGGTGCTGTGAAAGCCGCCCTTGGTGGTGCCGATGAAGACGATATCGGGATTGTCCGGGTGGACCGTGATCACATGGATTTCGGTCCCGTCGGGCAAGCCGTCAGTCAGCGCCTCCCAGCTCTCGTCGCCGGCCGACCGCCGAAAGACGCCGCCCTTGCCGCCCTCGGCCGACCGCACCGCCCCGGCATATACATGGAACTTGTCCGCCATGCTGGCCTCCCGCGCTGGGCTTCGATTACGGGAGGATCATACGCCTCTCGTCGGCGTTGTCACAAAGCTTCGCCGATCGGTTATGGTGCGCGCCGAATTTCTGGGAGAAGAAAATGGGCGATAAAGGTGCACGGGAGCGCCGCCGGATCGGCCGCAACGGCCCGGAGGTCTTGGCGATCGGGCTTGGCTGCATGTCCCTGTCCGGGACCTATGGGACGAGCGACGATGCCGCAGCGATCCCATTCCTGCAGCAAGCGATCGAGCTGGGCGTCGATTTTCTCGACAGCTCGGACGCCTACGGCTTAGGGCAGAACGAGGAACTGCTCGGCCGGGCGCTGGCGTCCCTGCCCAAGGGACGGCGCGACAAGATCGTGCTCGCCACCAAATTCGGCCAGGACCGCCGCTCGGGCGGCGTCAACGGCCGGCCCGAGTACGTCCAGCAGGCGTGCGAAGCCTCGCTCAAGCGCCTCGGCGTCGATGTCATCGACCTCTATTACCAGCACCGGGTCGACCCCGCCGTGCCGGTCGAGGACACGGTCGGCGCGATGAGCCGGCTGGTCGAACAGGGCAAAGTGCGCTTTCTCGGATTGTGCGAGGCGCGGCCAGAGCGCATTCGCCGCGCCCATGCGGTCCACCCAATCGCCGCGGTGCAGAGCGAATTTTCGCTCCTTTACCGCGAGGTCGCCGTCGAGACACGCAAGACGACCCGCGATCTCGGCATTTCCTTTGTCGCCTATTCGCCGCTCGGCCGCAGCCTTCTTGCCGGGGTGATCCCCGACTTCGCCAATCTCTCCGAGGGCGATACGCGGAAGCGCCACCCGCGCTTCGAGGGCGAGAATTTCGGGAAAAACCGCGCGCTCGTCGAGCGCACCGAGGCGATCGCCGCCGACAAGCGCTGCACGGTGGCGCAGCTCAACCTCGCCTGGCTCCTGGCGCAAGGCCCCGATGTGATCCCGATCCCGGGCACCAAGCGCATCGAACGGGTCGAAGAGAACCTGGCCGCGCTCGATGTCCGCTTGACCCCGGATGAAGTCGCCGGCATCGCCGAGGCGGTGCCGGTCGGCGCCGCCGCCGGCCTGCGCTATCCCGAGGGCGGGATGAAGGGCGTATTTATCTGAGCATCAAAAATCAGGTTCCGAGCACCCGGTCGAGGGTCTTGATCGCGTTGCCGGGGCCGGGCGCCGTCTCCGCTTCGGCCGCGGCGAGAAATTCGTAGAGCCGGGCGATTGCCGCGTACATGTCGCGCGAAGCCGGGTTGGCCCCGAGGAAGTCGGAGATCTCCTCCATCTCGCCGACCCAGCGATAGGCCTTGTCGTACATTCGCGGGATGTTGCCACGCATGCGCTTCAGCATGTCGGGCTGGCTCTTCGACAATTCGGCGATCAGCGCCTCGCCGCAGCCGAACCGCTCGGCGCCCAATAGCATCGCCGCGGCGATCGCGGTCGTCCCCTTGGTGATCCCGGCATAGGACATCTTGAGCCCCGACGCGGCGCCGACCGGACCGTCGATCGCCCGCCAATCGAGCCCCCAATCGCGCAAGACGGCGGTCTCGCCGACCGCTGCGCCCGAGGCATAGATCGCCGGGCTGTAACCCGGTCGCGGCGGGCCGCCGATGATGCCGCCATCGACAAACTTGGCGCCGGTCGGCTCGATGATCGCGGCGACCCGCATCGCGGTCTGCGGGCTGATCGCGTTGCAATCGACATAGATCGGCTTTTTGGCCAGGCCGGCGAGCGCCGGGGCAAGGCGCCGCGCCAAATTCTCAGCGTCACCCGGCGGCAGGATCGACAGGAAGAAATCGGCGCCCTCGAGCATCGCCTTCTCGTCGGCTGCTGGCTTCATTCCAGCGGCGCGGGCGCGCTCGGCGCTCTCGGCGCTGCGCCCGCTCAACAGGGTGCGGACCTCGGCGCCGCTCTCATGGAGCCGCTTTCCGACCCCGGCGCCCATCATGCCCTGCGCCATCACCGCCACGACGATGCCCATGACCTGCCTCTTTGCGGAAGGGAGATTGCCGAAGAGGGTAGCGCAAATCGCGTGCCATTGCGAGAAGCCGGGTGAGGTCCTGACCCCACCGGGCCCGGATATGTCTCAGGAGATCCCACCTTCGGCAAGACATCCCCGTACAGAGGATAATATAAATTTTGGGATCGATGCAGTTCGATCGATGTTTTCCTATGACAATCGAAATCGATTGATCCGGGAACGACAGATGAGGGGCCCGGAAGTTGAGGAGGTGTTAATGAATAAAACCATGAGCGCTATCGCACTTATTGTCGGGATGGCAGCGAGCGTCCCCGTTTTCGCCCAGACTCCTGATCCCGCGGCAAATGCCGTGGTAGACGGCACGGGCGGAGCGGCCACTGGCGCCCTTATCGGGTGCATTGTGACAATCCCGATTGGCTGTGCTCCTGGTGCGGCCGTAGGGGCGGCAGTGGGGGGTGGCGTCGGCGCCACCGCCGGCGTCGTGAGTACCCCGCCGGTGTAC
>JBARKH010000632.1:0-4029 GCA_049801295.1 Allostellaceae bacterium | reverse complement strand
CCTCAGCACGGAGCGCACCAGCAGCGCTTGCCGTAAGGACCGCACACCCAGTGGGAGCCAGGAGGGCAACGGCCGCCGGGTCCGCGGCATGCCGCGGGCGTAATCGGAGAGCTTGGCGCCGGCACGGCCAGTTGTCCCGCGCCGAGGCCTGCCGCGCTCTGGGCCAGCGGCGCGAACGATGTGGCAAACACCACCGCAGCGGTGATGGCAAAGGCGATCGTCAGGCAACGCATCCTTGTCTCCCCCATATTAGCCGTTAGTCACCGGATCCCCGATCTGCACCCATGATTCTTGTCTCGTTGTGCCGCTGTCGCAACGAAATTCGACCGCCTCACTCTGTCGCCGACAGGTCGCCGCGTTGCCCCGCTGCCGTCAATGAGCGTGGGCGAACTCGCCTTTGGCCATCGCGAGATGGTGCGGCTGGTGATGCTCGCCGCTTGTCAACAACCCGATAAACCCGAGACCGCGAACATGCTGGACCTCCTTCGGATCAGCCGCGGTTACCGTCAAGAGCACGCCGTTCGGCAAGGGCACGGTCTTGGCGCTCCAACCATTGCGGCCATTGATCGTGGCGGCGTGCGCCGGGATCATCCGTCGGATGGCGGCCAGCGTGCGGCCGCTGCCGGTCACCTTGATCGCCAATCCGCCGTCGACCGGTGCCGCCTCCGCCGCGGCCTTGAGGGTCACCTCGTTCATGTCGATCAGGTGCTGGCGCAGGGCTTCAAGGTTGACCTTGGACCAGTCGGTCCCCGGGTCCGCCTCCAGGATCTGGACGATCTCCTGGATCGCCCCGAAAGCGTCCTGCCCGGGCAGCGTCGGCGTCACCGTCCCCGCGTGCATGCCGGGCTCGGCGCCCATCGCCATCGGATGGTGCCCCGGCGCGGTTTGGGCGAGCGCGATACCCGATAGGGCGAAGGCGAGCGCGCCACCAAGAGCGAGGAGTCTACAAAGGGAGGGCATGGGGACCTCTTCGGGACAATGATCGTCGCCCAGCTTACGCGCCCCGCCCGGCATCGCGTATGATCCCGATCATGCGCCGGCGGATTTTCTGAGCACGATCGCGCCCTCCATCCGGATCAGCGACCCGTCGGCTTCGAGCGCCGCCGATGTGCGATAGAGCGTCTCGCGGGTCATCCCGACTTCAGCGGCGATGTCTTGCAGCTCACCCTCGACGGCGATGGTGTGCCCGCGCCGCCCGGCGCGCAGCCGCAGGTATTGCAGTACCCGCATCCGGGCCGAGCGGATATTGCGCAATTCCATTCGCGCCCGCAAATCCTGCAGCTGGTGGGCAAGCCGGGCCATGAAGGCTTCGGCGAGCTCCGGCTCGGCGCGCAGCACCTCCAGCACCCCGGCCTTCGGATAGACCAGAACGCGGGAGGGCGCGGCCGCGACCGCATCGCAGTGATAGGCATCGGCAAAGAGCGCGGCTTCCGCAAAGAAGTCGCCGCGCCGCGCCGTGTGCAGGATGACCAGATGATCGTCGAGGGTGCGGCGCACCAGGCGCAGCCGCCCGTTCGCGACCCGGTAGATCGCCGCCGGCGGGTCGCCCTGGCGGAACAGGGTTTCTCCCGCCGCGAGGTCGCGAACGCTACGGTCGGCCTCCAGCGCCCGCGGCAGCACGTCCGCACGGCTCTGGGCGCTCATGCGATCATGGCCCCGCCAGCCAGGGTCGTCGACGAAGGGCATCGCGCGCCTCCACCCATTCTAAGCGCCCGATCCGCCCCCCATCCCCGACTTGAAGTTGGGTAAGCCGGTCTTGCGGCAGATTGCCGAGATCAAATGAGGGAAACGCGTGGTGGATCGGCCTGAAGGGACATTCCTGGCACGCTATCGCGGGCGGCAGGCGATAAGGCTGATGGGCTTGAGGCTCATCACCACCGCGCCCTCCTGGTTCAGGACTTCGATGAAGCTGCGCACCACCCCCTCATCTGGCCGCGAGCGCGAGCGGCGCGCCTCGAGGACGCTGACCCTGAGGCTCAGCCGGTCGCCTGGGCGCACCGGCTGGAGCCAGCGCAGTTCGTCGATCCCGGGCGAGGCAACGCTCGACGCAGGCGAGAGGAAATGGGTGGCGAAGAGCTGCATCATTAAGGAAGCGGTATGCCAGCCGCTGGCGATGAGGCCGCCGAACCGGCCGCTGGCGGCGGCCTCGGGGTCGGTGTGCATCGGCTGCGGGTCGTACCGCCGCGCGAAGTCGATGATCTCGGTTTCGCTAACAGTGATCGCGCCCGAGGTGAAGACCGCGCCCGGCGTGTAGTCCTCGAAATAGCGTTCGAGAGCGGTCATCGCGGGTCGGCGAAATCGATCAGCTGGACTTCTTCCGTTGCCGTGTCGAGGACGGCGCAGCTCAACTGAAAGCGGTTGGCGGTGTCGCGCGCCTCGCCGGCCGAGCCGGGGTTGATCACCACGACCGGGCCGAAGCGGCGGACGACCTGCTGGTGGGTATGCCCGTAGAGCACGAAATCGGCTTCCGCCTCGGCAAAGCGGGCGAGGAGCGCACTTTGCGGGTGAACATAGGTGCCGCGCGGCTCCCACGGCGTCGAATGCACCAAGAGAAGGCGCTTCCCGCCGATCGTCAGCTCGGCGCGGTGGGGCCGGCTGGCGAGCCATTCGGCGAGCGCCGGGTCGATCCCGTCGCGAGCCCGGGCGCGGGCGCCGTGGGGCCCGAAGAACTGCTCCTCGTGATTGCCGACGATCACCTGCGCCTGGTGTTCCTTCAAGAGGCACACGACCTCGTTCGAAAAACGGTATTCGTAGATGCTGTCGCCGAGGCAGATCAGCTCGTCGATGTCGCCCATCAACGCGAGCGCCTGCGTGAGGCCGGCGGCGTTGCAATGAATGTCGGAGACGATGCCCACCCTCATATGGGCGGTTCCTTCGGAAGCATGGCTATGTCGATACCGTATGGCGTGCCGCGTCTCAAGGCGCTCGATCGCGTCTCCTTGAGCGCCCCTTGGGTACGATCCCAATCCGCGATATTGTGACGCGTCGCACCGCACCCCATCTCCCGGGTGATCGCTTGCGGAGGTTGTTATGGCTATCGTACTCGATCACACCATCGTGCCCTCGCATGACAAGGTCGCCTCGGCCGAGTTCTTCGCGCGGATTTTCGGGCTTCATTACAACGGGCCGCATTCCCATTTCGCGCCCGTACAGGTCAATGAGGCGCTGACCCTCGATTTCGACGAACGCGGCCAATTCGACATGCATCACTACGCCTTCAAGGTGAGCGAGGGCGAATTCGACGCGATCTTCGGCCGTGTCAAGGAGGCGGGGATCCCCTATGGCAGCGGGCCGCGCTCGCGCAGCGACCGGGAGATCAATCACCGGCGCGGCGGCCGCGGCGTCTACTTCGAGGATCCGAACGGACACGTCCTCGAAATTCTGACCGCCTGAACCGGTTCACCCCGGCGCGGCGGGCGACGCCGGGCCGCGGGCGGTCCCGATCTCGGCAATCGCGGCGAAGAGTTGCTCGACCTCAGGGCGCCCGAGATTGCGGGTAATGAAGACGAGGCGCGAGCGGTGGTCCGCATCGGGCCAATCCTCGAGCTCGACCGGGCGGTGAGCGACATGCTGCACCGCCTGAATGCCGACCGGCCCGTGCACCCCCTCGACCGCGACGAGGCCCTTGACGCGCAACAGATCGGGACCGCGCAGCGCGATCAACACCGCCATCGCCTGCTCGAAGACCGGCCAGGGCAAGGGCTCGGCGAAGAAGAGGGCAAAGCTGTCGATCCCGTGCGAATGGGCGTGCGCGTGGTCGTGCTGGGTGGGGCGCAGCGGCAAATCGAGGCCTTCATCGAGGAGGAAGCCGGGCGCGATCACGCCATGCGCGGCGGTGGCGATGGGGGCTGCGGTCAACTCGCGAATCCGCCCGGTCAACGCCGCGATCGTCGCCCGGTCGGCGCGGTCGGTCTTCGTCAGCACGATGCGGTCGGCGAGCGCGACCTGCTGGCGCGCCTCGGGGGTTCCCGCGAGGTTGCCGGCGCCGCCCGGCGCATCGACCACGGTGACGAGCGCCTGCACGTGGAA
>JBARKH010000631.1:0-5020 GCA_049801295.1 Allostellaceae bacterium | reverse complement strand
ATGCCGCCCCGGGCGGGCTGGCGGCGAAGGATCTCGGGGTCGTCGTGCGCTCGCTGCCGGCATCGGTGCCGCGCCCGATCGCGGTGCGGGCGAGCGGCGAAGATGGCGCCTTACTGGCACGCGAGACGGCGACCATCGCGCCCGATGACAAGAGTGTCGCGGTCAAGCTGTCATTGCCGACCGAGCTGCGCAACCGGGTCACCAGGATCGACGTCGAGGGCGAAGAATCGGCGGGAGCGGTGTTGCTCGTCGACGAGCGCTGGCGGCGCCGGCCGGTCGGCATCGCAGCTTCCCCGAACACCGCCGGACAGCCGCTCCTCAGCGAGAATTTCTATCTCGAACGCGCGCTCGCCCCGTTCAGCGAAATCCGCCGCGGCCGCACCACGGACCTCTTAAAGCGCAAAATTGCGGTGCTGATCTATTCCGATGCCGGCCCGGACTTGCCCGCGGAAGAAGCCAGCGTCAAGCAGTGGATCGAAGCCGGCGGGATCCTCCTGCGCTTCGCCGGGCCGCATCTGGCCGAGCAGAGCGACCACCTGTTGCCGGTCCGCCTGCGCCGCGGCGGGCGCACGATCGGCGGCGCGCTGTCCTGGGAGACGCCGGCAAAGCTCGCCCCGTTTGCTGCCGACAGCCCGTTCGCCGGGCTTGCGATACCGGCCGATGTCACGGTGGCGCGACAGGTCCTGGCCGAACCCGACCTCGACCTCGCCGGTAAGAGCTGGGCCCGACTCGCCGATGGCACCCCGCTGGTGACCGCCGAAAAACTGGGCCAGGGCTGGACCGTCCTGGTGCACACCACCGCCAATGCCGAATGGTCCAATCTGGCGCTTTCCGGCCTCTTCGTCCAAATGCTGCGGCGGATCGTGGCGATGAGCCAGGGGGTCTCGGCGGCAAATAATGGCGAATTGCCGCCGGTTGAGACGTTGGACGGGTTCGGCCATCTGCAGCATGCTCCGCTGAATGTTCGGCCGATTTCCGGCAAGGAGATCGCCACGGCAAAGCCATCGCCGCTTCACCCGCCGGGGTTTTACGGCACCGCCGATTCGCGCGTCGCGCTCAATCTGTCGAGCGCGGTCGCCGAGCTCGATCCAATCGGCCGATTGCCCGCCGGAGTGGCGCGAGAGACCTTTACGAAGAGCGCCGAAGTCGATGTCCGTGCGCCGCTCCTCGTGGCCGCGTTCCTCCTCGCTCTCCTCGATCTCCTGATCGCCTACGCGCTGCGTGGCCTGTTGCGGCGGCGGCCGGCCGGGGTCGCGGCCGGAATTGTGCTCGCGATAATCGTGCTATCCGCCGCTGGGGCGCGGGCCGACGACGCCTTTGTCGTGCGCGCGACCTCCGAGCTGCACCTCGCCTATATCCAGACCGGCGACGCGGCCACCGATGCGGTGAGCCGCGCCGGCCTCACGGGCTTGATCGCGACGCTCGACCGGCGCACCGCGGTCGAGACCGCCGAGCCGCTGGCGGTCGATATCGAAACGGATGAGCTGATCTTTTTCCCGTTGCTCTACTGGCCGGTGACCGCGACGCAGGCCCCGCCCTCGCCGCGCGCGGCCGAGCGCATCAATCGCTATCTCGAGACTGGTGGAACGATCCTGTTCGATACCCGCGACGCGGGCGAGGAGACCCCGGGGCCCTTTGGCAACGCCGCATCCTCGCAGGCCCGCCTGCGCCGCCTCGTCGCCGGGGTCAAGATCCCGCCGCTCGTTCCGGTGCCGCCCGAGCACGTGCTGACCAAATCGTTTTATCTGCTGCACGAATTCCCCGGCCGCTGGAACAGCGGGCAGGTGTGGATCGAGCCCGCCGAAGACCGCGTCAATGACGGGGTCGCGAGCGTCATCGTCGGCGGCAACGATTGGGCCGGCGCCTGGGCGGTCGACGAGCAGGGCCGGCCGGCGTTCGCCTGCGTGCCCGGCGGCGAAGCGCAGCGCGAGATGGCGATGCGTTTCGGGGTCAACCTCGTCATGTACGTGCTGACCGGCAACTACAAGACCGATCAGGTGCACGTGCCGGCGATCCTGGAGCGGCTCGGGCAATGAGCACGCTCGCGGACCACTCGCCATGATCGCGGCGCTCGGCGGCAGCGCCTATGCGCTCGCGACGGCGCCCTTGCTGCCGTGGTGGGCAATCGCGGCGCTCGCCGCTGCGGCCCTGTTGATGCTGGCGCTCGGGATCTGGCGCCGCGCGCGCGGCATCTTCTGGCGCGGCGCCGCGGTGGCGATGCTGCTGGCGATCCTCGTCAATCCGTCGCTCGTCGCGGAAAAGCGCACCCCGCTGCGCGACGTCGCGGTGGTCGTCGTCGACGAGTCGCCGAGCCAAGCGATCGGCAACCGACGAGCCGCCACCGAGGCGGCGCTAAAAGCGCTGACCGAGCGGTTGCAGCACGAGCGCGATCTCGACGTGCAGGTGATCCGCACCGGCAAGCCGCAGCCCGGCAGCGGTGATGATGGCACTAAGCTGTTCACCGCATTGGGCCGCGCGATGTCCGACATCCCGCGACAGCGGCTCGCCGCAATTCTCATGATCACCGATGGGCAGGTCCATGACGTTCCCGCCGCCGAGCCGTCGGTGGCCGCCCAGGAGCTCGGCGCGCCGTTGCACGTGCTCTTGTCCGGGCATCCGGGTGAGCGCGACCGCCGCCTCGTGATCCACCAGGCACCGAGCTTTGGCCTGGTTGGCAAGGAGGTGCCGCTGACCATCCGCGTCGCCGATCTGCCCGAGCCGAAGGCGGATGCCGCGGGCGCACCGGTGCGTCAGGCCCGGCTGACCTGGCGCAAGGATGGCGGAGTGCCCCACCCGATGATGGTGCCGGTCGGACGCGACGTGAAGCTGGCGATCCCGATCGATCACGGCGGGCCGAACGTGCTCGAATTCGAGGTCGAGCCGGGGCCGCAGGAGCTGACCCTCGTCAACAACCGCGCCGTCGTCGTCGTCAACGGCGTGCGCGACCGCCTGCGGGTGCTCCTGGTTTCTGGGGAGCCGCATGCCGGCGAGCGGGTGTGGCGCAACATCCTCAAATCCGATCCCTCGGTCGACCTCGTGCATTTCACGATCCTGCGTCCGCCGGAAAAACAGGACGGCACGCCGATCCGCGAATTGTCGCTGATCGCCTTTCCGATCCGCGAGCTGTTCGACGTGAAGCTCGACGAGTTCGACCTGATCATCTTCGACCGCTACAGCCGGCGCGGCATCATTCCGCAGGCCTATATCGAGAATGTCGTGCGCTATGTGCGCAATGGCGGCGCTTTTCTCGAAGCCGCGGGCCCCAGCTTCGGTACGCCTTTGAGCCTCTTCCGCACCCCGCTCGGCGAGATCCTGCCGACCGAGCCGACCGGCAGCGTCGATGAGGAGGGTTTCAAGCCGCAGCTGACCACGCTCGGCCGGCGCCACCCGGTGACCGAGCATCTGCCGGGCGCCGGCAAGCCGGGCGAGACGCCGGCATGGGGCCGCTGGTTTCGTCAGGTCGAGGCGCGCGTCCATCACGGCACCACCATCATGAGCGGCGATCATGGCGAGCCGCTCCTCGTGCTCGACCGCGTCGGCAAGGGCCGGGTGGCGCAGCTCCTCTCCGACCAAATGTGGCTGTGGGCGCGCGGTTTCGAGGGCGGCGGACCGCAGGCCGAGCTGCTGCGCCGGCTCGCCTATTGGCTGATGAAGGAGCCCGATCTCGAGGAAAACGATTTGCGCGCAGCGATCGACGGCGACCGCCTCGTCGTCACCCGGCAATCGCTCGAACCGGACGACCGGCCGGTCAGCGTAACCGCGCCCGACGGGACCACCTCAGCCCTCGCTTTGACACCGGACGCTGGCGGGCGCAGCACCGGTTCCATCGCGATTGCGCAGATGGGGCTCTATCGCGTCAGCGACGGCCTTCATACCGCGCTCGCCGCGGCCGGCCCGCTCAATCCGGTCGAGTTCGCCGACGTGCGCACCACCGCCGACACGCTCGGTCCGGTGGCGAAGGCGAGCGGCGGCGGGGTATTCTGGGTCGGCGATGGCACGATGCCAGACATTCGCCGTGTGTCGCCGGGCCGCGCCGCATCGGGACACAATTGGATGGGGATTCGCCAGAACGGCGATTATCTGGTGACCGGCTTCAGCGAAACCCCGCTCTTTCCCGCCCTCGCCGCGCTCCTACTGGCGATCGGCCTCCTGATCGCCGCTTGGCGTCGCGAGGGCAGGTGAGCCAGTCCCTCGCCAAAGCCGGCTGACCCCGGACCCGCTGCTGTGCGTCGGTCGAGACGGCCGCTTCGCGGTCTCCTCAGGATGAGGTAAGCCTTCAATGCCATGAACAAACGCTCCTCATCCTGAGGAGCGTCCCGGAGGGACGCGTCTCAAAGGACGCACCGCTCCCCTGCCAGCGGTCACAAGAAGTCTGCGATGCTGCGTAAAACCCTCGCCCCGCTTCACCCCGACGGCTGGAAGTTCATCGCCGCCGCGGCGCTGATGACGCTGATTCTCTTCCTGCTGTGGCATCCAGCGGGCTGGGCGGGGCTCATCCTGACGCTGTGGATAGCGTATTTCTTTCGCGATCCCTGGCGGGTGACGCCCTCCCGTCCGGGGCTGATCGTCAGCCCGGCCGATGGGATCGTCGTCGCGCTGGCTCCGGCCCCGCCGCCGGCCGAACTCGAGATGGGCGCCGACCCGGTGCCGCGGATCGGCATCTTCCTCAACCTCTTCGATGTCCACGTCGCGCGCGCGCCGGTCGGCGGCCGGGTCGCGGCGCGGCGCTATACCAAGGGCCGGTTCGTCAATGCCAGCCTCGACAAGGCGAGCCTCGACAATGAGCGCCTGGCGGTCCGCGTCGCACCGGAGGAGGGGCCTGATATCGCCTTCGTGCTGATCGCGGGGCTGGTGGCGCGGCGCATCGTCTGCCCGCTCTACGAGGGGCAGCGCGTGACCATCGGCGAGCGTATCGGCCTCATCCGCTTCGGCTCGCGCCTCGACATCTATATCCCGCCGCCCTACGTGCCGCTCATCGCCCTTGGCCAGCGCATGGTCGCCGGCGAGACCGTGCTCGCCG
>JBARKH010000630.1:0-8814 GCA_049801295.1 Allostellaceae bacterium | reverse complement strand
GGGTCGCCCCGACCGCCCACATCCGGCTGGCGGCGTTGAAGAGGGTGCTGAGCGCCGCGGCCGAGACCCCGTAATCGGCCGACAGCGTGATGGTAGGAAAGAAGGCCGCCTCGGCGACGCCGATCTGCGCGTTGGCGGCGGCCATCTGGCGCTCCGCCGCGGCGATGTCCGGGCGCCGTTCCAGGAGGGTTGAGGGCAGCCCCGCCGGGATGTCGGGCAGAGCGGGCACGCTGGCCACCGGAACGATGGTCAGCTCGGCGGGAGGTTTGCCGATCAAGACGGCGATCGCGTGTTCGAGCTGCGCGCGCAGAATTCCGGTGGCGATCGCCTGCGCCCGCGTGCTCTCGAGCTGGGTCTTGGCTTGCGCAACGTCGGAAGCCGCGGCGATCCCGGCATTGTATTGGTTCTGGGTGATGCGCAGCGACTCGCCGTAGGCCTTGACCGCGGCGTCGAGCAGCCGCTTCAGCTCATCGGCCACCCGCAGCTGCATGTAGTCGCTGGCGAGCTGGCCCTGGGCGGTGAGCCGCGCATTGGCGACATCGGCGGCATCGGCTTGCGCGGTCGCGATGTTGCCCTCGACCGTGCGGCTGACCTTGCCCCAGAGATCAAGGAGCCAGCTGGCCGACCCGGCGATGCTGAAGAAATTGGAGATGCTCCCGGCGCCGCCACCCACACCCGCACCGCTACCCCCTCCTCCGCCGCCACGCGAGCGCGTCGCCGAGGCGTTGATCTGGGCCGTCGGGAAAAACCCGGCGCGCGCCTGGGCGACGATTGCCTCGGCCTGGCGGAACGCTGCCTCGGAGGCTTTGAGGTTCTGGTTCGAAATCTCGATCTGCCGGGCCAGCCCATCAAGCACCGGATCGCGGTAGACCGACCACCACCGACCGCGATCGCTCGCATCGGCCGGCCGCGCCGCCTGCCATTTGGCCCCTGTTGGCGCGATCTCCTTATAGGCGGCCGGGACCGTCGCCGCGGGGCGCTGATAGTCCGGCCCGACGGTGCAGGCGCTAACCGCCAACCCAATCGTCATCCCGGCGCAGGCCGGGATCCACTTTTCCACCAGCAGGGTGTTTCCGAACTTGCGCCGCCGCCAACCCAGCCGGGCGAGGGCTGCGACTTTCACCGCGATGGATCCCGGCCTGCGCCGGGATGACGGTATTTTGGTCATTCGCCGGGCTCGGCGACGCGGTCGCGGCGCTGGGCGCCGGCTCGGTGGCGCAGGGTCCACAGCCTTAGCCGGTCGAGATAGAGATAGATCACCGGGGTCGTGTACAAGGTCAGCACCTGGCTGACGAGGAGCCCGCCGACGATCGAGATGCCGAGCGGGCGGCGCAATTCGGCCCCCTCGCCAAAACCGATCGCCAGCGGCAAGGCGCCGAGCGCGGCCGCCATCGTCGTCATCATGATCGGGCGAAAGCGCCGCAGCGCAGCGCGGTAGATCGCCTCGCGCGGGTCGATGCCCTCGGCGCGCTGGGTAGCCAGCGCGAAGTCGATCATCATTATCGCGTTCTTCTTGACGATGCCAATGAGGAGGATGACGCCGATCAGCGCGATGATGCTGAAGTCGATGTTGAACAGCATCAGCGCCAGCACCGCGCCCACCCCAGCCGAGGGCAAGGTCGACAGGATCGTGATCGGGTGGATGTAACTCTCGTAGAGGACGCCAAGCACGATATAGACGGCGAGCAGCGCCGTCCCGATCAGGATCGGCTCGTTGGCGAGCGATTCCTGAAAGAGCCGCGCAGTGCCCTGGAAACTGGCGGTGATCGTCGCCGGGACGTGGAGGCCCGCCATGGCATTGTCGATCGCCTTTGTCGCGGTGCTGAGCGAGGTGCCGGGCTTCAGGTTGAAGGAAATCGTGCTGGCGACGAAGAGGCCCTGATGATTGACCGCGAGCGGCGTGCTGCCGGCTTCGTAATGGGCGATCGCGGCGAGCGGCACCATGTTCTCCCGCGCGGTGCTGACCGCGGCGCCGGTCGAGGTGGCGCTGTGTCCGGTATTGGCAAGCGCGTTGGTCGCCTGGTTGCGCGCGGTGTCGGCGGCAATTTGCGCCGCCGCGTTGGCAGGAGCTGGCGTCGCCGATTTCGTCGATTTCGCGACGACGGTTCCGGCAAGCGCGTTGGTCGACTGGGTGCCCTTAACCGGCCCGCCGGCGCTGCTGATGAAGATCTGGTTGAGCATGTCAGGGCTCTGCCAGTATTGCGGCGCCACCTCCATCACCACGTGATACTGGTTGCGCGGGTTGTAGATCACCGAAACTTGGCGCTGGCCAAACGCATCGTAGAGCGTGTTGTCGATCTGCGAGACCGCGAGGCCCAGGCGCGCCGCGGTCGGGCGGTCGATCGCCAGATCGGTTTCGAGGCCCTTTTGCTGCTGATCGGAGTTGACGTCGGTCAGCTCGGGGAGCTGCTCTAGCGCCGTGGTGACCTTGGGCACCCACTCGTAAAGCTGCTCCAGATTGTCGCCTTGCAGCGTGTATTGGTATTCGGCGTTGCTCTGCCGGCCTCCGGCGCGGATGTCCTGCACCGGCACGAGAAAGAGGCGGGCGCCGGCGACCTGTCCGAGCTTGCCGCGCAGCCGCCCGATGACCTGGAAGACCGACTGCTTGCGCTCGGAGATCGGCTTCAGCGCAATGAACACAAAGCCGGAATTGGTCTGGCCGCCGCCGGTGAAGCCGACGACGCTGGCAACCGCCGGATCCTTGCGGATGATCCCGATGAACTCGGTCAGCTTGTCCCGCATCAGCTGAAACGAGATGCTCTGATCGGCCTGGATCCCGCCGATCATGCGGCCGGTGTCCTGCAGCGGGAAGAGGCCCTTCGGGATGAGCACGAACAGATAGACGTTAAGCGCGACGGTCAAAACGAGGATCAAGAGGACCAGTCCCGGCCAGCGCAGCGCCTGGGCGAGCGTGCGATCGTAGAAGCCCAGCATCGCCTCGAACACCCGCTCGCCGGCGACATACCAGCGGGAACGCGAAGCCCGCACGCTGTGGGTCGTGATGTAGGCGCACATCATCGGCGTCGTGGTCAACGACACCATGAGCGAGATCAGGATCGCCACCGACAGGGTCATCGCGAATTCGCGAAACATCCGGCCGACGATCCCACCCATCAGGAGGATCGGCACAAAGACCGCGATCAAGGAGAGACTCATCGAGAGGACGGTGAACCCGACCTCGCGGGCGCCGAGGAGCGCCGCCTCGCGCCGCGGCATCCCCGCTTCGAGGTGGCGGGTGACGTTTTCGAGGACGACGATCGCGTCGTCGACGACAAAGCCGGTCGAGACCGTCAGCGCCATCAACGACAGATTGTCGAGGCTATAGCCGAGGAGGTACATCGCCCCAAAGGTGCCGATCAGCGACACCGGGACCGCGACGCTCGGGATCAGCGTCGCGCGCGGATTGCGCAGGAAAACGAAGACGACGAGGATCACCAGCCCGATTGCGATCATCAGCGTCACCTCGACATCGTGCACCGAGGCGCGGATCGTGATGCTGCGGTCCATCGCGACATTGAGGTCGATATCGCTCGCGAGCGACGCGCGCAGCTGCGGTAGCTCGGCCATTATGCGATCGACCGTCTCGATGATGTTGCCCCCGGGCTGGGTATAGAGGATCACCAGCACCGCGGGCTTGCCGTTGGAGAGGCCCGCGTTGCGCAGGTTTTCCGGGCCCTCCTCGACCGTGGCGACATCGGTCAGACGCACCGCCGCGCCATTCCGGTAGGCGACGACGAGCGGCTGGTAGTCCTCGGGCTTATTCGCCTGATCATTGGTGTAGAGCTGGTAGTGACGCTCGCCATCCTCGATCGCCCCTTTCGGGCTGTGGGCGTTGGCCGAGGCGAGCGCGGCGCGCACATCCTCGAGCCCAATGCCGTATTTGAAGAGGGCGTTCGGGTTGAGTTCGACCCGCACGGCCGGCGCGGCGCTGCCGCCAATCGTCACCTGCCCGATGCCTTGGATCTGCGACAGCGCCGGCTGCAGGATCGTCGAGGCGGCGTCGTACATCTGGCCGCGGGTCTCGGTGTCGGAAGTCAAGGACAGGATGAGGACTGGCGCATCGGCCGGGTTGACCTTGCGGTAGTTCGGGTTGGACCTGAGGCTCGACGGCAGGTCAACCCGCGCCGCGTTGATCGCCGCCTGCACGTCGCGCGCCGCGCCGTCGATATTGCGGCTCAGCCCAAACTGCAGGGTGATCCGGGTCGAGCCGACGGTGCTCGACGAGGTCATCTCGGTGACGTCGGCAATGACCCCGAGATGGCGCTCGAGCGGGGTCGCCACCGTCGTCGCCATCGTCTCGGGGCTGGCGCCGGGCATCCCCGCGAACACGGAGATCGTCGGGAAATCGACCTGCGGCAGCGGCGACACCGGCAGCTTGCCGAAGGCGAAGAGCCCGGCCAGCGCGATGCCGATCGTCAACAGCGTGGTCGCGACCGGCCGCTCGATGAACGGGGTGGACAGGCTCACCGCGCCGTGTCCTCGGCGTTGAAGAGGTGGCCGAAGCGCTGGCGAACCGTGCGGCCGAGGCGGTCGAAACCGAGATAGATGACCGGCGTCGTGAACAAGGTCATCGCCTGGCTCAATATGAGCCCGCCGACGATCGTGACCCCGAGCGGGTGGCGCAGCTCCGACCCGGTGCCGGTGCCGAGCATCAAGGGCAGCGCCGCGAACATCGCCGCCATCGTCGTCATCATGATCGGGCGGAAGCGCAGGAGCGAGGCGTGATGGATCGCCTCGCGCGGCGACTTCCCCTCATTGCGCTGCGCGTCGAGCGCGAAGTCGACGATCATGATCCCGTTCTTCTTGACGATGCCAATGAGGAGGATGATGCCGATGATCGCGACGATGCTGAGATCGCTGCCGTCGAGCATCAGCGCCAACAGCGCGCCGAGCCCTGCGGAGGGTAATGTCGAGAGGATCGTGAGCGGGTGGATATAGCTCTCATAGAGGACGCCCAGCACGATGTAGACGGTGACGATCGCGGCGGTGATCAACAGAAGCTCGTTGCCGAGCGCCGCCTGAAAGGCGAGCGCGGCGCCCTGGAAGGCGGTGATCATGCTGGCCGGCATGGCGATCTCGGTCTCCGCCGCGCGTATCGCATCGACCGCCGCGCCGAGCGAGGCGCCGGGCGCCAGGTTGAACGAGATCATCGCTGAGGGAAACTGGCCGAGATGGCTGACCGACATCGGCGCGGTCTGCTCGATCGTTTGCGCGATCGCCGGCAAGGGCACCTGGCCATTGGCGGCGGTCGAGGACGGCAAATAGATCGAGCCGAGCGAGGACAGTGACTGCTGCAACGCGGGATCGGCCTCGAGGATCACCCGGTACTGGTTCGATTGGGTGAAGATCGTCGAGACGATGCGCTGCCCGAACGAATCGTAAAGCGCATTGTCGACGGTCGCCGGCGTGATCCCGAACCGGCCGGCGGTCGCGCGGTCGATCAGGACGTAAGCCGACGGCCCGTTTTCGGCATAGCTGGTTGCCACATCCGCGAGCAGAGGGATCTGTTGCAGTCGCGTGACGAGGCGCGGGACCCACAGCGCGAACTCGTCGGGGTTGGCGTCCTCGAGCGCGAACTGGTACTGGCCGCGGCTGACCGTCGCGTCGATCGTCAGATCCTGCACCGGCTGCATGTAGAGGGTGATGCCGGTGACCCCGGCGATCTCGCCGGAGAGGCGGCGGATGATGTCGCTGGCGCTGACGCTGCGCTCGCCGCGCTGCTTCAGGTTGATCAGCATCCGGCCGGTGTTGAGCGTGGTATTGACGCCGTCCACCCCGATGAACGAGGACAGGCTGACGACGTCGGGATCTTTGAGGATCGCGGCGGCCAGCGCCTGCTGCCGCTCGGACATCGCGGCAAACGACACCGCGGGCGACGCCTGTGAGATCCCCTGGATGAGCCCCGTATCCTGGACGGGGAAGAATCCCTTGGGGATCATGACGTAGAAGAACACGGTCAGCGCCAGCGTCGCGCCGGCGACAAAGAGCGTCAGCCCCTGGCGATCGAGCACCCAGTCGAGTGCCCTTCCATATTGCGCGATCCCGGCGTCGAACCATTGCTGGCTCTTGCGCGCGACCGGCGACATCTCTTCGGCCGCGCGGTGGCGCAACAGCTTGGCGCACAGCATCGGCACCAGGGTCAGCGACACGATCGCCGAAATGATGATCGTCACCGTGAGGGTGAGCGCGAATTCGCGAAACAGCCGGCCGACCACATCGGCCATGAACAATAAGGGGATCAAGACCGCGATCAGCGACACCGTCAGCGAGATGATCGTGAAGCCGATCTGCCGGGAACCCTTGAGCGCGGCTTCGAGCGGCGGATCGCCCGCCTCGATATAGCGCGAAATGTTCTCGATCATGACGATCGCGTCGTCGACGACAAACCCGGTCGCGATCGTCATCGCCATCAGCGACAAATTGTTGAGGCTGAACCCGGCGAGGTACATGACCGCGAGCGTGCCGACCAAGGACAGCGGCACCGAAAGGCTCGGGATCACCGTCGCCGAGACGCTGCGCAGAAACAGGAAAATGACCAGGACGACGAGGACGACGGCGAGGCCGAGCTCGAACTCGACATCGGCGACCGAGGCGCGGATCGTCGTGGTGCGGTCGGTCAACACCGCGACATCGACCGCTGCCGGCAACGCCGCTCGCAGCTGCGGCAACAGCGCCCGGATGCGGTCGACGACCTCGATGACATTGGCGCCGGGCTGGCGCTGGACGTTGAGGACGACCGCCTCGGTGGTGTTCATCCAGCCGGCGAGCTTGGTGTTTTCCGCACCCTCGACCGCGACCGCCACATCAGAAAGCCGCACCGGCGCGCCGTTGCGGTAGGCGACGACCAGATCGGTGTAGTCGGAGGCCTTTTTCAGCTGGTCGTTGGCGTTGATCGTGTATTGCCGGGAGGGCCCGTCGAAATTGCCCTTCGGCGTATTGACGTTGGCATTGTTGATCGTCGAGCGCAGGTCATCGATGTTTAGGCCGTAGGCGGCAAGCTGGCGCAGATTGGCCTGGATGCGCACCGCCGGACGGTGTCCGCCACTGACGCTGACGAGGCCGACCCCGGACAGCTGCGAGATCTTTTGCGCAAGGCGCGTATCGGCGAGGTCTTCGACCTGGGTCAACGGCAATGTTTTGGACGTGAGGCCGAGGGTCAGGATCGGCGCATCGGCCGGATTGACCTTGGCGTAGATCGGCGGCGCCGGGAGATCGGCGGGCAACAGGTTGCCGGCCGCGTTGATCGCTGCCTGGACCTCCTGCTCGGCGACATCGAGGCTAAGCGCGAGGCTGAACTGTAACGTAATGGCCGACGAGCCGGCCGAGCTTACCGACGACATCTGGTTGAGGCCCGGCATCTGGCCGAGCTGCACCTCGAGGGGCGAGGTCACCGACGCTGTCATCACATCGGGGCTGGCGCCGGGATAGAGCGTCACCACCTGGATCGTCGGGTAGTCGACCTCGGGCAAGGCGGAAAGCGGCAGGAAACGGTAGGCGACGATGCCGACCAGCATGATCGCCGCCATCAGGAGCGAGGTCGCCACCGGCCGCAGGATGAAGAGCCGCGACGGGCTCATGGGGGTCCCGGATTGATGGCGGCCAACCTCACCCGCCGCTCCGGGGCTTTCCTTGATCCGACGCCTTGGCTTTTCCCGGGGGCCGCGATCCACCAGGCGCGGCGGCGGGCTGTCCGGGTTCGACGAGCTTTACCTTGGCGCCATCCTTGAGGCGGTCGGCGCCGTCGGTGACGACCGCCTGGCCGGGCGTCACCCCCTTGATGATCGCGACGTTCTGCGTGTCGCCCGGACCCAAGCTCACCGGCTGGGCGGCGACGGTATCCCCGTTGACGAGGTAGACGAATGTCCCCGGCGCGCCGCGCTGGATTGCCGCGACCGGGACGATGCTCGCATCATGGAGCGTGTCCACTAGCAAGCTGATGTTGACGAACTGGTTGGGAAAAAGCGTCTGCTCCGGATTGTCGAAAACCGCCCGCAGCTTCACCGTCCCGGTCGTCGGATCGATCTGGTTGTCGATTGTGGCCAATGTGCCGCTGCCGAGCTTTGTCGCGCCGGTCCGGTCGTAGGCGGTCACCGGCAGCGCGGCGCCGGCATGCAGGCGGTTGAGAACGGCCGGCAGATTGTCTTCCGGCAGCGTGAAGATGACCGAGATCGGCTGGAGTTGGGTGATGACGACGATGCCGTTTGCATCGCTCGTCTGCACGTAATTGCCGGGATCGACCTGACGCAACCCAACCCGTCCACCGACCGGCGCGATGATATGGCAGTAAACGAGGTTGAGCTTTTGCGTGTCGACCTGCGCCTGGTCGGCCTGCACTGTGCCGCGGTCCTGCTGAACGAGCGCGGCCTGAGTGTCGGCGATCTGGCGTGCGACCGAGTTCTGCGCCACCAGCGTCTTATAGCGGGCGAGGTCGAGCTCTGCGTTCTTGAGGAGCGCCTGGTCTTTCGCCAGCTGCCCTTCGGCCTGCTCGAGCGCGACCTGGTAGGGCCGCGGATCGATCTGGGCGAGAAAATCGCCCTTGTTGACGATCTGGCCTTCCTTGAAGGCGACATCGATCAGCTGACCGGCGATCTGGGTCTTGACCGTCACCATCGCGAGCGGGGTGACCGCGCCGAGCCCGCTGAGCACGATCGGCATATCGCCTTTGCCGACCTTGGCCGTGCCGACCGGCATCGGGCCCGAGGATTGGAAGCGCCCGGTCGGGGCCGCCTGGTGACCGGAGCGCAGCACCACCCAGGTCACCAGCCCGGCAACGATCAGGAGCACGAGGAGAAGCCAGAGCGCGCTGTGGTGCCC
>JBARKH010000629.1:0-7261 GCA_049801295.1 Allostellaceae bacterium | reverse complement strand
GTGTAGCAGCGCCCCCGCGGGCGGAGCGCGACCGGATCATCGATGCCGCGCTGAGCCTCATCGCGCAGCAAGGCTGGCGGCGCCTGTCGCTGGCCGCGGTCGCGGCCGAAGCCGATGTGCCGATCCTCACCCTCTACCGCGCCTTCCGGTCGAAGCCGGCGATCCTATGCGGGTTTTCGCGGCGGATCGACGAGGCGGTCCTGGCGGCTCGGCTCGACGGCGAGGCTGACGAGCGCCCGCGCGATCGGGTATTCGACCTGTTGATGCGGCGATTCGACGCACTGCGGCCTTATCGAGAGGCGCTCGAGGTGCTCGGCCGTGAACTGCCGACCGATCCCGTTGCCGCGCTCGGCGCGGCCGCCGGGCTGTTGCGCTCGATCGGCTGGATGCTCGAAGCGGCGGGGATCTCCACCGCCGGGCTCGGTGGGATTGTGGCGGTGAAGCTGACCGCCGCCGTCTACGTGGCGACGGCGCGGGTATGGCTGCGCGACGATTCGCCCGACCTCGCGCCAACGATGGCGGCGCTCGACCGGCGGCTGCGCGCGATCGAGCGCTGGTTCGGCTCCGGACGCCGGCCGCGGCCCGACGCAACCGCGAGCCGGGCCTGATCCGCCTTCCGCTCTTGCTGCACTGCAAAAGCCTCTTGACGTGGTCAGGCACAGAGCCGATATAGCGCATTGTGCAGCGCACAAATCGCTAGTCCCTGATCCGGAGCCGCAACCATGGCTGATACTCGTCGCCCCACCGCATTCGATTTTGACGTCACCAAGATGTTTGCCGATTTCCGCTTCCGGCCATTCGATGTCGAGGCGGCATGGGCTGCGCAGCGCCGCAATATCGAGGCGGTGAGCCAGGCCAACCAGCTCGCTGTCGAGGGCGTGCAGGCGGTCGCCAAGCGTCAGATCGAGATGACCCGCGAGGCCTTCGAGGGGTTCTCCGCGCTGTGGCGCGACCTGGCTACCCCGGCCTCGACCGAGGACCGCATCGCCAAGAACACCGATTACGTCAAGCAGATCATCGAAAAAGGCGTGAAGCATGGCGGCGAGATCGCCACGATCGCCACTAAGGCGGGTACCGAGGCGGCCGAGATCCTGCACAAGCGCACCAACGAGGGCCTCGACGAGATCCGCGCACTGGCAAGCCAGCAAACCGCGCGCTGATCGCCTCATATCGCGCCGAAGAGGAAGGCCCGCCCCGATCGGGGCGGGCCTTTTCGCGTGGCGTTCACCGCGGCAGGTGCACGCGGGCGCGCAGGCCGCCATGGGGCGAATTTTCCAGCCGGACGTCGCCGCCATGGCTGCGCGCCACGTCGCGGGCGATGGTGAGGCCAAGGCCGACCCCGCCGGTCGTCGGATTGCGTGAGGGGTCGAGCCGGATAAAGGGTTGGAATACCCGGTCGCGTTCGGCTGCGGGGATGCCCGGCCCGTCATCGTCAATGAGGATATCGATACCGTCTTCGACCTGCATGCTCGACAGCCACACATGCTGGCCGTAGCGCCGCGCGTTGGCGATCAGATTTGAGAGGCAGCGCCGCAAGGCATTGGGCCTCACCGGCATGACCAACCCCTCCGGGTGGTCGACCGAGAGCGGCATGCCATCGCGCCGCGTCGCCGCCGCGACATCCTCGATCAACAGCGCGATGTCGGTCTCGACCGGGCTTTCGGTTCCCTCGCCGCGGACGAAATCGAGGTAGAGATTGACCAGCCGTTCCATCTCGGCGACATCGGATCTCAGCTCGACCGTCGCCGAACCGCCGCCGATCAGTTCGAGGGCGAGCTTCATGCGGGTGAGCGGGGTGCGCAGATCGTGCGATACCCCGGCGAGCATTTCCGTGCGCTGCCGGATCTGGCGCTGGATGCGGTCGCGCATCTGGATGA
Organism: Allostellaceae bacterium; assembly: GCA_049801295.1. Taxonomy (GTDB): domain Bacteria; phylum Pseudomonadota; class Alphaproteobacteria; order ATCC43930; family CGMCC-115725; genus DATARH01. The sequence continues at coordinate 5,384 of JBARKH010000629.1, read as the reverse complement.
ACGCGGCGGCCGCCTGGCGCACTTCGAGCGCGCCCTCGATCTTGGTGAAGGGGACCGCGCGGCCCTTGCCGAACCCCTCCGCCGCCGCCGCCAGCCGTCGCAATGACTTCACCTGATTGCGCAGAAACAGCGCCGCCACGCACAGCAGCACCAGCGACGAGCCGACCATCCACATGATGAAGATGTAGGTTGTCGGCGTGTAAAGCCGGCTCAGCGGAACGTTGACGCTCAACACACCGCCGCTGAGCTGAACCTGGATCAGCACGCGGTGGGGGCTGCTCCGGGCGTCGATTGCGAAAGGCCGGCGCACCCGGCCGATCAGCGCATGGCGCAATCGCCTTTCGAGAATCGTACGGTTCGAGGGTCCGGGCGGCGGCAACACGGCATCAGGGCGCATGGCGAAGCTAAGTTCGCTGACCGCAGCGACGCGATCGAGAAGCCGATCGCGCTCAGCGGGCGAGCCGGCAAGCGTCATCGCGTCGATGACCATCGCGATGTCGCCGGCGACGTCGGACGAAAATCGGTATGACACGGCCTCCCAATGCCGGTCGTAAAAGATCCATGCCGCAATCATCTGCACCAAGACGAGCGGCATCACGATCAACAACAGCGAGCGGCCGAACATCCTCTGCGGCAGCAAGCGCTTGAGCCGGCTGCGCTGGCGAATGTCGAGAGCATCCGGGGCGGCGCCCGGCGGATCGCCGGCCCATGACATCATATGCGGCGCCACATCGGCCGCCGCGGCGCCGGCCTCACTCGGGCTTGAGCGCATAGCCGGTGCCCCGCACGGTTTGCAGATAACGCGGATAGCGTGGGTCGGGCTCGATCTTGCGGCGCAGCCGGGTCATCTGCACATCGACATTGCGGACCGTGCCGCCGACCTGCGCCGATTGCGACAAATCCTCGCGCGATACCGCTTCGCCGGCGCGCGAAGCGAGGCTCGACAGGAGCCCGGCTTCGGCCGTGGTCAGGTGCACGATCTCGCCGCCGCGAAACAACTCTGCCCGAGCCAGATCGAAGCGAAAGCTGCCGAAGCGAACGGTGCGCGAAGTCTCATCGGCGATCCCGCGACGCTCGATGATATTGCGTATCCGCAAGACCAGCTCGCGCGGTTCGAAGGGTTTGGCGAGATAATCGTCGGCGCCCCGTTCGAGCCCGTTGACGCGGTCTTCGGGCTCGGCCATCGCGGTCAGTAAGAGGACCGGGAGGCGGGGGTCCCGGCGGTTGCCGCGCAAGGCGAGGGTCAAGTCGAGCCCGCTTTCGCCCGGCATCATCACGTCGAGGACAATGAGGTCGAAGGCAAAACTCGCCAAGTTGGCGCGCGCCTCCTTGGCGTCGGCGGCGACCGTTACGCGAAAGCCGTTCTCCGACAGATAGCGGCGTAACAACTCGCGCAGCCGCGCGTCATCGTCGACGACCAGCAGGTGAGGCTCGAGATCGCTCATCAGGGCGGGACTATACCTTAACTCCCGTCATTCCCGCGAAAGCGGGAATCCAGGGCTCCCAAACTCCAGCGGTCGCCCTGGACCCCCGCTTGCGCGGGGGTGACGCTTGGGGGGAGAACGCGAACCAAAGCTGATACGTGCTGTCGCTCATCACCGCGTCCGGCCAAAGCGCCGGCGGTCTTCCTCTCCGGCGATGATCGCGAGCAGCACCTTGCGGAACCCCTCGACCGCCGGCGCGCCGGCTTTCCTGTAGGCCGCGGCAACCCGGGCGCGCTGCAGCTCAGACAGGCGGTGCTCCAGCTCGCGGCCGCTCTCGGTCAACTCGAGGAGACGCTGGCGGCGGTCCTCTGTGCCGCGATGCTGGACGATGAAGCCCTGGCGCAGCAATTGGCCGAGCACTCGGTTGAGGCTTTGCTTGGTGATGCGCAGGATGCCGAGCAGCTCGCCTACCGTCATCCCGGGGTGGCGCCCGACAAAATGCACGACCCGGTGATGGGCGCGGCCGAAACCGTATTGCACGAGGATCGCATCGGGTTCGGCGGTGAAGTCGCGGTAGGCGAAGAACAACAGCTCGATACCCTCGCGAACCGCCTCCTCGCGCGGCGCTCGCGGATCGGTCTCGGCTTCGCCGTCTCGTTTTTTTATGTCAGCCATGTTGACTTATCTGGCAACCTTCGATACAACCCGGATGTCTTCTACGATATAAAGTTCCCCGGCAAGGGGGGCCAGCCTAACTATCGTTTGCCCACCCAGGAGGACCGCCATGTCCGTGCTCCCCTCCGATATTCGCACGCGGGAAGATTTGAAAGATGACGTCTTCCCTATAATCGCGCAGGTTCCGGCAGCGGGAAGCAAGGGAATGAGTTTGAAATTCGAAATCCGGCCTAGGGCGAATCCGACGTCCGAGAAGGAGCGCGCGGCAAGGCTCGTGGACCCGGGCTTCGGCCGGGTTTTCACTGATCACATGGCTGTGGTCCGCTACGATCAGGCGAAGGGCTGGCATGGCGCGCGCGTCGAACCCCGCGCGAATTTCTCGCTCGATCCCGCTGCAGCGGTCTTTCACTACGCGCAGGAGATTTTCGAAGGCCTCAAGGCCTACAAGCGCGACGACGGCGGCGTGAACCTGTACCGCCCCGACGCCAATGCCCGGCGCTTCCGGGATTCGGCTGAGCGCATGGCCATGCCGCCGCTGCCCGAGCCTGCGTTTATCGAAGCGGTCGAGGAGCTCGTGCGCATCGACCGCGCCTGGATTCCTGGCGGCGACGGCAGTCTCTACCTGCGGCCCTTCATGATCGCGAGCGAAGTCTTCCTCGGCGTGAAGCCTTCCGCGGAATACATCTTCGCCGTCATTGCGTCGCCGGTCGGCTCCTATTTCAAGGGCGGACCGGCGCCCGTCTCGATATGGGTGTCGGAGAACTACACGCGCGCCGCGATCGGCGGCACCGGCGCCATCAAATGCGGCGGCAATTACGCCGCGAGCCTGCGTGCGCAGGCCGAGGCGATCGAGCACGGCTGCGACCAGGTGGTTTTCCTCGATGCGGTCGAGCGCCGCTACATCGAGGAACTCGGCGGCATGAACATCTTCTTCGTGTTCGACGACGGTTCGCTCTTGACGCCGCCGCTCGGCACGATCCTGCCGGGCATCACCCGCGATTCGATCATCGCGCTCACGAAGGAGTCCGGCGGGCGCGTGCGCGAGGAAGCCTACACGATCGACCAGTGGCGCGCCGACACCGCCAGCGGAAAGCTGAAAGAGGCCTTCGCCTGCGGCACGGCGGCCGTCATCTCGCCGATCGGCAAGGTGTGTTCCACGAGCGGGGATTTTCTCATCAGCGGCGGCGCGGCCGGCCCCGTTGCCATGGGGCTGCGCAAGACGCTGATCGACATCCAGTACGGTCGCGCGGCCGACCCGCACAACTGGATCAGAAAGCTCCTGTGACCGGCGGCGGAATTATTCCGTCGCTCCGGCGATCAGCACGTGCCTCTTCAGAGTAGCGGCGTGTCCGGTTCCAGTCCGAACAATACCCGTCCCGTGGTTTCCATCACGCGGGGGTGGACCCCGATGTGCAGCGTTATCGCGTGCACATCGCGGAACGCCCGCTCCAGCGGGCAGCTCGCATAAAGCGAGCTCGCCCCGGCCCCGATATAGAGGAGGTCGACCGCCTGGACGGCGCTGGCGACGGCGTGCGATGCGGCCAGCCGAACATCCGCCCGCGCCTCCATCGTCACCTCGCCGGTTGCGATCAGGCGGCTCCACAGCCGATCCAGGCTATCAAACAAAAACAGCCGCGCCGAGCGTACCAGCGCCTCTGCTTGGGAGGCCCGGACCTGCGCGCCATGGTTGTCCCTAAGCATCTGGGTCGTCCGCTGCGGCGTCTTCGCGCCGGCGATCTCGCCGAAGGTCTCGATCGCGGTTCGCGCGATCCCCAGCGCCATTGCGCCGAGGCCGGGGATGACCCGAGAAAATGGCGGTATGCGATAGCGATAGTCGGGCAGGAGATGCGGGTCGGTGAACCCCGACCCATACTCGGCCGGCACAAATACATCGTCTACCACCACATCATGGCTGCCGGTGCCGCGCAGCCCTCCGACCGTCCACGTGTCGATGATCTCGCAAGCGGTCGCGGGGATGATCATGAACCGGGTTTCGGGCGCCCCTCCCCGCGTCAGACGCGGCTTTCCATCCTCATGGACGACGAACAGAAGAACCATCCAGGCGCCGAGTTCGCATCCGCTCACCAGCGACCACCGGCCGCTCACCCGGTATCCGCCGGGGACGATTTGTGCCTGCCCCGAAGAGCGCGTGCTATTCGCCGTCACGACATTAGGGTCGGCGTGGATGGTTTGCGCGGCCTCCGGCGCGAGTTGGGCGATCGTCCAATGCGTGTTGCCGTTCCATACGCACCATGCAACCGAAGCATCTGCCCGCGCCAACTCCTCAAACACTTCCATCGCCTGCATCGGCGTGAGATTAAGCCCGCCATAGGCGTCGGGCAGAAAGATGCGGAAAAACCCGGCGCTGGCCAGATCTCGCGCGATGTCTTGCGGTATTCGGCGAGCGGTCTCGATACGGTCGCGCTCGGCGATGATGCGGGGCCGGAACGCGCGGGCGACTCCCAGGAGCGCCGAACTGGTATCGTGATCGGGCATCGACACCTCCGTGAGGTAGACCCGTCTTCGGCCGGGCCTCAGCGTATAAATCAATGCGACACCGCGGCGGCGGCGTGTTCGTCGATGAGCGCGCCGGTGGTGAAGCGGTCGAGCGCGAAGGGGAGGGCGAGCGGGTGCGGCTCGTCATGCGCGACTGTGTGGGCGAAGACGTGCCCCGCTCCAGGGGTCGCCTTGAATCCGCCGGTGCCCCAGCCGCCATTCAGGTAGAGGCCCGCCACCGGCAATCTGCCGATGATCGGCGAGGCGTCGGGGGCGACATCGACGATCCCCGCCCAACTCCGCAGCATCCGGAGGCGCGAGAAGATCGGGAACAGTTCGAGGAGCGCCGCCATCTGCCCTTCGATCACATGAAACGAGCCGCGCTGCGCGTAGGAATTATAGGCGTCGATCCCCGCGCCCATGACCAGTTCGCCCTTGTCGCTCTGGCTGACATAGACGTGGACCGCCCCCGACATGACGACGCAATCGAGGATCGGCTTCACCGGCTCCGACACCAGGGCCTGCAACGCATGGCTCTGTAAGGGCAGCCGCACCCCGGCCATCGCCGCCACCACCGAATTGTGCCCGGCGGCGCAGATCGCAACCTTGTCGGCATCGATCGCGCCACGGCTCGTCTCGACCCCAACGACCCGTCCGCCGGCGGTGCGGATCGCCGTCACCTCGCAATTCTCGATGATGTCGACGCCACGGGCATCGGCGGCGCGGGCATAGCCCCAGGCGACCGCGTCGTGGCGCGCCACCCCGCCGCGCCGCTGCAACGTGCCGCCC
>JBARKH010000628.1:0-10926 GCA_049801295.1 Allostellaceae bacterium | reverse complement strand
GCGTCACGTGGAGTGCTGCCGGGGCAACCTTCGCCGAGCCGGTAAAGGTCTTGACCGGCACCACGGTCGCCGCCGCTCGGTTGGCGAACTTCTGGTTGACGACGACCGCCGGCGGATTGGTGATCCGCTGGTTTACCGTGATGTTGGTGATGTTGGTGATCTTGGTTTGGCTGACATTGGTGACGTTGATATTGCGGATGTAGGCCGCGTTGCGTGAATAACTCGGCCAGTAGACTTCGTTGGGCGCTAGCGGAAACCAGCCGACGGCGGGCCCGCCGCCGCCTGCCACCGCGAAGCCAACACCGGGAGCGCCGATAAAGGCCACAAGCGCCGGCGCGTATACCGGCCGCGCGACGAGGCGCCCGGGGACCCACCCCCAGCGGCCCTCGATTTGCGCCCAGCGACCGTAATGAAACGGGGCAAATCCCCATGGCTCGGCATCGACCCAGGTCCAGCCCCACGGCGCGACCGAGCGCCAGTGGCCTTCGCGGTAGGGCGCCCAATCGGCCGGCACCGAGCGGGGATACCAGACCTGCCCGTAAGTGGCGGCGGCGCCCCACGTGCCATATTGGTCGAGCTCCTCATAGCCGGTCATCTGCGGGGAGACATATTTGGCCGCCGCGAGCTGGGCGGGGTGATAGTCGCGCGAGCGGCACCATTGGGCGAATGCGTCGGGTTGGGCGCGGTCGAGCGCTCCGGTGAGGGTGTCCCAGCCGCCGACCACCGCTACGTCGCCGGTCTTGATGCCGAGATCGATCGGACCGCCGATGAAGTGGGCGTTGCCCGCGAAGGTGGCGATGCGCGACGGCTGGTCCTGGGTCCCGGCATCGATGTCGTAGATCCCGGGTGCCAACAGCGAGACCGTGCCGCGCGGGATGTCGATTTCGACCGTGCTGCCCTGCGGCAACGCGCGCAGATTGAGGTTGATCCGGCCCTGCGGCACGGACAGCTGCATCACCTGCTCGGTGAGTTGGGTGACGTCGATTTCGGTGTTGTTGGCGAGGTCGATCGTCTGGCTGCCGATGCGCAGTTCAGCGCGGGATTGGGCGTCGGTCGCGAACGATCCGCCGGTGGCGACCGGGTAATTGACCGCCCCGGCCGACCACTCGGTCTCGCCCGCGGCGTGCAGGCTAATCTGGCCCTCGACAAAGCTGACCCGGCCGACAAGGGCGGGCGGCTCATCCTGGGCCAGCGCCGGCCAGGTCCCGCCCACAACGGCGGCGATCGCAACGAGGGCGATGATAGGGACGGTGAGACGGCGCATGGCGGACCTCGGAAAACTGACGACGCGGTGATAACGGGCGAATTGCGGCGCGATTGCGGCAACGTCCGCTCGATAAACGCTCGGCGGGCCGCAAGTTCCCTTAATTCGCGTCAGCCGCGCGCGATGAAGCTGCGGCCGATCAGCTGGCGATGGATCTGGTTGGTGCCTTCCCAGATCTGGGTGATCTTGGCGTCGCGCATCAGGCGCTCGACCCGGTTGTCCTTGATGTAGCCATAACCGCCATAGAGCTGCACCGCGTCGGTGGCGATGCGCATCGCCAGATCGGAGGCGCGCAGCTTCAGCATCGAGGCTTCGATCGCGATGTCGGCGGCGCCCTCGTCGACGAGGCCGGCGACATGCCAGAGCCAGGCTTCGCACATCGCCAGATCGGTCGCCATGTCGGCCAAGAGAAACTGGATGCCCTGAAATTCGATGATGCGCCGGCCCGATTGGCGGCGCTGGTTGATGTAGGCGACGGCGTCCTCGAAGGCGGCGCGGGCGATGCCAAGCGCATGCGCTGCGATGCTGGGGCGCGACTTGTTGAGCGCCGCCAGGAGCAGCCGCAACCCATCGCCCGGAGCGCCCAGCAAGTTATCGCGCCGGACCCGGCAATCGTCGAATGCGAGCGCCGCGGTTCCCTGTGCGCGCAGTCCCAGCTTGTCCTCGATGCGCAGCACCCTGAGCCCCGGCGTGCCCTTCTCCAGAATAAGCGCCGAAATCGCGTTGCGGCCATTCTTGTCTGAAGGACTGGCGCCGAGTTCCGCCCATTTGCCGAAGACGAGATAGAGGTCCGCGACATCGCCGTTGCTGATGAAGACCTTGCCGCCCGCGACCACGATCTCGCCACCCTGCGGCGTGAAGCGGGTGGTCATCCCGGTCGCGTCGGACCCGGCATCGGGCTCGGTGATCGCGAGCGCGCCGATCGCTCCCTCTGCGACGCGCGGCAACAGGCGCCGCTTCTGCGCCTCGTCGCCGAAATCGATCAGCGGCTTCATCGCATGGAAATTGGTCGCCCAGATGCTCCCCGTCGCGGCGCAGGCGGCCGAGATCTCGCGCACGCAGGCGAGATAGGCGGCATAGCTGAGGCCGGCGCCGCCATAGGCTTCGGGCACGAACATCGCATTGAGGCCGAGCGCGTTGATCCCCCGGATATTGTCCCACGGGAATTCCGCGGTGCGGTCATACCCGGCGGCGCGCGGCGCGATCTCGTTGCGCGCCAGCGCCTGCACGCTGTCGAAGAGCAGCCGCTCCTCGGGAGAAAGAGAGGGCAATGCGTCGAGGCGGGTGAAAACCGTCACTTGGCAGCCCCCACCCCGACCCTCCCCCGCTTGCGGGGGAGGGAGGGGCCCGCGCCGCAGGCGTGGGAGGGTGGCTTTAGCGGCTCACCCATCCTTGAACACCGCTTTACGCTTTTCGATGAAGGCGGTCATGCCCTCGACGGCGTCCTCGGTCTGGAAGGCGAGGGTCGAGAGATCGGCCTCGATCTTGAGCCCGTCATGCAACGGCAGGTCGTGGGCGCGGCGGACCGCGTCGCGCGCCAGGCAGAGGACCGGGAGGCTGAAGCCGGTCATCTCGCGGGCGAAGGCCTGACCGGCCGCGATCAGGTCGCCCTCGATGATGTGGTTGACGAGACCGATGCGCTCGGCTTCGTCCGCATTGACGGTGCGCCCGGTCAGGATCAGTTCGGTGGCGCGCGCTTCGCCGATGAGGCGCGGCAGACGCTGGGTCCCGCCATAGCCGGGAATGAGGCCCAATTTGATCTCGGGAAAGCCAAGGCTGGCGGAGGGCGCAGCCAAGCGGAAGGTGCAGGCGAGCGCCAGTTCGAGCCCGCCGCCAAAGGCATAGCCGTTGATGAGGGCGATCGAGGGCATCGGCAGCTGGTCGAGCTTGGCGAGCACCGCCTGGCCGAGCATCGCGCCGGCGCGCTGCTCGACGAGGCTGCGGCCCATCAGCTCCTTGATGTCGGCGCCGGCGGAAAAGGCGCGGTCGCCCGCGCCGGTGACCAGAAGCGCACGGGTATCGCTGTCGGCGATCGAATCGAGCTGCCGGCTCAAATCGTGCAACAGGGCAAAGCTCAGCGCGTTCAGCGCCTCCGGCCGGTCGAGCGTGATCAGCGCCAGTTCGTCGATGCGGTTCATATGGATCGCCATACCTCAGCACCTCGCCAATGAGTTATCCGGCATTCCCGCGAAAGCGGGAACCCAGGGCAACCCGATCGTCGCTTGCCCTGGCCCCCCGCTTTCGCGGGGGCGACGAAAATTGGTTGCAGGTACGGGCTCGATTTTCATCGACTTCAGCTTTCAGGGTTGCCGAGCCGGGTCGGTCCAGCGCACCGGCACCGGCGCGATCCGCCCCGATCTTGCCCATTCGACGAGCTCGCGTTTGAGGATCTTGCCGCTCGCCGTCAGCGGATAGGCGGTCAGCGCGATGAAATATTCCGGCATGTCGTAGCGCGAGAGGCCCGCCTCGTGCAGATGGACGAGCAATTCCTGTGCCTGGGCGCTCGTTCCCTCGTGGAAGATGACGGACAGACACACCTTTTCGCCGAGCCGCTGGTCGGCAACCGCGAAGGCGGCAACCCGCGCGACCGCCGGATGGCGCATCGCCAGGTCCTCGATCTTCGCCGGGTGGATATTGTGGCCGCCGCGGATGATGAGGTCCTTCTTGCGGCCGACGATTTCGAGGCAGCCCTCGGCGTCGTACCGCCCGAGATCGCCGGACATGAACCACCCCTGCCGGTTGAACGATTCTTCGGTCGCCTCCTGATTGTCGAAGTAGCCGAGCATCAGGCAGGCGCCGCGCCCGCCGATCTCGCCGATTTCGCCCGGTGCGACTTCGAGATCGGGGTTCTCCTGGTCGAAGAGGCGGATTTCGTAGGCGCGGCAGGCCCGGCCGCAGGTCGCGACAATGGTCTCGGCCTTGTCGCTCGGCAAGGTGTACTGGTGTGAGCTGTTCTCGCTCATGCCGTAGACGTTTTGTGGCACGATGCCGCGGTCGAGAAAGCTCTGGGCGACCTCGCGGGGAATGGGTGAGCCGGCCATGTAGAAGGTCCGGACGGCGCCGAGCCGGTCGAGGCCGCGGCGGCGCATTTCGCCGAGGATGTCCATCGCGTGGGTGGGCACGCCCATCACATAGCTCGCGCCGGTTTCGAGGATCCAGTCGAGCGGCGTCATGCCGGGAGGCGGGGCGTTGACCACCATTTCCATCCCCGCCGCCAGCGATTGCGCCAGCGCCACCGCGGCGATGTGGTGCGAGAGCGGGCTGAGGCTCAAGAGGATCGTGCGCTCGTCGTGATGCCAGTCATCGACCATGGCTCGGGCATTGGCGAGGAGCGTGTTGTCGGAATGCATGACGCCCTTGGGCGTGCCCGTCGTGCCCGAGGTGAAGGCGAGATAGGTGATCTTGTCGGGGTTCCGATCGGCCGGTGGCAAGGCATCGGCGCCATCCGCGTGCGGGAACGGCGCGGCATTCGTCGGCTCGTCCCCAAGCGTATAGACGCGGCGCAGGCTCGGCAGATCGGTGACGGCCTTGAAGATGTCGGCGGTGCGCGCGTCGGCGCCGTAGCCGGGCTGGGCGAAGAGCGCCGCGGCGCGAGTGCGGGCCAACAGCGCGATGATCTCGGCGACCGTGTAATTCTGGTGCAATGACGGGTTGCACACGTAGCCACTGCGCGAGGAAGCGAGGAGCACCGCCACCGCCTCGATGCGGTTGGGCAGCCACACCGCGACCCGCTCGCCGCGCTTCAGCCCGGCTGCGTCGAGATCGGCGGCGACCCCATCGACCAAGGAGAGGAGCACCCGCCAGGTGAGCCGCCGGGTGCCGTCGCGCAGCGCGAAATCATCGGGCCGGCGCGCCGCGTGGTCGCTGAGGAGCGTGTAGAGCGTGTCGGCGCGCCACAGCCCCGCGTCGTAATAGCGCCGCGCCGCCTCGGGGTCATGCAGAGTGAGGAGGGTGTTGGTCATTTCAGGGATCTGGATGTATACATCTGATGCGCACCGCTCAGCAGGACAGTCGCATGAACGCAGCCGATACCACAATCGTAACAGCGAGGATCGACGCCGCGCTCAAAGCCAAGCTCGAAGCGCTGTCCCGCAGCACCAGGCGTTCGAAGTCGTATTTGGCCGCGGAAGCCATTGCCGCGTATGTCGAATTGAACGAATGGCAGATCGGCGAGATCGAGGCGGGGATAGCCGAGCTCGACGCCGGCGATGTCCTGTCGCAGGAAGAGGCCGAGGAACGGTATAAGCGGCTGTCGCAGCCCCGGTAATGCCGCGTCGGATCGAATATTCGCGGCGGTATTTTCGGCGGCTCGAAGAGATAAGCGAACGGATCGCCGCGGACAATCCGGCAGCAGCGGCCCGCATGTTCGAGCGGATTCGAGCGGCGGTGGAGCGCCTGGCGGCGTCTCCCGCAATCGGTCGCCCGGGGCGGGTGGCGGAAACGCGCGAGCTGATCATTTCCGGGACGCCGTACATTGTTCCCTATCGCGTCAAAGGTGAGGTCGTGCAGCTCATCACGGTGCTGCACAGTGCCCAGCGGTGGCCGCACCGGTTCCCCTAACAGCCAGACGACCTGCGCGCTCCACTTCAATGCCCGAATTTATCGGAGTTGGGGTTGCGGCGGGCGGCAAAGGCTTCGCCCAGCTCGTGCGACTCCTCGCTGTCGAGGTAGGGGCGCAAGAGGAGGTCGTGGGCGAGGCCGCCGACGCCGCCGTGGCGGGCGCTGAAGGCGGTCTTGATCGCAGCCAAGGCAAAGGCGCCGCGCTCGGCGATCTCCAGTGCCATCGCGCGGGTCGCCGCGGCGAGTTCGGCGTCGGGCACGACCTGGTTGATCATGCCGAGTTCCAATGCCTCGCGGGCCGAGAGGCGCGGGTTCCTGAACCAGATCTCCTTTGCCTTCTTCTTGCCGACGAGGTCTTCCAGGTACCAGGTACCGAACCCGGCATCGAAGCTGCCCATCATCGGACCGACCTGGCGAAAGACCGCGCTTTCCTTGGCGATCGTGATGTCGCACATGATCTGCAGCACGTTGCCGCCGCCGACCGCGTAGCCGTTGACGCACGCGATCACCGGCTTTTGCAGCCGCTCGATCGCTTCGTACATGTCGAGCGTCGGGAGGACGCCGGCATAGAGATGGGTTTCCTCCATCCCGGCCTTGCGCCCGCCGATGCAGAAGAATTTGTCGCCCGCCCCGGTGATCACCATGACCCGGGTGCGGGTCTCGCGGCGCACCGCGTTGATGCAGTCGCGCACCTCGTGGCACATCGTTTCGGTGAACATGTTGCCGTCGTCGGGACGGTTGAGCGTCAAGGTGCCGACGGGTCCCTCCTCGGCGTAAAGGATCGTCTCATAATCCATCGGCGGTGCTCCTTTCGCGGGGAGACTTGCAAACTGGCGGCCGGAACCGGCAAGGTCGCCCCAACTCAACACGGAGGCGCACGATGTTACAGGATTTGTTGCCCCAGGCGGAACGGATCGCGGCAAAGCTGAAGGCGCGGAAGGAAACCGTCTCGGTCGCCGAATCCTCGACCGCCGGGATGATCTCGGCGGCCTTGCTGGCGATCCCCGGCGCCTCGGCCTATTTCATCGGCGGCGCGGTCGTCTATACCCGCCAATCGCGCACCGAATTGTTGCGCGTCACCGAGGCGGAGCTTGCCGCGCTGACCGGGATCACCCCGTCGACCGAGCCTTATGCCCTCCTTTTCGCGCGCAAGATCAAGGAGCGGCTCGCCACCACCTGGTCGGTCGGCGAAACCGGGACGGCGGGTCCGACCGGCAGCCGCTACGGCCATGCCGCCGGTCATTCCTGCGTCGCGGTCATCGGCCCCAATGGCGAGCGCGCGCTGACCATCGAGACCGGCAAGGACGACAGGGTCGACAACATGCGGGTGTTTTCGATCGCGGCGCTGGATCTCCTGGAAAAAGCGCTCGGCTGAGGCGGCGGCACCACACTGGCCGGGTCCTGAGCGCGAAGCTTACGCGCAGTCGACCAGCACAATCTCGGTGTCGTCGAGAGCGCAGAGGCGCAGCACCGCCTCGTCACGAATGGCCGCGCCGTCACCTTTTTCGATTGGGATGTCGTTGACCGTCAGGGCGCCCATCGCCGGCACCAGATAGGCGTGCCGCCCCGGTCGCAATCTATATTCGATCTTTTCGCCGGCCTGAAGTCGGGCGCCGAGCACCCGCGCATCGGTGCGGATCGGCAGTGCCTCGGCATCGGACCTGTCGCCGCTCGCGAGGACGACGAGGCGCCCGGCGCGATCGGCTTGCGGGAAGGGCCGCGTCCCCCAGCTCGGGGGGCCGCCGCGCGTGGTGGGCACGATCCAGATTTGAAAGATCCGCGTCGGCGCGCTCTCGTGGTTGTATTCGGCGTGGCGGATGCCCGAGCCCGCCGACATCACCTGGACGTCGCCCGTCACCGCCGGGTTGAAATGACCCCCCGAGATGTGGCCGACCGCATAGGCCATCGTCAGGACGGTCAGGCCGAAAGCGAGCGCTACGCCGACCAGTCCGATACCGATCTCGGGAAATTTCGCCGCGATCACAGCGCTGCCGCAGCCGCCGAAGACGAGCCAGAAAGTGCCGATGAATTCGGCGGCCAGCTTTTTCGATAATGGCATGACAACCCCCCACTTATTCAATCAGCGGCTGTGTCAGCCGACGACGCCAAAACATCGGCTCGAAGGTATTGGTTCCGAGGCGGCTTCTGGCTTTGTCGTCAGCCCGGGATCGGCCCTGGCGCGGCCTCGGCCGGATGCCATTCGGCCCGCACCGTCGCATCGGGTTCGCGAGCCCGGCGGATGTCGGCTTCTGCGGAGAATTCGCCCGCTTCGGCGATCCGGGCAAAGGCCCAAACCGCGGCGCCGCGCACCAGGGGCGAGGGATCATCGAGGCAATCGCGGGCGGCGGCCATGAGCTCGCCTGTCGGTGTCGGCACATTGCCGATTGCGATCAGCACGTTGCGCAGAAAGCGATTGCGGCCGATGCGTTTGACGGCGGTGCCGGCGAAGCGGGCGCGAAACGCGGCGTCGTTGAGCCCGGCGAGTTCGGCCAATCGTGGCGCGGTCAGCCCCTCGCGCGGCAGAAACGCCGGCTCTGCGGTGGTCTGGGCGAACTTGTTCCAGGGACAGACCGCGAGACAATCGTCGCAGCCGAAGATGCGGTTGCCGATCAGCGGGCGCAGGTCATGGGGGATCGGACCCTTGTGCTCGATCGTCAGATAGGAGATGCAGCGCCGCGCATCGAGGCGGTAGGGGGCGGGGAACGCGCTGGTCGGGCAGATGTCGAGACAGCGTTGGCATTGGCCGCAGTGGTCGCTTTCGGGCGCATCGGGCGCGAGGGCGAGGCTCAGATAGATCTCGCCGAGAAACATCCACGAGCCGAACGCGCGCGACACGAGGTTGGTGTGCTTACCCTGCCAGCCGAGCCCGGCCTTCTCGGCCAGCGGCTTTTCCATGACCGGAGCGGTATCGACAAAAACCTTGAGTTCAGCGGGCCAGCGCGCGGCGATCCACCGCGCCAGCGCCTTCAGCCGCCCTTTTACCGTGTCGTGATAATCGCGGCCGCGGGCGTAGACCGAGATCGCGCCGCGCTCCGGGTCGGCGAGGGCGATGAGCGGGTCGTCGTCGCCGGCGTAATTGAGGCCGAGGACGACGATCGTGCGCGCGTCCGCCCACAGGGTTTGCGGGTCGCCCCGCCGCTCGGCGGTATCGGCGAGCCAGCCCATATCGCCGTGATAGCCGCGCCCGAGGAACTCGCCGAGATCGGCGCGCGCCTTCTCCGCGAGCCGCGCCTCGGCAAAGCCGACCGCGTCGAACCCCATCGCCAGCGCCTCCGTCCGGATCGCCTCGCGGATCTCGGCGCTCATTTATTCAGCCGCGGCCGCGATAGGGGAGGACGCCGGGGTCGGGCAGCCAGAGACCGGCGGGCGGCTCCCCGGTCTGGTAGAAGACGTCAATCGGGATCCCGCCGCGCGGGTACCAGTAGCCGCCGATGCGCAGCCAGCGGGGAGCGAGCGCCGCGACCACGCGATGGGCGATCTGGAGCGTGCAATCCTCGTGAAAGGCGCCGTGATTGCGGAACGAGCCGAGATAAAGCTTCAAGGACTTGCTCTCGAGGATCGCGGCGTCCGGCACGTAATCGATGACGAGTTGGGCGAAATCGGGCTGGCCGGTTAGCGGGCAGAGCGCGGTGAATTCGGGGCAGGTAAAGCGCACGAGGTAAGTGTGGCCGGGATGCGGGTTGGGCACCGTGTCTAGCACTGCCTCCTCGGGCGAAGCAGGGAGCGGCGCCGCGCGCCCGAGGACCGGTTTGCCGTTGCTCACGCTGCGGCCTCCGGCAGCGCGAAATCGCCGAGCCTTCCCTCCATGATCGCGGCGCGCAGATCGGCCATCAGATCGGCGTAATAGGTCAGGTTGTGCTGGGTCAGCAGCATGCTGGCGAGGATTTCTCGTGACTTGGTCAGGTGATGCAGATAGGCGCGGCTGAAGCCGGTGCAAGCCGGACAGCGGCATGAGGGGTCGAGCGGGGCGGGGTCGTCGGCGTGGCGGGCATTGCGCAGATTGAGCGCGCCCGCGCGGGTGAAGGCTTGTCCCGTGCGGCCCGAGCGGGTCGGCACGACGCAGTCGAACATGTCGACGCCGCGTTTGACCACGCCAACGAGGTCCGCGGGCTTCCCCACCCCCATTAGATAGCGCGGCCGGTCCACGGGGAGGAGCGGCGCGTCGTTGTCGACCATCGCGAAGGTCGTGGCCTGGCCCTCGCCGATGGCGAGGCCGCCGATCGCGTAGCCGTCGAACCCGATCTCGACGAGGCGGGCTGCCGAGCGCGCGCGCAGATCGGGGTGGACGCCGCCCTGGACGATGCCGAAGATGCCGTGCCCTGGCCGTGGCGTGAAGGCGGTACGCGAACGCTCGGCCCAGCGCAGCGTCCGCTCGACCGATGCTTCGATCGCCGGGCGCTCGGCGGGGAACGTGGCGCATTCGTCGAACGCCATCGTGATGTCGGCGCCGAGCAGGTGCTGGATCGCGACCGAGCGCTCCGGGGTGAGGAGGTGGGAGCTGCCGTCGAGATGCGAGCGGAACGCGACACCCGCTTCGGTGATCGTCCGCAGGGCGGCCAGCGACATCACCTGGAAGCCGCCCGAATCGGTGAGGATCGCATGGGGCCAGTTCATGAAATGGTGGAGCCCGCCGAGCGCGGCGATGCGCTCGGCCCCGGGCCGCAGCATCAGATGGTAAGTGTTGCCGAGGATGATGCGGGCGCCGGTGGCGGCGACGGCCTCGGGGGTCATTGCCTTCACCGTCCCGGCGGTGCCGATCGGCATGAAAGCTGGGGTATCGATCGCGCCATGCGCCGTCATGAGGCGCCCCACCCGCGCCGCGCCGTCCCGCGCCAGGATTTCGAAGGCGAGGCCGCTCACCGCGGAACCTCGATCAGGCAGGCGTCGCCGTAGGAGAAGAAGCGGTAATGCGCGGCGATGGCGTGGGCGTAGGCCGCCTTGATGCGGTCGAGGCCGGCCAATGACGCGACCAGCATCAGTAGAGTCGAGCGCGGCAGGTGGAAGTTGGTCAAGAGGAGGTCGATCGCCCGGAACCGGTAGCCGGGCAGGATGAAGAGCCGGGTTTCGCCCTCGAATGGCGCGACCGCGCCGCTCGCGTCGGC
>JBARKH010000627.1:0-7520 GCA_049801295.1 Allostellaceae bacterium | reverse complement strand
AATCTGCGCCGCCGCAAGGCGCAGGCGCGGGCGCGCGAGCCGAACGCTGGCGAGCAGCCACACAAGGGGCGCCCGGCGACGAGCCAGCTGCTTGAGCGGCGCCGATCTCTCCCGTAATAAGTAAAGCGCACGGCGGTCATCGCCGCCCGGAGCCGAGACGATGGACAGGATTCTGATCCGCGGAGGCGTGCCCTTATCCGGTACGATCAAGATCGGCGGCGCCAAAAACGCCGCGCTGCCGCTGATGGCGGCGAGCCTGTTGACCGCGGACCCGTTGGTCCTCGCCAATCTGCCCGACCTCGCCGACATCACGACGATGGCCAACCTCTTGGTGCAGCACGGCGTCGCGATCGGCATCGGCGGCGCCGATGGGGCCGGCGATCCGGCGGAAACTCCGGGCCGGGTACTCGAACTCTCGGCGCGCCACATCACTTCGACGACCGCGCCTTACGATCTGGTGCGCAAGATGCGCGCCTCGGTGCTGGTGCTGGGCCCGCTCGTCGCGCGTTGCGGGCGCGGCCGCGTATCATTGCCGGGCGGCTGCGCGATCGGTGCGCGGCCGGTCGATCTGCATATCAAGGGGCTGCAGCGCCTCGGCGCCGAGATCGAGCTGCGCGAGGGCTATATCGAGGCCCGCGCCCCGAAGGGGCTGAAGGGCGCCGAGATCGTCTTTCCCAGCGTCTCGGTCGGCGCCACCGAGAACCTCTTGATGGCGGCCACGCTCGCCGAGGGCGAGAGCGTGCTGATCAACGCCGCGCGCGAGCCGGAGATTACCGACCTCGCCCACTGCCTCATCGCGATGGGGGCCGAGATCGACGGAATCGGCGGCGACCGCCTGACGGTTCGGGGCGTCGTTAGCCTCCACGGCGCCCATCACACGGTGATCCCCGACCGCATCGAAACCGGCACCTATATGATGGCGGCGGCCGCGACCGGGGGCGAAGTCCGGCTTTCGGGCGCCCGGCTCGACCATGTCGATGCGGTCCGGCGCATTCTCGAGAGCGCCGAGGTATGCGTCACTGATACCGGCGACGGGATCCCAGGGGAGTTCACTGTGCGCCGGCGCGATGGCCGCCTCTCGGGCATCGATGTTATGACCGAGCCCTATCCCGGCTTTCCGACCGACCTGCAGGCGCAAATCATGGCGCTGATGGCGATCGCGGAGGGCGCCTCGATGATCACCGAGACGATCTTCGAAAACCGTTTCATGCACGTGCCCGAACTGATGCGGATGGGGGCGAACATCAATGTGCACGGCGCCTCGGCGCTAGTGCGCGGCGTCCCCCGGCTATTGGGTGCACCGGTGATGGCGACCGATTTGCGTGCCTCGGTGTCGCTGGTTCTGGCGGGCCTGGTGGCCGAGGGCGAGACCCTCGTCAATCGCGTCTACCATCTTGACCGCGGTTATGAACGGATCGAGGAAAAGCTGGCCGCCTGCGGCGCGCGGATCGAGAGGCTCCGCGGTTAAATGCCGAAGGGGCCCCCGCCCGCGGTGGAACTGCGGCTGCGTGGCGAGGACGCAGAAGACCTCGCGGTGATTTCCGCCTGCCTGCAGGACGCGCTCGTCGCGGTGCGCGATCTCGCCTACGATCGCGACGCGGGAGTTTTCGCGCTTGTCGCCAACCGCTTCCGCTGGGAGGGCGGTGCCGCTGGGGCGGGCGAGGGCAAAGCGTTTGAGCGGACCCTTTGCGGGGTCGCCTTCCACGAGATCGGTGGCGTAGTTTACCGTGGCTTTCACCGCAGCGAGGAGGACCGCATTCTTTCCCTTTTGGCGATCCGTTCGGTGCCGGGCCCCGAGATCGGCTCTGCCGGTGCGGCGATCGATCTCGAATTTGCCGGCGGCGCGACGATCCGGCTGACCGCCGCGGCGATCAGCTGCCGGGTGCGCGATCTCGGTGAGCCCTGGCCGACCGTGTGGCAGCCGGGCCACCCGCTGGGCGCCGCCGCCGAAGCCTTGGTCATGGCGTTGCCAAATGGCCGGATCCTCGGCGAGGCGATGCCGCTGTTGCACCGCATCGGAATCGAGCCGGAGCCCGCTTTCGCCGATCCGGCGAGCCGCCAGCTCCGCTTTGCCACCTCCGACCCGGGTCTCGATTTGATCCGGGTGCGCAGCTTCGACGTTGCGACCTTCGTCGCCTTTGGCGCCGCTCAGCTCGGCATCGCCGGGAATGACGTGCTGATGGAATTCGATTATTCGGAAATCTACGCCCCGCTCGACCTCGATATCGGGCATTGCCATATGGCCGTCGCGGCGCCGGCGGATTGGGCGGCGCACGAAGACCCGCGCAGCTGGAGCCATCTGCGGGTCGCCACCAAATATCCCGAGATCACGCGGCGCTATTTTGCGGCGCGCGGGGTTCAGGCCGAGTGCATCAAACTGAACGGCGCGATCGAGCTGGCGCCGCAATTGGGGCTGTGCCGGCACATCGTCGATCTGGTGCAGAGCGGCGCGACGCTGAAGGCCAATGGCCTTGTCGAGATCGAACACATCGCCGACATCAGTTCGCGCCTCATTGTCAACCGTCCGGCGCTGAAAACCCGCCCGGAAGAGGTCGGCCATTGGATCGAGCGATTGCGCGCCGTAACGCAGAGCGCGGCCCGGCAGCGCGCACTCGTTTACCCCTAGATGCCGCTCACCCTCAGCACAGGCGATCCCGGTTTCGAGGCGGCGTTCCGTGCGTTCCTCGCGGCGAAGCGCGAGAGCGCGGCCGATGTCGACCTCGCCGTCGCGGCAATCATCGAGGATCTCGCGGCGCGCGGCGATGCGGCGCTCGTTGAATACACCAACCGCCTCGACCGGGTCGCGCTCAGCGCCGAGCGCCTGCGCCTCTCGGCCGAGGAGATCGCCGCCGGCGCGGCTCTGGCGGCGCCCGAGACCGTCGCGGCCCTGCGGCTCGCCGCCGATCGCATCGAGAGCTTTCATCAACGGCAATTGCCGGCGGGGATCGATTATGTCGACGCGCTCGGGGTGCGGCTCGGCCAGCGCTGGCGCCCGATCGAAGCGGTCGGGCTTTATGTGCCGGGCGGCACGGCGTCCTACCCCTCCTCGGTGCTGATGAACGCGATCCCCGCCAAGGTAGCCGGGGTCGAGCGGCTGGTCATGACGGTGCCGGCGCCGGACGGCGTTCTTAACCCGCTCGTCCTTGCCGCCGCCCTTATGCTCGGGATTACCGAGATCTATCGGATCGGCGGGGCCCAGGCGATCGCGGCCCTGGCCTATGGCACCGCAACGATCGCCCCGGTCGACAAGATCGTCGGGCCGGGCAACGCCTATGTCGCCGCGGCGAAGCGGCGGGTTTTCGGGCGGGTCGGGATCGACATGATCGCCGGCCCTTCCGAGATCCTCGTCCTCGCCGATCGGCACAACGATCCGGCATGGATCGCCGCCGATCTCCTGTCGCAGGCCGAGCACGACATTGCCGCGCAGGCGATCCTCGTCACCGACGACGCGGATTTCGCCGCCGCGGTCGAGCGGGCTGTGACGCGCCACCTCCAGCGTCTGCCGAGAGCCGAGATCGCCGCCGCGAGCTGGCGGGACAATGGCGCGATCATCCTTGTCGCCGGTTGGGAGGAGGCGGTGCATCTCATTGACCGTGTCGCTCCCGAGCACCTCGAACTGGCGGTCGAGGCGGCCGATGCGGTGGCGCTCAAGGTGTGCCATGCCGGGACGATCTTTCTCGGCCGCCACACCCCCGAGGCGATCGGGGACTATATCGCCGGCCCCAATCACGTGCTGCCGACTGCGCGCAGCGCGCGCTTTGCCTCGGGGCTCGGCGTCCTCGACTTCATGAAGCGCACGACCATCGTCGGGTGCGATCCGGTGAGCCTCGCGGCCCTCGCCCCGTCCGCCATTCGCCTCGCCGAAGCCGAGGGCCTCGACGCGCACGCCCTGTCGCTGGCGCTCCGGCTCGGCCATGAGTGAGGCCGCAGAGGCGCGACTGCAACGGATCGCGGCGATCACGCTCGACGAACACACCGTGCTGCGCCGCAGCGCCGCGATCGAGCACGAGCGCGAAGCAGCGATCATCGATCTCTTGAAGGACAATCGCTTCGCCCCGCTCTCGGGCCGCGCCGGACCGTTTCATCTCCATCTGGGGGTCGCGGAAAACCGCCTGGCGATCGAGGTACGGGCGCCCGGGGATGAGCCGGAGGACGGGCCGGGTGAGACGATCGTGCTGGCGCTCGCCCCGTTTCGCCACATCGTCAAGGACTATTTCCTGGTCTGCGAGAGCTATTATCAGGCGATCCGCGGCCACGGCCTGGCGCGGGTCGAGGCGATCGATGTCGGCCGGCGTGCGCTGCATGACGAGGGCGCGGCGTTGCTGATCGCACGACTCGCTGGCAAGGTAGCGATCGATCAAGCCACCGCGCGCCGGCTGTTTACCCTGATCTGCGTGCTCCACCTGCGCGCGTGAGCGTTTAGGACCACCCGAGAGGCCTCGCGGCCTCCGCGCCGAAAGCGTTTCTATTTCTTTTGTGAGGGACAGACGACGTGACCATCATCGACGGCATCGCCGAGCGAATCGCCGCCATCGCCTATGACGATTTGCCGCCCGCCGCGGTGGAGTGGGCAAAAATGGCGATCCTCGACACGGTCGGGGTGACGCTGGCCGGCGCCGGCGAGCCGTGTGCACAGATCGTCGAGAGGGTGCTGGGGAGCACGGGCGGCGAGTGTCTGATTTTCGGCAGCGATCGCCGCGCCGCGCCGCTCGACGCCGCGCTCATTAACGGCACCGCGGCGCATGCGCTCGATTTCGACGATGTCAGCAATTCCTTGGGCGGCCACCCCTCGGCGCCGATCCTGCCGGCCCTCTTCGCGCTCGGCGAGAGGCTCGACTGCACCGGTCGTGCCTTCATCACCGCCTATGTCGCCGGGTTCGAGACCGAGACGCGGATCGCCCGCGGCGTCCACTTTCATCATTACGAGAAGGGCTGGCACCCGACCGCGACTCTCGGCGTTTTCGGGGCGACCGCGGCGTGCTGCCACCTAATGGGGCTCGACCGGAAGCGCACCGCCCAGGCGCTCGCGATCGCCGCTTCGCTCGCGTCAGGCCTCAAGGCCAATTTCGGCACGATGACGAAGCCCTTGCATGTCGGGCACACGGCGCGGGGCGGCCTCTTCGCGGCACAGCTGGCGCGCGAGGGGTTCACCGCCAACCCGGCCGCGCTCGAGCACAAGCAGGGGTTCCTGATGGTGTTCAACGGCCTCGGCAACTTCGACGCCGAGGCAATCCTCAAGGATTGGGGGCAGCCCTACGACATCGAGCGGCCGGGCCTCGCGGTGAAGCAGCACCCATGCTGCGGGAGCACCCACCCGGCGATCGATGCGATGCTGATGCTGCGCGCCGAGCATGACGTCCGGCCCGAGCGAGTCACGCGCATCGATTCCTGGACCCATCCGCGCCGGCTCGCCCATACCGACCGGCCAGATCCCCAATCGGGGCTCGACGCCAAGTTCAGCGTGCAATACTGCCTGGCGCGCGCGCTCCTCGGCGGCCGGATCGTGCTCGAGGATTTTGAGGGCGAGGCGTTCCACGAACCCGCGGCGCGGGCGCTGATGCGGCATATCCACGCTGCGCCGCACCCGGAGATGACCGCGGCCAGCGATGAGCACCTTGGCGCGGAAGTGCGGGTCACGTTTGACGACGGCCGGACCATCGCCCGGCGGGTTGGAAGCGCATTGGGCCGCGGCCTCGACAACCCGCTGCCGCCGGCTGCGCTGACCGGGAAATTCGCCAATTGCGCGGCGCGTGCATTGCCGCCGGCGCAGGTCGAGAAATTGCAGCGGCGTTTGTTGGGGCTCGACGAGGCAGGCAGCCTGCGGGCCGTCGTCGCGTCGATCGCGACGCAGGGCAAACCTGGCGAGCGTCGGGCGGGTTGAGCGCAGCCAAACGCGCCATCACGGCCGAACGGCACTTATCAAGCTGCGGCGCAATAGCGCGGCGGGCGAGATTAACCATCAATTCGCGTGAAATAGTCGAGACGGGCGTCTAGTTCTCTTATCGCGTGTGTCGACGACGGAAGAGTCTGCTCAAACGAGTAATCCCGGAATGTCCGGAGCCAGTGCTTCCGAGAATTCTTGAACATTTGGGTGCCGCTACGTGACCCACTTTGATGATGCGCTTGCGCCGTTTCCTTCTCCGATTGCTGAACTTGCCGCCGATCCGGAGGCTCAACGCTGGGCCCGCGATTGCGCCTGGGTGCCCGGCACCGGTCATTGCCGCAACCGCCCGTGCAGTCCGGCCTGTCTGTTCCGCCACCAGCGCCTGGCGGAGGCGAGGCGCATCCTGCGCTCACGCCGCAAGCGGCGACCAATCCAACCAGTCGTTGCCGGCCGGATTGTTCCGTCCCGCTAGAACCTAGGGCTCACCGCGTTCGGCGCCCTCCTCGGGCGCTTCCTCGGGCGGCTCTTCGGTAGGAACGCGGTAGCCTTCCTTCAGCCACCGGCCGAGGTCGATATTGGCGCAGCGCGCCGAGCAGAACGGCTGGTGGGGCGCCACTGCCGGCTTGCCGCAGATCGCGCAGCGCCGGCGCCCGGCCGGCAGCCTGGTCACGGGATCGCTGGCGCCGGTTTTTGCCATGCCCCCGATATCCTCTCACAGCGCCACGATGTCAAAGGGACTGATATCGCCGCCGCCCCTGACGACGACCGCGATCCTGCGGCCAAGGCGGGTTTCGAGTGCGCCGAGCGCGCCCGCCGCCGGGCCAGAGAGCGCGGCCGCGACGGCGGGGGCAACAACAAGCCGCCAATTCGCCGCCGGCTGCGCGCGGGCTTCGCGGGCGAGCGCCCGCAAGGCCTCGAAGGCGAGCGCCGCGGCGCTTTTCCGCGTGCCGTGCGGCTCGAGCATCGCTTCGCTAAGCGGGCGTCCGCGGCGCGGGCGGACGATTTCGAGGTGTCCCAGTCGGGTCCAGCCGAGAATTTCGGGGCGCGCCGGATCGCCGACGAGAGCGGCCGACATCGCCTGACGCACCCGTTCGCGCGGCCGGTTGCCTTCGAGCCCGACAAAATCGACGATGATCCCGCCGCCGAGTTGGCGCAGCCGCAGCTGGCGCGCGATTCCCTGCGCCGCGGCGCGGTTGACCGCGAGGGCGGCGCGAGAGGCCGATCCCGCCTCAGGGGTCCCGGTATCGACGTCGACCAGCACCGCGGCCTGGGTTTCCTCGATGTGGAGGCTACCGCCGCCGGGCACCGCAACGGTCGCGGCCAACGCGGCGTCAATGAGGGCATCGAGGTCGATCGGCCAGTCCTCGATAGGGCGGTGGGCGATCTCGGCCGCGGCAAAGGCGCCGCGCAATTCGCGGAGTATGGCAGGGTCGTCGGCGAGGATGTGCTCCGGCTCGCCCGGCACGCGCAGCGCCAATGCCGCCGCAAAACCCGACGCCGGGTCGATCGGGGAGGGCGGATCGAGCCTCTCCGCAAGCGTGGTTAGCCGAGTGAGGTCGCCCGGGCCGGCGCGGGGCTCGATCCGGGCCGACAACAGCGCGCCTTTGCCGCGCTGCGCCTCGCGGCGGATCTGGAC
>JBARKH010000626.1:0-2727 GCA_049801295.1 Allostellaceae bacterium | reverse complement strand
GGTCCTCGAGAGCGGCGCCGACAAGGGCGACGCGGTGCGGTTTCGCGCGGCGCACGGGATCGCCGCCGACGAACTGGTGCTGAGCGTCCTGCCGGGAAGCCGCGGCGGCGAGGTGCGCCGGCTCATGCCGGTGTTCGGCGCGGTGCTGCACCGCCTGGAGGGGATCGTCGGGCCGTTTCGCATCGCCGTGCCGACGGTCGCGACGGTCGCCGATGAGGTGTCGGCGGGTGTGCGCGACTGGCCGGGCCGGCCGATTGTGCTGCGCGGCAGCGCCGACAAATACGACGCCTTTGCCGCGAGCCGCGCCGCGCTCGCCGCCTCGGGGACGGTGGCGCTCGAATTGGCGATTGCCCGGGTGCCGATGGCGATCGCCTATCGCCTCAATCCGCTGACCGAAATGCTGCTCGACCGTATCCTCAAGGTGCGCCAAGTCAATCTGATAAACCTGCTGCTCGGCCGGCCACTCGTTCCCGAGCATTTGCGCGGCGCCTGCGTGCCGGAACCGCTTGCCGCCACCCTCGCCGAGCTGATCGGCGACGAGCGGGTTCGCAGCGCCCACCTCGAGGGTTATGATGAGGCGGTGCAGCGGCTGCGCGCCGGCGACCTATCACCGAGCCGGGCTGCCGCCGATCGGATCCTGGCGATCCTCGCCGCGCGCCGCGAGGATCCCCCTGGAGATTGCCCGAGCGCGCCTATAGTGCCGCAACGCGAAGGAGTGACCCCGCGATGACGATGACCGATACCGCACCGAAGACCGCCGTGGAACCGGGCAAGGCCCGCCTCCTCCACACGATGCTCCGGGTCAGGAACCTCGACAAATCGCTGCATTTTTATACCGAGCTCCTCGGCATGAAGCTCTTGCGCAAGCGCGACTACCCGACCGGCAAGTTCACTCTCGCCTTTGTCGGCTATGGCGAGGAGACTGATTCGACGGTGATCGAACTGACCCACAACTGGGATCAGGCCGAGCCCTATGCGCTCGGCAGCGCCTTCGGCCATCTCGCGATCGGCGTGCCCGACGTTTACAAAGCCTGCGAAGCGCTCGCCGCATCCGGGGTCAAGATCCCGCGCCCGGCAGGTCCCATGGCGCATGGTGGCTCGGTCATCGCCTTTATCGAAGACCCCGACAATTACCGCATCGAACTGGTGCAGCGCAGCTAGCCCGCCACACTCCCTCTCCGCCTTCAACGGCGGAGAGGTCCCCCACCCTTCCCTCCCCCGCTTGCGGGGGAGGGTTACGAGGGCTTGGGGGCCGAGCGCCACTCTTCCCTCCCTCGCAAGCGGGGGAGGGTTAGGGAGGGGGCTAGGGGCGGAGAGGATAATTATTGGGAGAACGTAATGCGGTTTGGACTTTTCGGCAGCGCCCAGGCGCGCCGCCCGGCGCCGGGTGCGGAATTGACGGACAGCAGCCAGGGGTTCCGCGAGTGGATCGAGAACAATGTCGAGGCCGAAGCGCTCGGCTTTCACAGCACCTTTGTCGTCGAACACCATTTCACCGGGTTCGGCCAGGTCTCGGCGAGCCTCAATTTGTTGACCTGGCTCGGCGCGCGCACCTCGACCTTGCGCCTCGGCACCGCGGTCCTCGTACTCCCCTGGCACAACCCCGTCCTCCTCGCCGAACAGGCCGCCACGCTCGACCTCCTCTCCGGCGGCCGGCTCGATTTCGGCATCGGCAAGGGCTACCGCTACAACGAGTTCGCGGGGTTCTGCGTGGCGATGGAGGAGGCCGACCCGCGCTTTGACGAGGCGATGGAGGTGATCACCAAATCCTTCGTCTCCGATGCGCCGTTTTCGCATCGCGGGCACTACTGGCAATACGACAACATCGTCGTCGAGCCGCCCTCCGCGCAATGCCCGCACCCGCCGTTCTGGATGGGCGCCGGGAGCGAGCGCTCGGTGCGCCAGGTCGCGACCCGCGGCTATAACATGCTGCTCGGCCAGCATGACCTCGCCGAGGACGTCTTGCGCTGGGTCGCCCAGTTCAAGGCCGATGGGGAAGCGCGCGGCCGCGCCTTCGACCCAATGGAGGTCGGGGTCGCCCGCGCCGTGCATTTCGCCGACACGCCCGAGGAGCTGGAGGCGGCCTATGTGCGGCGCTTCCAGGGGCATCTGCGCATCAACAAGCTGGCCGAGCGGCCGGGCGACGAGCGCGAGCGCTTCGCCCGCCACGACGAGAAGGCGATCCGCCGCCTCTGCGACGAGACCGCGGTCTTCGGCACCCCCGATCAGATCGCTCGCAAGCTCGAAGCCTTGCGCGCCGGCGGCGTCGAATACGTCATCGTCAATTTCGGCGGCTCGATCGCCAACATCCGCCGCTTCGCCCGCGACATCATGCCGGCCTTCGCCGATGAACCCCGCCTGGCGGCGGCGGCGAAATAGTCTGCGTCTAAGGCGCGCGCCCTGCGTCCTTCGAGATGCGCTGCTCTGCAGCGCTCCTCAGGATGAGGCGAATTTGTACGTGAAATTAAGGGCGAACGTCATCCTGAGGAGGTCGCGAAGCGGCCGTCTCGAAGGACGCGCGGGCTTACCGCTCAACCCACTTTACGATGGCGCGCCCGCCAGGAGTGCCGTGACTTCATCGTCGCTCATCTGGTGGAAATCCTCGTAGTAGAAGCCGATCGCGCCGAGCCCCTCGGGCGCCTCGACGCAGACGGTCTCGTCGGCGTCGCCCGCGAGGGCGGCGAGCGTTTCGGCGGCGGCGACCGGCACGGCGAGGACCAAAGAGGC
>JBARKH010000625.1:0-8171 GCA_049801295.1 Allostellaceae bacterium | reverse complement strand
GTCACCGCCGGCAGCACCTCGTAATCGACCGCGACAAGCTCGGCGGCGTCCTTTGCCCGGTCGAGACTGGTCGCGACGATTGCGGCGACGATCTCCCCGACATGGCACACTTCCGGCCCGATGATCGCGGTCTGCAACGGGCGGACAACGGGCGACCCATCCTTGTTCTGGATGCTGATGTCGGCCGGGTGGCTGTTGGCGATGTTGGGGAGCGGGTTGAGCCCGTCCGCGAGGACGTCTTCGGCGGTCAGAACGGCGAGGACGCCCGGCATCGCCCGCGCCGCGGTAGTCTCGATCCGCCGGATCAGCGCATGCGCATGCGGCGAGCGTACCATCACCGCATAGGCTTGGCCGGGAAGGTTAAAATCGTCGCTATAGCGCCCGCTGCCGGTGAGGAGGCGCCAATCCTCCCGACGCCGGACCGGCTGCCCGATGCCTGTGCCGACAGGGCTACCGTCCATCATGTCACCACGGATGGTGGGTTTCGTGTTGCTCAACCCACCCTACGGCCACGGTGTAGGATGGGTTCAGCGGAGCGAAACCCATCGCGCCTCACGCCGGGAACGACAGGAAGCATTTGTCGGAGGCGAGGATGTAGGTCTCCATGTAATCCTGGATGACCGGCGCCTTGCGATCGAGGGCTTCCATCGCCCCCATGAGCGCCATCCAGTTCAGCATCTCGTGCTGGCCGGAATACTCCATCTCCGCCAATGAGCGCTTGCGCCAGGTGGCGTAATCGGCGCGGGAAGCCGCGTCGAAGAGGATCCGGTCGCCTTCGTGGTCGGGCCACAGATAGCCGTTTTTCGGGCTGAGGAAGCAGTGCGACCAGCTCGACGAGGCCACCAGCGCCACCCGGTAGGGGGATTTCGCCAGCACCTCGGCGACCGCGGCGCCGACATCCATGCAGCGCCAGGGATGCGGCGAGGGCGGATCGCCCAATTCGCCCTCCGGCCGCGGCGGCCCGTAGAGGTGGCCAAACCCGCCCTTCGCCTGGATCAGGTTGCTGCCGTAGCAGTTGATCGCGAACGGGATCACCGGATAGGGGAAGCCCTTCCGGTCCCAATCGAGGTAGAGAAAGGTGTTGGCGAAGGCGTGCGCCATCGGGTGGTGCAGCGGCTTATAGGCGTAGGCGAGGTCGATGCCGCGCTCGATGAGCCCCGTCGCGATGTATTTCGCCGCCTCGCGGTGGCCGTGCAATGGCATCGCCCACTCGCCCGGCTCGTCCCAGCGGTTCGGCTTGCCGACGCCGTTGCTGCCATTGCTGTGAGCCCACGGCTGCAAATCGAACTGGTCGTCGTACCCCAGGATGCAGAACGGCGGGATGATGTCTTCCTTGAAGTTCTCGTACTGGTCGTCGCCCCACACCAGCACGAAATCCGGGTTGAAATCGTCGAGGATCTTGCGGATCGCGCGGAAATCGTTGCCGAAGCGCTCGCCGCAGCGATTGGCCGCCCCGAGCCCGTCATCGTTGCCGAGCTCGGCCAGAAGCTCCTTCGGCCAATTGGCCGGGTCCTTCACTTTCGGGTCGACATTGGGCGCATCGAGCACCCGCTTGAAGACGCCGGTCAGCGTCTCGTTCTTGCCGCACAAGGTCGGCCAATGGGTGCAGCCGAGCCCAAGAATTTCCGCCATTTGCCTATTCCTCCTCGCTTAGTCGTCACCCCGCGGAAGCGGGGGTCCAGGGCAACCGCTCGACCCCTCCGGCCCCTGGGTTCCCGCTTTCGCGGGAATGACGAATGACAACAATCCTTACTACATGCCAGTTAATACTGCCCCTTCGGCTCGAGGCCGAATTCGTGCTGGCCGTACATCGTGCCGACCGCGTCCCAATTCAAACTGACGTGGCGCGCCACCGCGTTGACATCGCGCCAGGCGCGCTGCACCGGGTTGCTAAGCAGGAGGCCATAGCCGCCGGTCGCGGCATTCAATGCCTCGACCGCCTGCACCGCAAGCCTCGTCACATAAGCCTGGTCGCGCCGGCAGCGGATCCGGTCGGCGACTGTGATCTCCTCGTCGGCGTAAAGCTTCTGCGTCATCTTGCGCATATCGGTGAGGAGGATGAGCTCGGCCGCCTCGACGTTTGAGGCCGCCTCCGCGTAGCGCAGCTGGACGGTCGCGAAATCCGCCATCGGCAACTGCCCGCCGGCGAGCGCGCCGCGCGTCTTCCTGCCCGAATTGATCATTTCGAGATAGGCGTCGAGCGCGCCCCGCGCCGCCCCCACCGCGGTCGAAGCCAGCATCGAGGCGCCGTGGATCAAGAGCGGCATCTTGTAGAGCGGGTTCCGGTGATATTTGGCCCCCGGCGTCGTGCCGGCGCGCGCGTCCGAAAACAAGAGGATACGGCGAGCGGGGACAAAGACGTCCTTCACCGCAATGTCCTTGCTGCCGGTGCCGCAGAGCCCGTTGACGAACCAGTTGTCGATGATCTCGCAATCGCCGATCGGCAACAGGAAGAAGGCGCCCTCGTAGGGCGGCTTCCCGCCCCGCGGCGTGATGAAGGCGCCGAGATAGGCCCAGCTTGCGTGGTCGCAGCCGCTGGCGAACGACCAATGCCCGTTGAGGATGTAGCCGCCCTCGACCG
Organism: Allostellaceae bacterium; assembly: GCA_049801295.1. Taxonomy (GTDB): domain Bacteria; phylum Pseudomonadota; class Alphaproteobacteria; order ATCC43930; family CGMCC-115725; genus DATARH01. The sequence continues at coordinate 5,590 of JBARKH010000625.1, read as the reverse complement.
GCGCCGCCGTGCCCGTGGGGGCAAAGCAGGCACAGCTGAACGGGTCCTCCTCGGTGGCCCACAATTCGCGCTGCGTCTCCACTGGGAAATGGCTCATCGAGCGGCCGTTCGACACCGCGCCGTTGACCGCCCACCCCGTAGAGGCGCAGGCCGCCGAAATCGTCAGCGCGATCCGCAGCGCCGTCTCGCCGTCATACTCGAAGCCTCCGAACTCCTTTGGCCGGCAGGTGCGCAGCAATTCGGCCTCGCGGAACTTTGCAATGATGTGCGGCGAGATCTTGCGGCTGCGCTCGGTTTCCTCGGCGAGCGCGCGGATCTCCGGGACCATCGCCCGCGCCCGCTCCACCAGCTCGTCGGGGCTCGGAACGGCGAGGCGGCGAACCGCGGCAATGGTCATTCGCGAAAGATCCCTGGCAAACCCGGCTCGCAACGGAGCCGCTCGCTGGCGGAAATTCTACCGCGCGGCGCAGCGTGCCAGCAATGAGATTGCCTGCATTCCGGCCCCGCAGGATCAAGGCGCCAACGCCGCGATGATCGCGGTGACCAGCGGCTTCATGAAAAAGCTGCCCTGCGGCATGATCGCGACCGAGAAACCGTGGCGCTCGAGCTCGGCGGCGACCACCGGGCCGACCGCGGCGATCCGCGTCCGCCCCAACCTGTCGCGCAGCCGCGGTTCCACTTTCGCGGCGCGCGCCAGCGCGAACAGCTGCGCAATCTGCGCGGCGCTGGTGAAGGCGATGGCGTCGATCCTGCCGGCTTCCATCTCCGCGATCAGACCGAGGGCCGCCTCGCCGCCTGCCGCCGGAAGGTAGGCGTAGGGCCACACCGGGTCGGGCAGCGCGCCGGCATTGGCGAGGAAGTCAACGAGCGTCGCCGGCGCATCGGGATAGAGCTGAACCGCGACCCGCCGGCCGCGCAATTCCCCCTGCGCCAGCGCGGAGACGACGCCCTCGCTGGTCGGAAGTTCGGCGCGCAGCCCGGGCGTCAGGCCGATCTCGCGCAGCGCTTGCGCCGCCTTGGGGCCGCGGGTGATCGTCCGCACGCGGGCGAGGGCGCCGCGAAAATCCGGTGTCAGCCCGGCTCGGTCGGCAAACCCGCGCAAGCGCCGCATCCCCTCCCCGGTCATCACCACCAGATCGTCGGGCGGGACGTCGATAAAGCGCCGCAGCCAGGCCAGCACCGGCGCCGGGTCGAGCGCGTCGGCGATCGCCACCAGCGGACAACGCAGCGTCGCCGCGCCCTGCGCTTCGAGCATGCCGCCCAGACGATCCTGCTCGCGATGTTCGAGGATGGCGATCCGCCGGCCCTCAAGCGGGCCTTTGCCTGTCGGATCAAGCGCCGCCATGGCGCACAATGCGGCGTCTGCCACGATGAAGGAGCCGGGCGATGATCGAGGGCATCAGCGCTGTCACCCTGGCGACGCACGACATGCGGCGCGCCGTCAAATTCTACCGCCTCCTGGAATTGCCAATCGTCCACGGCGGCGAGGAGGCGTCCTTCACCAGTTTCCGCGCCGGCGGCAATTTTCTCAACCTCGTTGCGCAGCCGGCCGAGCGGCAGTGGTCGTGGTGGGGGCGCCTCATCTTCTATCACGCCGATGTCGATGCCCTCTACGCCAGGCTGGTCGCCGCCGGGGCTCGGCCCGACAGCGCACCCCGAGACGCGGCATGGGGCGAGCGCTTTTTCCACGTGACCGACCCGGACGGGCACGAGCTGAGCTTTGCCTGGCCGGTGTCGCAATGATCGGGCTGGCGCCAACCCGAGTGACGCCACGATTGCTTTCCGGCGCGCCTGCCGTTAGACCATCGCGCCCAATCCCGCCTCGTCCCCATCGTCTAGAGGCCTAGGACACCGCCCTTTCACGGCGGCAACACCGGTTCGAATCCGGTTGGGGACGCCAAGTTTTTTAATGACTTACGGAAAACCACCGGCTCCACTGTCCCGCCTCTGTCCCGCTTAGCCTCGATAGGATCACGGGTAGACCGGCTGGCGCGGTTTCGGCCTGTAAACTGAGTTTTGGCAACCGACCTTTCACCAACCGATTGATTTCACGGGAAAGCGGAAAGAGGCACTCGGGTTTACCGCAAAACAAGAAACTCGTTGTCTGCCTGAGTCGATGGCATTAGGTAGATGCCCTTCGCTGCTGGTATGAGGGCAAGAAGATGCCACGCAAGAATTCGACTATTAAAGCCACCAACAGTAGCAACAAGGTTGGATGGCGGATCAATGATTGGGCCGACAGCGTGTCCCTTTCGCGGGCCTTCACCTATGAACTGATGCAACAGGGGAAGATCGAGTCCGTCAAGGTCGGCACCGCCAGGATCATCACAACTTCCCCAAGCCAGTTTTTGGGTCGCCACGATAAACGCGAGCTTTGATCGGCACCCCGAATTAACCAGGGAGCCGACCGATGGCAATCCCGGTAGTCCGATTGCGCCGACCGCTCGACCAGCCAACCACCCTCACCCATTTCCGGGACCTTGGTGGGCATACCAAGAGCGAGCGAACGCTTGCCCGGTTCCGGGACCTCGCCGAGGTGATCGACCAGGCGCGCGCGGAGGAAAAGAAGCGGGTGCCGCTCCTGAGTTTCGTCTGTCGAGGTTGGCGTTGCCCCAGGCCAGCGCCGAGACCGCCGGAGCCGGTGCGCGCCATGTCTGCGCGCCAAGGGCGAGGACCGCCCCATACAGGAAAGCCGCCCGGAGTGATGATCCGGGCCGCCCTTGTGGTGTCGCCAGCCGCCGACCAAAGCAACCAGCACCCATAAAATATAGCACACCGCCAGGGCCGCGTAAAATCACCCCGTGAAGGCCCTCGCCGATCCTCTCGCCTGAGCGAGCGCCAATCGCGCGCCGTCCGTGATGGCACGTGCGGGCCGCTGCGAGCTTTTGCCGGTGATCTTCCTCGGTGGGCCGAGGAATGGCGCGCTGTGGGGCTCGACAAGAAACACTTCGGTCCGCTTATAGACGCCACCGGCAGCCGGAGCGCCGGTAGATGAGGACCCGCGCGCGCAGGCCGGGATGGCGCGATCCGAGGTACTGGCTGATGAATCGTTCGAGTGCGGGCTTGAGGATGCGCCGGCGCCGGATATCGCGCCGGAAACGGCTCTGCTCAGAGCGCTGACAGCCGCAACTGCGGCACGTGAACAGCTGACCAAGACAATTCAGCCACGGATCGCCCGGGTACGTAGCCGTTCCGCTTCGATCGAAATCACGGGGTTCAGAAAAAAGGGCGGTCCGCTCACGAAGCGGATCAGGCTCACCGACGATGGCGAACTCCTCGGCGATGGCAGTGCCTGCGTGATGTCTGAGGGCATCGCCTGGCGAGCCACATTCGATGGCCTCCCGGAATTCGCAGACTTCATCAGTGACCTGAGGCCCAACGAAGCAATCGCCCTTGGCGCCTTGCTTACCGGTTTACCCGATACCGTTCAGGTCGTCACCAAACCACGCCTCCCAAAGGTCCGTTCGGCTGGAAAACGCAATGTCATCGCCCGGATCCGCGAATTTCTCGATTTTCGGCCGGGTCATCCCGCGCTCGCTTTAATCGACATTGACGTCAAGACCATGCCACCGGAGGTGCGAGATCGCATAAAGGCGTCGGGGGGCCTTTTGCGCGCATTGATGTCCATTCTGCCGGAACTGGCGACCGTGGGGAGCGTCATTCGACGCTCTACCAGCGCGGGCATTCGCCGGGTTGACACTGGCAATACCGTGACCCGCGCCGGGGGGCTACACATCTACATTCTCGTCTTAGACGGCGCCGATATCGAGAGGTTCCTTCGTACTCTGCATGATCGCTGCTGGCTCCACGGGCTTGGCTGGAAGATCCTCGGGGCGACGGGTCAATTGCTCGACCGTTCGCTGATTGACCAGTCGGTGTACGCGGGGGAGCGACTGGTATTCGAAGCGTCGCCGGAATTGGCTGGTCCGCTGGTGCAAGACCAAGAGCGCTGTCGACCCCGGGCAATCGAGGGGCCGCCACTTGACACGGTGGCCGCGTGCCCTCCGCTTCGGATTGCTGAGGATGCAAAGCTCAAAGAGTTGAGGGCGAAGGAAACACATCGCCTCGCACCCCAGCGCATGCAGATGCGCAAAGACCACGCCGCCCTCCTCGCAGAGCAGACCGGCGTGACCATGGAAACAGCCCTCCGCACGATCGAGCTTCAGATCGCGGGAATCCTACTGCCCAATTTCGTCTTGCCTTTTGATGGCGAGGAATTTCGAGGCTGCACGGTTGGTGATGTGCTGCGCGATCCCGCACGCTTTGAGGGCGCTACGTCGGCGGATCCATTGGAGGGCGTGGCCTACGGCCGCTGCAAGGCGAAGATCATGCGGCGAGCGGACGGATCCATATGGATCCACAGCTTTGCCCATGGCCGATCTACCTATGAATTGAAATTCGACGCCGCAGCGATCGAGGCAATTCTGAAGGACACGCCCGATGTCGATCTGGTTAACTTGTTCGTCAACCTCGTACTCGATGCCGACATTCAAGATCACGAGCGCGAACGGGTCCGGAACGATGTCAGCACCCGAACCGGGACCAACAAACGGACCATCGACAAGGCCATCGAGAAGGCTGTGAACGAACGTGAGATGTCTCGGGCGCAGGAAGCACGCGAGCGCGGTCTTGCCGAGCGCCGGGACCCGCGCCCGCTAGTTCCGGTCCCCGCTGGTGATGCTCCTTGGCTTCCCCAAATGGACGCCCTGAATGACATACTAGGCGCGTCGACCGCTGCTGAACCACCAGCGCGCGACATCGACGGTTACGTTACACAGGTCCGGACCCGACGGCCGGCAAATATGCACACGTTGACGGCCGCCGAAGCTAATGGTGAGGGCACAGGGGATACTCTCCTCCCCCCACCGGAACATCCGCTGCTAACAAGGCTGGACCATGCGGCGGTGGCCGAGCTGATTGAGCAATACGTCGATTATGTCGACAGCAAGGGGCGATCAGTCCATCTGCCCGCACACTTCGTCAGTCACTTCGTCCACCGGACAGACCACGCTCTCCCGATTATGAACGCTGTAGCGACGCTGCCGATTGTCATTCCAGACGGCACAATCCTATCGGAGACGGGGCTGCATCGCGACCGGGGCATCGTGTTCCGGGTGTCACCGAAGCTGCGATCTCTGCTTCCACGGGTAGCCGATTGCACACCTGGTGCTGTCGCTGAGGCGATGGATTTCTTGGTTAATGGATGGATGTGCGATGTAGCAACCGATTATGCCGGCAAATGCCTCCTTATAGCGATCGTGGCATCAATCATTGAGCGGACTGAATTGCCGGAACGGCCGGCGTTTTTCATTAGCGCCGGCCAGCGCGGCGGTGGCAAGACCACTGTAGTCCACATGATTTCGGTTGCTGTGCTCGGGACCCGCGCCGCAGCAGCGACCTTCTTGCCTAGTGAGGAGGAAAGACGAAAGGCACTGCTTGCCTATTTCAGCGAGGGTGTAGCGTTAGGTCATAAACTCACAAAAGGGGTTCCCCCGGGAATCGAGATGTGATTCAAGCTTCCCAACTGGGGGAGCTGGATCATGCGGGGATACGAGCTGACGGATTTCGAATGGGATGTCATCGCGCCGCT
>JBARKH010000624.1:0-5406 GCA_049801295.1 Allostellaceae bacterium | reverse complement strand
GCCGTCTTCCTCGTCGCCCCCGGCGCCCAGTACCTCGTGCACGGCGCCGAGCGCGAGGCCGCCGCCCGGCAGGTTCAAATCGAGCGCGGCGACGCCGAACGGCAAGGTGCCATGCCGGGCCGGCCGCTCGATATCCCGGATCCGATCGCGCAGCGCTAAGAGGCTGCTGTTATTGGCCGGGCGGGACATGCAATCGGAACACCTTCGTCGTCAATGTTGCCTTTTTGTTCTAATTTTATGCGATTGTCAATCCGCTTCGTTTTGCCGCTAAGATGCGTCATGGCTAAAGTCGTGCGCCCCACCCGCTCCCAGAGCGAGGCCGATGCGGCGGAGATCACCGCCCGCATCCTCCTCGAAACCGAATCGGTGCTGTTTCGGCCCGAGGACCCGTTCACCTTTACTTCGGGCCTGCGCTCGCCGGTCTACATCGATTGCCGCCGCCTCATCTCGTTCCCGCGCGCCCGCAAAAAGCTGATGGATCTGGCCGCCGAGCTGATCGCGCGCCACGCCGGGTTCGAGTCGTTGGACGCAGTCGCCGGCGGCGAGACCGCCGGCATTCCGTTTGCCGCCTGGATCGCCGACCGGCTGTCCTTGCCGATGCTCTATGTCAGGAAGCAGCCCAAGGGTTTCGGACGCAACGCGCAGATCGAGGGCGAGCTGAAGGAGGGCGCGCGCGTGCTCCTGGTCGAGGATCTCGCCAGCGAAGGAACCTCCAAGCTCAACTTCGTGCGGGCGATCCGCCAGGCTGGCGGGGTGATCGAGGACGCCTTTGTGATCTTCAACTATGGGATCTTCCCGCAAATCGACACCAGCCTCGCCGCCGAAGGCATTACCCTCCTCGCGCTCGCCACCTGGTGGGATGTCGCGGCGACCGCGCAACGCCTCGGCCGCTTCGCCCCCGGCCAGTACCAGAGCGTCGAAAGTTTCTTGAAAGACCCCGAAGCCTGGTCGAAGGCCCACATCGCCGCGAGGCGGTAGAGCGGAGTCCGATTACATCGTCATTCCCGCGAACGCGGGAATCCAGGGCGAGCGACGAGGCGGCTGCCCCTGGACCCCCGCTTCCGCAGGGGTGACGATTGGAGGCTGATCGAACTCCAGTAGATTTCTCGTTGATCGGGCGCGCGAACCTTACATCTTCAACAGCCGCTTCACGTTGCCGTTCAACAATTTTGCCTTGTCCTCGGCGCAAAGCGGCAGGGTCTTCAGCCATTCGGTGCCGGGCTTATTGTCGACGAAGGGGTAATCGACCGAAAAGAGAATGCGGTCGATGCCGATCTCCATCATGCAGCATAGAAGCGCCGGGTTGGAAAAGAAGCCGCTCGTCGTGATCCAGAAATGCTCGCAGAACGCGTCGCGGAACCAGGTCGGCCCGGCGCCGTCGCGCACCAGCGCCATGTTGATCCGCCAGAGCAGAAACGGCAGGCCCTCGCCGAGATGCCCCAGGATGATCTTGAGCCGCGGATGGGTATCAAACACATCGCTCAGCACCATCCGGATGCCCTGGGTCGCGGTTTCCACCGTGAAGCCCCAGGCGGCGCGCAGAAGGTTCGGGTATTTCTGGACGTAGTCCTTGTAATAGGCGTCGATCACCGCCGGGTGCGGGATCGCCGGATGGAGGTAAAGCGGCACGTCGAGCGCCTCGGCGCGCTCGAAGATCGGCCAAAAGCGCCGATCGTCGAGAAAGAGGCCGTTGCTCAGGCCATGCACCATCGCTCCCTTGAAGCCGAGCCGGGTCACCGCGCGTTCGAGCTCATCGGCGGCGGCTTTCGGGTCCGCGGTCGGCAGCATCGCGAAGGCGGCGAAGCGGTCGGGGTGGGCGGCGACGGTTTCGGCAAGCCGGTCATTGGCGCCGCGCGCCAGCCGAACCGCGAGTTCCGCGTCGGCAATCTTCTGCAGCGACGGGGCGCCGTGCGACAGCACCTGGATGTCGATCCCGGCGGCATCCATCTCGGCGATGCGGCCCTGGCCGACATCGTCGAGCCGCTCAGCGATCCCGGGGCCGCCGCTGCGGTCGGTGCCGACAATGTGCTGCTTCACCTCGGGATCGAAGTAGTGCTCTTCGAGGGCGATCACCTGCGGCTTTGTCGCCATCATTTCCTCCCCGATATCGGCGTAGCGCGTTTTAGCAGGTGAGGCCGGTGCTGTCATGGAGACGAGCCCAGGGGGCGAACCGCGCGGGGGAGGTCAGCGCGATCCCTCCGCCGCGGCCGTCGCATGGGCGCGGTGGCGGGGTAGATCTGCGCCGAGGCGCTTCCTCGCCTCTTCGCGGATGACCCGCGCCAATTCGGGCTGGCGGGCCAGCAATTCGTGGAAATCGACGATGTCGAGCACCAATAGCTTGCAGTCGCGTGTGGCGACAACGGTGGCGTTCCGCGGATCGCCGGTCAAGAGGGCCAGTTCGCCGAGGAAATGCCCGGCCCCGAGACGGATCGGACCGGATTGCAGCTGCACCTCGTACTCGCCCTCGACGACGAAATACATGCAGTCGCCGGGCTCGCCGCGGCGCATGATGACCGCGCCCGCCGGGTAGTCGCGCGAGCGCAGGAGCCGCGCGACCTCGGCGATCAGCGATGCCCCGATATGGTGGAAAAACGGCACCTTGGCGACGAGTTCCCAGGTGCGCAGAAACTCGCGCCGACGCAGCTCCTCGGCATACCCGTTGACGATGATGCCGGTCCACAGCGCGAAGATCAGGATGCCGCCGACCATAACGATCCCCGAAAGCGCCCGCCCTGCGATCGTGTGCGGCACGACATCGCCGTAGCCGGTCGTCGTCATCGTCACGATGCCCCACCACAGCGCCGCCGGGATCGAGGCAAACGCCTCGGGGTTCTCGGGATGCGCGTGACGTTCCAGGAGGTAGGCGAGACTGGCCGCGGCGAGCAGCACGATGGCAAAGCCGAGCAGGACCGACAATAGCTGCTGGCGGGCGTGGCTGATGACCCGGCCGAGGCTTGCCAGCCCCGGCGAGTATCGGACGTATTTAAAGGCCCAGACAAAGCCGAAGAGGCTCGCCTCGGGGACATGCAGCAGCGCGATCAGCCCGGGCAGCGCGCTGATCAGATCGAAGATCCCGCCGAGCGAGATTGCCCAGGCGAACTGGGCTTCGAGCCGCAGGCGATGCGCGCCGCCCGGGGCTTCGGGGGCGGCGACGAGGCGCAGCACATACTCGGCGAGAAAGAACGCCGCCACAATATAAAACCCGATCGCGAGTAACGAACCGTATGCGTCTGCCATCGCCGTCACGGTCGCGGTCAGCATGATCGCGATGCCGGCGGCGACCATCAGGTGGTGGACGAGCCGAAAGACCCACGCCCCGCCACCGGGGGTTTCGGGCTGCAGCAGGAGGTACAAGCGCCGACGGTACATTGCGCTATTGTAAGAGGGTGGGCGGCCGACCGGAATAGCCACCGTGATTTCCCGCTCCCCTCGATCTTTGCTATAGAACGCCCTCCTTACGCAAACCGCCAGGCAGCATCCGCCGCGTGTCGATCCTTCCGCAAAACCGCCGCGCCATCTTTGCCTTTCTCCACGATGTCGTGATGGCCGGGTTGTCGTTTGCGCTGGCGCTCTATTTGCGACTCGGCGACGCCGTCCTGACGAATGAGCCGCAGCTGACGATCCTCTACGGCGTCTCGTTCACCGCGATCGCCGCAGTGATTTTCCTCCTGACCGGGCTATACCGCGGCATCTGGCGCTATGCCTCGTTGCCCGATCTGTTCAACATCGCGCGCGCCGCGACGCTGACCGAGCTGGTTTTTCTCCCGGTCATGTTTCTCTTTACCCGGCTCGACACCTTGCCGCGCTCGCTTTTATTGATCGACTGGTTGGTGCTGATCGCGCTGTTGGGCGGGCCGCGGCTTGGCTACCGTCTCTACAAGGACCGCGGCCTTGACCACCTCTTGGAGCGCGGCCGGGGGGTGCGCGTGCCGGTGCTCTTAATCAGCATCAAGGAGGGCGCCGACACCTTCATCCGCGAAACCGTGCGCGATCGGAACGCGGTCTATCGGGTCATCGGCGTCTTGTCCGACACACCCTCGCGGGTCGGCCGGCAGATCTATGGCGTGCCCGTATTGGGTACGATCGATGCGCTCGAATCTGTCGTTGCCTCGCTCGACCGCCGCGGCCGGCGCCCGCAAAAGCTGGTGATTACCGCGCAGGGCCTGCCCGGCGCCGAGGTGCGCGAACTGCTCGACCGTGCCGATGCGCTGGCGATCCCGCTGGCGCGCCTGCCGCGCTTGATCGAGTTCCAGGAGACCCGCGCGGAGTCCTCCGGCGCGCCAATCGATCTCGCCCGGCCGATCGCGCTCGAGGATCTGCTCGGGCGGGCACAGGCGGTGCTCGACCGCGAGGCGATGGCCCAGCTGATCGGCGGCCGCCGTATCCTCGTCACCGGGGCCGGCGGCACGATCGGCTCCGAGCTGGTCCGCCAGATTGCCGCCTTGTCGCCGGCGCGGCTGATCCTGGTCGACAACAGCGAATTCCTGCTCTACGCGATAAATGGCGAATTGCGCGAGCGTTGGCCCGAACTGGCGATCCAGCCGCTGCTCGCCGATGTGCGCGAGCGCAGCCGGGTCGAAGCAGTCGTTGCCCTGGAGCAGCCGCAGATCGTCTTTCATGCCGCGGCCCTCAAACACGTGCCGATGGTCGAAGCCAACCCGACCGAGGGCGTCCTCACCAATGTCATCGGCAGCCGCAACGTCGCCGAGACGGCGCGCGCCCATGGCGCCCAGCTCGTGGTGATGATCTCGACCGACAAGGCGGTCGACCCCGCGAGCGTGATGGGCGCGACCAAGCGCCTCGCCGAAGCGATCTGCCAGGCGCTTGATCTCGACGAGGCGCGCCGGCCGCTCGTAACAAGCCCGCGGGCTTCGCCCTACGGCCTCGGCACGCGGTTTGTCACGGTGCGGTTCGGCAATGTCCTCGGATCGACCGGGTCGGTGGTGCCGCTGTTCACGCGCCAGCTCGCCGCCGGCGGGCCGTTGACGGTGACGCATCCCGAGGTCAGCCGGTTTTTCATGACCGTGCGCGAGGCGGTCGAGTTGGTGCTCGAAGCCTCGGCCAGCGCGCCGCATGGCGATGGTGGGGCCGATGATGGCGCGGCGCGCGGCAAGATTTTCGTTCTCGAAATGGGCGAGCCGGTCAGAATCGTTGATCTGGCGCGCCAGATGATCCGCCTCGCCGGGTTGACCCCCGAGCGCGACATCAAGATCAGCTATATCGGGCTGCGCCCCGGTGAGAAGCTGCACGAGGCGCTGTTTCATGCAGCCGAAACGCCGGTCCCGACGAGGAACCCGGCGCTCCGCCTCGCGGCGCCGCGCACCGCCGATTATGCGGTGCTCGCCCGCTCGATCGACGAACTCGAAGAGCATGCGCGCGCCGGTCGCGAGGCGCGGGTGCTCGATC
>JBARKH010000623.1:0-7434 GCA_049801295.1 Allostellaceae bacterium | reverse complement strand
CGCGACAATCAAAACGCCGCGCGCCCTCTTGCGCGACAACAACAACGCGACGATCATGCCGACGCCGCGACACCGAGGTTCTCATCCTGATTGTCGCTGTCTTCCCATCCTGATTGCCGCGCTACAGATTTCCCGTTGCCCGAGACGCCCGAAAGAACAATTCTTGCCCACAATCACCGTGAATTCGGGGAATGTCGGGTTAAGCTGTCCGTGCCCTCACCGAGGAGCGACATTCATGATCAATCTGGGCCGACTTGATGTGATCCGCATTTTCGCCCTCAGCACGCTGCTATTGACCCCCTCCGCGATGTCTTGGGCGCAGCAGCGACCGCCTATCGCCGATAAGATGGCCAAGGCCCACGGCCTCGACTCATTTGGGCAAGTCGAGGGAATTCGCTACACCTTCAATGTGCAACGTCCCGGGGTCGACCTTTCCCGCAGCTGGGAATGGAGCCCGAAGACCGACTCGGTCACCTATGAGGGGAAAGACAAGGACGGCCAGCCGGTGAAGGTCACCTACCAACGCTTGCAGGCCGGCGTGCCGGAGGACATCGATGGCAACTTCCTCAATGACCAGTACTGGCTGTTGTTGCCCTTTCATGTGATCTGGGACACCAGCGCGACCGTCACCAATGAGGGCATGCAGAAGCTGCCGCTCGGGGAAGGGTCTGGTGAGAAGCTCGTGGTGAAATACCCCTCCGAAGGCGGCTATTCGCCGGGCGATACCTGGGACGTCTATGTCGGCGCCGATGACCGCGCCCAGGAGTTCGTTTATCACCGTGGCGGGCCGAAGAAGCCTAGCGTCGTCATTGCTCCCTGGACCGACTACAAGAAGGCTGGACCGCTACTCTTCTCATTGGATCATCAGAGCAAGGCCGACGACGCGCCAGTGCACATCTTCTTCTCGAAGGTGGCGGTCAAAGTGACGGGATCGGAAAGCTGGATCAACGCGCAATGAACACCGCAAGGGCCTCTTCGAAGGATTGAAGCGCGTCATTTCCGGCCCGCTCGCTCGCGACGCCTGGCAATCTTGCAAACGCCCTTCTCGCGATATCGACGAAGGTGACGCGCCGGAACGAAGGCTGGAACTTTTCGCGCGCGGCGGCGAGAGGATATCTTGACCGGCCGGGGATTGTGACCAACAACGTCGGCAATGAGCGACCCAGACCGCCTGCCCGTGCCGCCGATTTTGGCGGATAAGGAGTTTGCCGCCGCGTCGGTCTTCGAACCGGCAAACTTGCTGCGCGAAGCACGGCGTCAGAAGGGCTTACCGGCCATTGCCGTGCCTGAGATTTGCATTCTGGATCCGGACGGCGACATCGTGCGCGCATTGCACCACGGCGGGGGCTTGCACCGTTCGCAGGGCTGGGCGTGCTATCACACGGATCTCTACGAGTTCGACTACGGCGCGGAACGCTTCGGCATCATCGGTTGCGCGGTCGGCGCCTCGTTTGCGGTACTCTTGGCGGAGCAGCTCTTCGTTTCGGGCTGCCGCTTTCTGATCAGCGTGACCTCCGCCGGGCAGATCGTCGCCCACGGCAAGCTGCCGTATTTCGTACTGATCGATCGGGCGCTGCGCGACGAAGGCACGAGCTACCATTACCTGTCACCGGCCGAATACGCCGAGGCTGACAGCACCCTGATCGAGAGCGTTTTCGACACACTCTCGGGGCTTGCCGAGCCGGTCTATCGCGGCGCGGCCTGGACCACCGACGCGCCCTTTCGCGAAACCGCCGCGGCGATCGAGAGATGCCGCGCCCGCAACATCCTCGCAGTCGAAATGGAAGCGGCAGCGCTTTATGCGTTCGCCCGGGCCCGCGGCAAGTCGGTTCTCTGCTTCGCCCATGTGACAAACCAGATGGCGGTGGTGGACGGCGATTTCGAAAAAGGCGAGGCCGACGGCGCCAAGGCGTCATTGGCGGTCATCGCATCCACGGCGCGATCTTGGCGCATGTCAGGGCGCCAACAGGAACCGGGACCCCAGGGAAGGCCGCGATGACGGACGGCGTCGGCGGCTTTTGTGCGATCGCAGTGATGGCCAAGGCCCCGCTGGTCGGTGAAGTCAAGACGCGCCTTGCGCCGCCGTTGTCGGCGACAGAAGCGGCCGCGCTGAGCGGCTGCTTCATCCGCGATATCGCCGACAACATCATCGCCGCATCGCATTCGGCGCCGATCCACGGCTACCTGGCATACTCGCCGGCGGGCTCCGAGCCGGTATTCCGTGCCCTCCTGCCCGAGGCGATCCGGTTGTTGCCGCCGCGGCGCAGCGGCCTTGGTCATAGCCTGGCCGACGCGGCCCGGGATCTGTTGGCGGCAGGCTACGGCTCGGTCTGCCTCGTCAATTCCGACAGCCCGACCCTGCCGACGGCGTTTTTGGTCGACGCGGCGATGGCGCTGCGGGCGCCAGACGACCGCCTGGTTCTCGGGCCGGCAGCCGACGGCGGATATTACTGCATCGGCCTGAAGCGGCCCCACCTGCGCCTGTTCGAGGAGATCGCGTGGAGCACGCCGCGCGTATTTGCCCAGACCTGCGATCGCGCGCGCGAAATCGGCCTCGCTGTCGTCCTGTTGCCACCGTGGTACGACGTCGACGATCCGGCATCGCTCCGTCGACTCGCAGGCGAGGTGCTCGGGGGCGAGCGGTGCGGCAGCGGGGGCATGCCATACGCCGCGTCCCGGACCGCGGCGTTTCTGCGGTGCCTCTTTGACGACGGCGGGAACCACCGGCTCGGGGTCGCCTCGCCGGGACGCGGCGCAGGCTGCGCCAGCGGGTGAGCGGGCGCCGCCTGATCGCGCTTGGTGCGTGCGGGACGGGGCTCCTCGGGCTGACCGCCCTCGGCCTCTATGCGCAAACACATGATAATCTGAACCTCTTTCTCGCGGTCGCGGCGGCGCAGTCGATTATCTATTTGCTGTCGGTATGGATGGTTTGGAACAGCCTCTCAGCCGGCCCCGTCCTGTTTATGGTCATCGCCGTTGCCGGCTTGGCGCGCCTGCCGGTCCTGTGCGCTGCGCCCTATCTGTCGAGTGACATCTACCGCTACATCTGGGACGGCCGGGTCGAGGCCGCCGGGATCAATCCTTATCGGTATATTCCGGCCGATCCGCATCTTGAAGCCCTGCGCGACCTCCGGATCTACCCGCAAATCAACCGCAACAACTATGCGCCGACCATCTATCCGCCGCTGGCCGAGGCGATCTTTCTGGGGGTGACGCGGGTCAGCGAGTCGGTAACCGCGATGAAGGCGGCGATGGTTGGTTTCGAGGTTGTCACCGTCGTCGTCCTATTCCGGCTGCTCGCCGAATCCGCGCTGCCTTCCGCGCGTATCCTGGTTTACGCTTGGCATCCGCTGCCGATCTGGGAATTTGCCGGCAGCGGCCACATCGATGCCGCGATGATCGCACTGATCGCGCTGGCGTTGTGGGCGCAGCGTAAGGGTTGGGACTGGCTCGCCGGGCTGAGCATGGCTGGGGCGACGGTGATCAAGCTCTATCCGGCGGTGCTGGGGCCGGCGATCTATCGCCGCTGGAGCTGGCCCATGCCGGCCGTTTTCGCCGCAACGGTGCTGCTCGCCTACCTGCCCTTTGTCGGCGCCGGGTGGGGAGTTTTCGGCTTTCTCCCAGGCTACGTCACGGAAGAGGGGTTCAACGCGAGCGGCGCGGGCTTCTACCTGTGGAACCTGCTGCGGCAGCTAACCCCGCTTGCCGACCTGTCGGCGGTGACCTATCCGATTGGCGCCGCGGCTATTCTGGCGGCGATCGCCATCGCGGTGGTGTTCGCACGCAACCCCGCCGATGTGCCCTTTGCCGGCGCCGCCGTGCTGGCGACCACGTTCATCGTGCTGCTGTCGCCGCATTACCCCTGGTATTTCGCCTGGCTGATCGTCTTTGCCTGCTTTGCCCGCTCGCCCTCGCTGCTGTGGCTGACCAATGCGTGCCTGCTGCTCTATCTGGTCCCGGTGGGTTCGCGCATCGTGGCGGACGATCATCGCCTGATCATCGAGTCGCTAATGTACGGACCGTTTGCCGCCTTGGCGCTGATCGATATCTGGTATCGTCGCCGCCGCACGATCCGGAGCGGCTAAGCATGCTGGGCACACCACCAGACGCGGCGGCACCCACCCCGCAGCGGTATTTCGACCACATCGGCGCCGAGCGCGGAACGATCGCCGAAACCGAGCCGGTGTGCCTTTATCTGGAGACAACAAACCGCTGTAACCTGTTCTGCACCACCTGCCCGCGCACTTTCGAGGCACTGGAACCCCCGGGCGACATGAGCTGGGGCCTGTTCACGGCGATCGTCGATCAATTTCCGCGAATTGCCCGCGTCGTCCTGCACGGGGTCGGCGAGCCGATGATGGTGCGCAACCTTCCGCGAATGATCCGCTACCTCAAAGACCGCGGCACCTATGTGCTGTTCAATACCAACGGTACCTTGCTGACCGCGCGCAAGGGGCGCGAGCTGATCGATGTGGGTCTCGACGAATTGCGCGTGTCGCTCGACGCCGCCGAACCGGTTGCTTTCAAGCTTGTGCGCGGGCGCGACATGTTCGTCCGTATCATCCGTAATCTCCGCAGTTTCCGCGCATTGCAAGAGGAGCTTGGCGCGGTCACGCCACGCGTGTCGCTATGGCTTACCGGCCTCAAGGAGACCCTCGACCAGCTCGCCGATTTCATCCGATTGGCCGACGATTTGGGCATCGCCGAGGTCTATCTGCAGCGCCTCGTCTACTTTCCCGAGGGACAGGGACTGGCGCGCCCGGAATCGGCGCTGTTCGACGGCGATGACGGTGAGGAAGCGCGTCTGGTCCGAGACGCTGAGGCGTTGGCGCGGCGGCTCGGCATCAACTTCAACGCCTCCGGCGCCACCGATCCCGTTTCCAGCCTGCAACGGCAGGATAAACAGCCGTGGTCGCTGTGCCGGCGCCCGTGGACATTGATGTATTTCACCGCCCACGGACGTTCGATCCCTTGCTGCATCGCGCCGTTTTCGATGCGCGGCTATGACAGTTTTACCCTCGGTGATGCAACCCAGCAAAACCTGCGGGAGATCTGGAACGGCGAGCGCTACCAGGATTTCCGCCGCGCCCTGCTCAGCGATCGACCGTCGCCCGCCTGCGCCGGCTGCGGGTTGCGCTGGAGCCTGTGACGATGGCGCGACCGCGGGTCGCGCTGGTGATCCCGACGCTTGATGAGGAGGCGGCGATCGGCGGGGTGCTCGCTGCGGTCGCGCGCGATGTCGTCGACGAGATCATCGTGGTCGACGGCGGCAGCACCGACCGCACGGTAGAGCGTGCCCGTGCCGGCGGCGCCCGCGTCGTGGTCGAGAGTCTGCGCGGCTACGGCCGGGCCTGCTGCACCGGCGCCGAGAGCGCCGCGGATTGCGACATCGTTGTATTTCTCGATGGCGACGGCAGCGATCGGCCGGAATTAATCCCCGATTTGCTCGCTCCGATCGTCGAGGGTCGTTACGATTTTGTCATCGGTTCACGCACGCGCGGCCAGCGCGAGCGCGACAGCATGAACGCCCACCAGCTCGTCGCCGGATGCGTCATCGGCGCCGTCTTGCGCCTGCTCTACAACGTTCGATACACCGACATGTGCCCGTTCCGCGCAATCCGGCGCGATGCGCTGGTGCGGCTCGGGATGCGCGAGATGACCTACGGGTGGAACCTGGAGATGCAGATGCGTGCGGCTCGCGCGAAGCTGCGCATCCTCGAACTCCCGGTGGACCACCGCCGGCGGGCCGGAGGCGTCTCCAAGGTATCCGGCAACCTGTCCGGAACGATCAAGGCGAGCCTGCGGATCGGCTATACTCTAACCCGTATCGCCTGCGAAGGACGCCAGAGATGAACCCTGACCCGATTTCCGACATACTTCAGTTTCTTGTGGTCCCTGCCTTTACCACTGCCGTCTATTGGGTTCTGGTGCTCGCTAGCATTGGCGTCGCGATCTACGCTTGGCGTAATGTCCCCGGGCAGCGAAGCGCGACGATATTAGTCGACTGGGCCTTTCGCTTGGCGATCGGCTCGATGTGGTGGCAACAGACCTTGTGGAAACTGCCGCCTCATTACACCGATCATCCGGACCAGCCGTTCGGGGCGACCGGGCTGGCCTACTGGATGGGGTTGATGGGCAAGCATGCCGCCATCCCGTGGCAGGCCGATTTCGTCAACGGTCTCGTCCTGCCGCATTTCTACCTGTTTGCACCGGTCGTCTACGCGCTCGAAGTGCTGACCGCGGTATCGCTGATCCTTGGTCTCTTCGTGCCGGCATGGGGCCTGATCGGCGCGGCACAAATCCTCAACTTGTGGCTGGGTCTATACAGCGCGCCAGGCGAGTGGCCATGGACCTATTTTTTCCTGCTCCTGCTGATGCTGGTCTTTGCACTGCACCGATACGGCCGCAGCCTTGGCCTGGATGCCATCATCGTGAGCCGAATGGCGTCGACCCCGACCGTCTCGGGATTACGTCATCGACTGCTCGCCCTCGTGACCTAGCCGAGGAGCATACCCGCACCCGGATCGGCCGTCTCGGAACCCGATCCCGATCTGAGCGGGATTGGCTCACCGGAGATGTATCTCGGGCGCGCGCGATTGCAGTATCTGGCGGCCACGGGAACGCCGCGTGCCGGCCGTCAGGTCTTCACGCTACCGGCCGCGCTGCCGCTCAACCGCTTTGCACTGGGCGGCATTTGGACCCTCGCCGGTGAGAGCGCGACCTTGTCGGAAGGTGCCGGGGAGATCGCTTTGCGATTCCGTGCGGCCAAGGTGCACATGGTCGCGGGCAGCGACGCGCCGACCAGGTTGGGCATCACGGTGGATGGTCGTAACCAGCCGGCGGCAACGATCCACAGCGGCCGACTCTACACGCTGTTCGATGGCGGCATCTCGGCCGAGCGCCTGATGCGGCTCTCTATTCCGAGCTCCGGCCTACGTGCCTACACCTTCACCTTTGGCTAACCGGCATCGCCGCGCGTTTCTGCCGCCAGATCGAGCTCCGCTAGGGATGCCGGATCAGCGGTCGCCTGCGGGTTATCCACGGCTCTCACCGCGATGGGCGCAGTAGCGGTAAGTGCGGAGGCCAAGAGGGTCGCGAGAAATGAGATGCGTCCGGCCATCGCGACTGCGCCCTGCTACCGCTACTGCGTGGTCAATATTTCGCATTCGACTCAGCTGCGGAAGAGGCTCCCCCGAATGGCCGGAATCGGCGCATCTTCCGCCTTGCCGCCCATTCTGGCGAGGGTCTGCTTACTGAACCCTGAGCCGGCGCTCAGCCTGGGCCGCGGAGCCTTCCGTTCATGCCCCTAGGTCATAAACTCACAAAAGGGGTTCCCCCGGGAATCGAGATGTGATTCAAGCTTCCCAACTGGGGGAGCTGGATCATGCGGGGATACGAGCTGACGGATTTCGAATGGGATGTCATCGCGCCGCT
>JBARKH010000622.1:0-2637 GCA_049801295.1 Allostellaceae bacterium | reverse complement strand
GCGCCGGGCGCCCCGCTCCTTTATGACGACGCGCCCGGCAATATCGGGCTCGATTTCCATTACGGCGACAGCGCACGGGTCGCTGCCGCCTTTGCCGCCGCCGCCCATGTCACGCGCCTCCAACTGCGCAGCAACCGCATTGTCGTCAACCCGATCGAACCGCGTTCGGCGCTCGCGTATTACGATGCGGCCCGCCAGCATTGGACGCTCCATGTCGAATCGCAGGGGGTGTTCGGGTTCCGCAACTATATCGCCGGCGTCATGGGCGTGGGGCGCGACAAGCTGCGGGTTCTGACGGACCGCGTCGGCGGCTCGTTCGGTATGAAGCAGCCGACCGCGGCGGAATATTTCTGCATCCTCCATGCCGCGCGCGAGCTGGGCCGCCCGGTTAAATGGACCGACGAGCGCTCGGGGAGCTTTGTCTCCGACAGCCATGGCCGCGACCACGAGATGACCGCGGAGTTGGCGCTCGACCGAGAGGGGAATTTCCTGGCGGTGCGGCTCACCGGCTACGGCAATCTCGGCGCCACCTACGGCGCGCCCGGGCCGGTCACCCGCAATGCCGTTAGGAACACGCTCGGCGTCTACCGGACGCCGCTCATCGAAGTGTCGACGAAGTGCATGTTTTCAAATACGACCCCGGTCGGCGCCTATCGCGGCGCCGGGCGCCCGGAGGCCAATTATTATATGGAGCGGCTGGTCGATACCGCGGCGGCCGAAATGGGGCTCGACCGCATCGCGCTGCGTAAGAAGAACCACATCCCGCCCGAGGCGATGCCCTACAAGAGCCCCAACGGCAACACCTATGACAGCGGCGAATTCACCGCGCTCCTCGATAAGGCTATGCGGCTCGCCGACTGGGGCGGGTTTCCGGCGCGCAAGGCCTCAAGCCGGGCGCGGGGCCGGCTGCGCGGCCGCGGCATCGGCGACTATCTCGAATTGACCGGTGTGTCCGGCCGCGAGATGGGCGGCATCCGCTTCGAGCAAAACGGTGACGTTACGATCATCACCGGCACGCTCGACTATGGCCAGGGCCATGCCTCGCCCTTCGCCCAGGTCCTCGCCGTGAAGTTGGGTATCCCGTTCCAGCGGATCCGCTTGTTGCAGGGCGACAGCGACCAGTTGATCGCCGGCGGCGGCACCGGCGGCTCCAAATCGATGATGACGAGCGGCGCCGCGATCGTCGAAGCCAGCGACAAGGTGATCGAGGCCGGCCGGCAGATCGCCGCGCATGTGCTGGAGGCGGCGGCGCCCGATATCGAATTCCGCGCCGGGCGGTTTGTCATCGCCGGCACCGACCGCTCGGTCGGGCTGATGGAACTCGCGGAAAAGCTCCATGCCGGCCTCACACTGCCGCCCGACCTGCCGCAGACCCTCGATGTCTCCAACATCAGCAACGGCCCGCCCTCGGCCTTCCCCAACGGCTGTCACATCGCTGAGGTAGAGGTCGACCCGGAGACCGGCACGGTCGAGGTCGCGCGCTATACCTTCGTCAACGATTTCGGCGTCGTCATCAACCCGCTCCTCGTCAACGGCCAGGCCCATGGCGGGATCGTCCAGGGGATCGGCCAGGCGCTGTGCGAGCACACCGTCTACGACGACGAGGGCCAGCTCTTGACCGGCTCCTTCATGGATTATGCGATGCCGCGGGCCGAGGATGCGCCGCCCTTCGTCCATCAGTTCCATCCCGTGCCGGCCACCACCAACCCGCTCGGCGCCAAGGGCTGCGGCGAGGCGGGCTGCGCGGGAGCGCTGCCCTCGGTGATGAACGCGCTGGTTGATGCGCTCAGCGAACTCGGCATCCGCCACATCGACATGCCGGCAACCCCCGAGCGGGTGTGGCGGGCGATCCGCGATGCACGCGGGGCCTAATTGATAAACCGGAGGATTTCGCGATGCGTGCGATGCAGATCATCGAATGGGGCCAGCCGCTGGAAGCGCGCGAGTATCCCGATCCCGAGCCGCAGGGCGAGGAAGTGCTGCTGCGCGTCGAGGCGGCGGGCGTGTGCCACAGCGACGTCCACATCTGGGACGGCCATTTCGATCTGGGCGATGGGAAGCAGATCTCGCTCGCCTCGCGCGGCGTCCACCTGCCGTTCACAATGGGCCACGAGATCGCCGGGGAAGTGGTCGCGCTTGGGCCGCACGCCTCGGGCGCAAAGGTCGGCGACAAAGTCGTCGCCTATCCGTGGATCGGCTGCGGCGAATGCGCGGTGTGCCAGAAGGGCGAAGAGCTCCTCTGCCTCAACCCGCGCACCCTCGGCACGCGGCGGGCCGGCGGCTATGGCAGCCACGTCCTCGTGCCGCACGGGCGCTATCTCTTGCCGCATGACGGCATCCCGCAGGGGCTGGCGGCGACCTACACCTGCTCCGGCATCACCGCCTTCTCGGCCTTAAAAAAGACCCGCGAGCGCCTAGGCAAGGACGACCATCTGGTGATCATCGGGGCGGGCGGGGTCGGCGGCAGCGCCGTCCACATCGCGCCGGCCGCGGTTGCCGGCAAGGTCATCGTCGCCGACATCGACCCGCAGAAGCGCGCCCATGCGCGCCAGATGGGGGCCGTCGCGACGATCGACAACGCCGCGCCCGACGCGGTGAAACAAGTGATGGCGGCGACCGGCGGCGCCGCCGCCGCGG
>JBARKH010000621.1:0-13532 GCA_049801295.1 Allostellaceae bacterium | reverse complement strand
GCGCAGGGCGACGCCGAGCGCCTGGCGCGCGAAGCGGAAGCGGATTTCGAAATCATCGTCGCGGCGGGCGGCGACGGCACGCTCAACGCGGTGGTGAACGGCATGAAAGCAGCGCCGCGGGCGGTCGCGCTGTTGCCGCTCGGCACCGCCAATGTGCTGGCCCGCGAGATCGGATTGCCGCGCGACCCCGAACGCTTGGCCGAGTTGATCGCCGCCGGGCCGGTCCGGCCGATCTGGCCCGGCCGCGTCGCCGGCCGGCTGTTCCTGACGATGGCGAGTAGCGGCTTCGATGCCGAGGTGGTCGCGGCGGTCAATCCGCGACTGAAGCGATATGTGGGCCGGCTCGCCTTCGCCTGGGCGATCTTGATGTGCTTATGGCGGTATCGGGCTTGCGAGCTCTCGATCCGAATCGAGGGCGTTGAGTACCACGCCGCCACGGTCATTGCCGCGAAGGGCCGGTTCTATGCCGGGTCCTATGTGATCGCGCCGCGGGCCGACCTTGCCGAGCCGACGCTCGATTTCGTGCTGTTGCGTCGCGCCGGGCGGCTCGCCGTGTTGGGCTACCTCGGCGCGCTGCTCCTCGGCGGAGTGACGCGGCACAAGGATATTACCGTCCTGCGTGCGCGCGAGGCGTCGGTTTCGGCCGCCGCGGCGATCCCCGTACAGGCCGATGGCGAGATCGTCGGGCACCTGCCGGTGCTGATCGGAATCGCCGAGGAGCCCGTGCACTTGGTCCGACCGTGAGGCCCGCTCGCCCTCGCGTGTTGAATTTTTGCAACAGCACGCGGCTGCCCTCCGATATCTCTCGCTTCAAGGCTTTGGTTCTGCGGCGCGGCCTTGTAGGTTGGTGGAGAATTCTCCGTGGGGTGAAAATCGGTGACGAGCGAGGCTGGCTGTCCCGGATCGAAGGTGCGGCGCAATCGCTGCCGGCTGGCATTCCTGTGTCTGGCCGCGGCGGCTGTCCTGGCGCCGGGCGCGGTGCGCGCGCAGAACCTGACCTATAGTGAAGTCAAGCTCGGGATCCTCGCGCACGATGTGCGCTTTCTCGGCGGCAAGGAGAGCGGGGTCGACATCAACCCCGAACTCATCTGGCAATCGCCGGTCAGCGATGCCATGGCCGCCACCGTGCCCGATTACCTGCGCTGGGCGGTGCAACCGCGCCCGACGATCGGCGGCGAGATCAACACCTCAGGCTTTACCAATCAGGCCTATGTCGGGGCGACTTGGAGCTGGCTGTTGGCCGGCAATATTTTGCAGCCGGGCGATGGGATAGCGCTCAGCTATTTTTTCGGGCCCGGGTTCAACGATGGCGACATCATCGGCAGAGCGCCCAACCGCAAGAGCCTCGGCGCGCACATCCTGTTCCGCGAGGCCTTTGACCTGGGCTATCTGATCACCCCGGTCTACCAGGTTTCGCTGTTCATCGACCACGTCTCGAATGGCGGCCTCGCCAAACAGAACGAGAGCATCAACGACTTTGGCGTTCGCTTCGGCGTGCGCTTCTGAACGCGGAAGCGGCGCGCCCGTTAGTCGGCCGCGAGGACGCGCGCGAGCTGGCTCAGCGCCTCCTGGTGACGCTCGTTGCGGATCTGTGCGAAATTGCGCGCGAGTTCAAGACACATCCGCTCGCGCGGGCTGACCGCGCGCGCGACCTGCGCGTCGATCCCATCAAAGAAATAGCCGACGGGCACGCTCAGAACCTGCGCGATCTCGTAGAGCCGCCCGGCGGAAACGCGATTGATCCCGCGCTCGTATTTATGGGCCTGCTGATAGGTGACCCCGATCAGATCGGCCAGTTGCTGCTGCGTGAGGCCCATCATGATGCGGCGCTCGCGAACCCGCGCGCCGACGTGGCGATCGATATCCTGCGTGCGCCCGCTTGAGCGGCGCGACGCCGGAGTGCGGTCGGCTGGGGCGCTGTCCGTGAGGCTTTTCGGCCGCGCTTTGGTGATCTGGTCCTGTTGGGTCATCTGGATCCACCCGAAGAGGTTGTATCTTCCCGCTCTTACGTCCGGCATATATGGCGAGCGGCAAGGCAAATGTCAGCGCTTTGCGCACCTGGCCGGTTTGCCACAAGCGGCGAGCGCCAAGCCGCAGCCGGTTCGCTGCGCCGCTTCCCGTCAACCGCCGGGCATGTGATTGGACCGCGTCCGTGTGTCAAATTTTAGGCAGGGTATGCCGCACCGCCACGCATGCCGAGCCGCCCCGTTGGGCTTGCATAGCGCCCCAGCGGCCTTGCCGTTTGACAGGCTGCCCTCGGCGGTGATACCGACGCTGGGTCTGGCAATGGCAGATCGATGCCGCGGATCGTAATCGGCGACGGCGCGCTCTATTATGAGCGGCAAGGTGTCGGGTTCCCGGTCATGTTCGTATCGGGGCTGGCCGGGTTTGCCTCGTTCTGGCACGATCAGGCCGTCGCCTTCGCCAAAAATTTTGACGTCATCACCCATGACCATCGCGGGATCGGCCAAAGCGATCTGACGCGCAGCGGGTTTACCGTCGACCGCATGGCGGCCGACGTCATAGGGCTGATGGATGCGCTGGAGATCGAGCGGGCCCACATCGTCGGGCATTCGACCGGCGGTGCGATCGCGCAAATCCTCGCGATCGAGCACCCCAAACGGCTCGCCGGCGTGGTCATCTCCGCAAGCTGGACAAAGCCTGACGCGTATTTCCGCCGACTGTTCGCGTTGCGTAAGGATATCCTCTTGCGCCTCGGCCCGAGCGCCTATGTCCAGTCCAACTCGCTGTTCCTCTATCCAAGCTGGTGGGTCGCCCGCAACAACGAGCGCATGCGCCAACAGGAGGCGCAGCACCTGGCGGTCTTTCCGCCGACCGAGATCGCCGCCAGCAGGATCGATGCAATCCTCGCCTTCGACCGCACCGAAAGCCTGTCGCGCATCAAGACGCCGACCCTGGTGGTTGGCGCCGAGGACGACATCGTCACGCCGGCCTATTTTTCCGAAGAGCTCGCGCGTCTGATCCCCGGGGCCGAGATCAAGATATTCCCGCGCGGCGGCCATGCCTTCACCCAGGTCCGCGCGCGCGAGTTCACTCAGGCCGTCCTCCCATTCCTCGCCTCTCACACTCCCGGATAGGCGAGTGTGCGCCCCCGTCTCGGCGGGCTGCAATGCGACGGCACTTAAAGGTTCCTCAATATCTGCCGGCTAGGGTCCTCGTGGCTCCGGCCCAGTGGAGCCATTCGGCGAGCGGCGAATCCAAGCGAGGCGGTACGCGATGTCCTTTAGCGACGACGAACTGGAAGTCCGCTTCTCGACCGCCCTCGAGGCAGCAGGGGATGTCGCCTATTCCTGGGATCTCGATGAAGATCGGCTGGACTGGTCGGGGCGCCTCGCCGACGCGGAGTTCGATTTCGCCGCCGAGCTGGCGACCGGATGCAGCCTCGCCAACCGCATCCATCCCGACGATCTGGTCCAGCGGCAGCTGGCGCTCGCGGGGCATTTCGACGCGGAAGATCCGTTCGACTGCGAGTATCGCCTGCGCGACGCCGCCGGCGGCTTCGTCTGGGTCAACGAGCGTGGCCGGGCGAGACGCGATGGCACGGGCAGGCCGCAGACCATGCTCGGCGTCATCCGGGCAATCGGCGACCGCAAAGCGCAGCAGATGCGCCTCGAGCGGCTGGCCAACTACGACGAGCTGACCGGGCATTTCAACAAGAGCCGGCTGCGCGAAGCAGTCGACCAGATTATCGCGGCTAATCAGCGCACTGGCAGCCCGGCCGCATTTCTGTCGGTTGGCGTCGACAACATGACGATGATCAACGACATGTTCGGCTATGAGGCGGCCGATACGGTATTGATCGAGATCGGCCGCCGGCTGGACAGTTGCCTGCGCGTCAGCGATCTGATCGGGCGGCTCGGCGGCGACCGTTTCGGCACTGTCTTGCAGCATTGTCCCGAGGAGAATATCGGCGCGGCCGCCGAGAAGATCCTGGCAGCGGTTAGCGCGGCGCCGGTGGCGACCGCGCGCGGGCCGGTCTATGCGACGGTGTCGATCGGCAGCGCGGTCTTTCCCGACCAGGGTCTGACCTCCTACGACGTCATTACCAGGGCGGAGAGCGCGCTGGCCGAAGCCAAACGCGCCGGGCGGGACTGCCACCACCATTATCGAATCACCGGTGAGCAGCGCGAGCGCCAGCGGCACAGCCTGTCGATCAGCGAACAGGTCCGGGCGGCGCTGCGCGAAGAGCGCATCGTATTTGCCTTCCAGCCGGTAGTCGTGGCGACGACCGAAGAAGTCGACCATTACGAGTGCCTCCTGCGCATGCGCACCCCGGACGGGCGGATCATCGCCGCCAGCGAATTCGTGCCGGTCATCGAGCAGCTCGGCTTTATCCGGCTGATCGACCGTTTTGTTCTCGACAAGGTGGTGGATGAGCTGTCCTTGCATCCCGGAGTCAGGCTTGGCTTCAACATTTCCGGCCTGACGGCGGCCGATCGGCCGTGGCTGCGCGCGCTGGTGTCGAAGGTTCGCAACCGGCCCGACATCTCCTCTCGCCTGATCGTCGAGATCACCGAAACCGCGGCGCTCTATGATATCGAAGAATCGGGCCGGTTTGTTGCCGCGCTGCGCCATGCCGGCTGCGGCGTTGCGCTCGACGATTTCGGCGCCGGCCATACCTCGCTGCGCCACCTGCAGAGCCTCGCCGTCGATACCGTCAAGATCGACGGCTCGTTCATCCACAATCTCGCCAGCAGCCCGGATAACCAGATTTTTCTGCGCCACCTGCTCGGACTTGCCAAGGGGTTTGGCTTCCACACCGTCGCCGAATGCGTCGCCTCGGCGGAAGATGCCGCGATCCTGCGGCGTGAGGGTGTGGGCCTCCTACAGGGCTACTATTTCGGCCGCCCCTCGCTCGAACGCCCGTGGCTCGCGTCGCCACCGTCCCCCGCGGCCGAGAGCGTCGCCAACGGTGAACTCGCCGCCGCCTAGAGGGCCGCCGAGAGGAACCGAAGCCTTTCAGTCCTTCTTTCGATCACGGCCGAGCGCGTCGAGCTGCCGGCGCAGCGCCTCGATCTGGGTCTCGAGGCGGTGAAGGCGAGGATCCTCAGCCTTGCCGGCCTCGTCCTGCGGCGGCGCCGTGTCGGTCGCGGCCGATTTCGTGTCGCCCGCGTAGGGCGCCAGCATCTTCAAGGCACGCTGGAACAGCGCGATGTTCTGCTTGCCCATCTCCTCGAACTGGCCGAACGGAAAGATGCCGAAGGTGGCGCGCAGGCTGTCGCGCATCTGGTCCTGGTTGCCCGTGAAGGCGATCATCGCCTGCTCCAGATAGCCGGGCACCAGGAATTGCATGCTGTCGCCGTAAAAGCTGATCAGATGCCGCAGGAAGCTGATCGGTAGGAGGTTCTGACCGCCCTTCTGCTCCTGCTCGACGATGATCTGGGTCAAGACCGACCGGGTGATGTCGTCGCCGCTCTTGGCGTCGTAGGCGACAAAATCTCCCCCTTCCTTGATCATCGTGGCGAGGTCGTCGAGCGTCACATAGCTGCTCGTCGCCGTATTGTAGAGCCGGCGGTTGGCGTATTTCTTGACGATTATCGGCTTCTTGCCGCTACCGGGCTGCTCGCTCGTTGGATTGGTCATGTGCCCGCCGTCCCGCCGCGAATAAGGTGCTGCAATGCAACAATACAGCGATTCGCCCGATCGGCCTCATCAAACCCGACGCGCTGCTCTAGCGGGTGCTGCCACGCGCGCGGCAACGCCCTATAGTGGCGCCGATGAGCGAGGAAGACGATCTGGCGCGCCGTTTTTTCGGCCTGTGGGCGGAGTATCTGGCGGCGCTGGCTGCCGATCCGAAAATGACGGAGGCGTTGCGCCGCTGGGTCGCTGCAGCCGCCGGTTCGCTGCGAGAGGCTTCCCCGGGTGATGGCACCGCCGGCGTCCCGCCCCGACCGGCGGCTGATGCCGCGACCGCTGCCGGCCCATCTGGCGAGCGCGATCTTGCTGTGGCTGAGCTCGCGCGCCGCGTTGACGAGCTGGAACAACGCATCGCCAGGCTTGAACGCCCCGGGAAACCCGGCCGGCGACCGGCTGCCGGCGCTCGCCGCCGAAATCCGCGACCTCGGTCCTGAGCGGGTCGCGGCCGCGCTGAATTTAGAGCTGAGGCGCCGCGCCGCGGCGTTTCTCGCCGGGATCGAGGGCTATCGCAACCATCCGTTCCGCCGCGCCCGAACACGCGTGCCGGTGCGCTGGCGCCACGGCGCGGCGCGGCTGCTCGACTATGGGAGGCGCGACGCCGGGCCGGCGGTGCTCATCGTCCCGTCGCTGATCAACCGGCACTACATCCTCGATCTCTTGCGGGAACGCAGCTTTGTGCTCACCCTCGCGAGCGCCGGTTTGCGGCCCCTGGTGCTCGACTGGGGCGAGCCGGGCGCCACCGAGCGCGCGTTCGGCTTGAGCGAATATATCGCCCTCCCCCTCGAACAAGCCCTCACCGCCGCCGCCACGTTCGCCGGCGGGCCGGTCGCGCTCCTCGGCTACTGCATGGGTGGCCTCCTGGCGCTGGCACTGGCGGTGCGCCGGCCGGCCGAAATCGCCTGCCTCGCGCTCCTCGCGACGCCGTGGGATTTCCACGCCGAGCGGCGGGACGACGCCGAGTTCCTCGGATCGCTCGTGGAATTTCTGCCGCTGTTCTGCGGCGCGTCCGATCCCGTACCGGTGCCGGTGATCCAGACCCTCTTCATGGCGCTCGATCCGTTCCTGGCGGAGCGCAAGTTCATCGGCTTCGCCGGGCTCGATATGGCAGGAGCCGCTGCCAAGAGCTTTGTCGCGCTCGAGGATTGGATCAATGACGGGGTGCCGCTGGCGCGCCCGGTCGCGCTCGAATGCGCGCGCTCATGGTACCGCGACAATGACCCGGCGCGCGGGTTTTGGCAGGTATCTGGCCGGCCGGTCCGCCCGGAAGAGGTGAGCGCGCCCACCCTCGTCGTGCTGCCGAGCCGCGACAGAATCGTGCCGCCGCGCTCGGCCGAGCCGCTCGCCACCACGCTTCCCAACGCAACTGTGCTGCGCCCGCGCTTTGGCCACATCGGAATGATGGCGTCGGCCGAGGCGCCGGATGCGGTCTGGCGCCCGATCAGCGAGTGGCTGCGCGGGCAATTTGCCTGAGCCGTGTCCCGGCAATCTGGACTTGCGTCGGTCGCGGCTTTTAGATTTGCCGGCCCTGCCCACATAAGGTGCCCGACCCTCGCGAGGAGATCCGCTAATGGCCGACATCGTCATCGCCAGCGCCGCCCGTACCCCCGTCGGGGCCTTTAATGGCGGGCTCGCGGGTCTGGCAGCGCACCAGCTCGGCGAAGTTGCGATCAAGGAGGCGCTGCGCCGCGCCCAGGTCGAGCCGCGCGAGGTGTCGGAGGTCATCCTCGGGCAGATCCTCGCCGCCGGTGAAGGGCAGAACCCGGCGCGCCAGGCCGCCGTCGCCGCCGGCATTCCCTATGAGGTCACCGCTTACGGGGTCAACCAGCTGTGCGGCTCGGGGCTGCGGACGGTGGCCTTGGGGTATCAGGCGATCCGCAACGGCGATTCTGAGATCGTCGTCGCCGGCGGCCAGGAGAGCATGAGCCAGGCACCGCACTGCATCCATCTGCGTAATGGCGTCAAGATGGGCGACGCGCAGATGGTCGACACGATGATCCGTGACGGGCTGTGGGACGCCTTCAACGGCTATCACATGGGCAACACCGCCGAGAACGTCGCGCAGCGCTGGCAGATCACCCGCGAAGAGCAGGATGCGTTCGCCACTCGCTCGCAAGGGAGGGCTGAGGCGGCGCAGAAGGCGGGCCGCTTCAAGGACGAAATCGTACCCGTGATCGTCAAATCGCGCCGCGGCGACACCACGGTCGATACCGACGAATACCCCAAGCACGGCACCACGCTCGAGGTGCTGGCGAAATTGCGCCCGGCCTTCGATAAGAACGGCACGGTGACGGCGGGCAACGCCTCGGGCATCAACGACGGCGCCGCCGCGGTCGTGCTGATGAGCGCGGAGGCCGCACAGCGGCGCGGATTAAAACCGCTCGCCCGCATCGTCTCATGGGCGACGGCCGGGGTCGATCCGGCGATCATGGGTACGGGGCCGATCCCGGCCTCGCGCCTGGCCTTGAAGAAGGCCGGCTGGTCGGTCAACGACCTCGACCTCATCGAGGCCAACGAGGCCTTTGCCGCACAGGCCTGCGCGGTCGGCAAGGAACTCGGCTTTGATCCCGAGAAGCTCAACGTCAATGGCGGGGCGATCGCGCTCGGCCATCCGATCGGCGCCTCGGGCGCCCGCGTCCTTGTCACCCTCCTCTACGAGATGCAGCGGCGCAACGCGAAAAAGGGGCTGGCGACGCTGTGCATCGGCGGCGGCATGGGAATTGCGATGTGCGTCGCCAGGGACTGAACGTTGACCCAAAAGCGTAGGATGGGTTGAGCCGGAGCGAAACCCATCATTTTTCCGGACGCCGGGTGGTGGGTTGCGCTGCGCTTAACCCACCCTACGAAGACGGCGCAGTTGAAGGGAGGAACGCATGGCCAGGGTCGCGGTAGTCACCGGCGGGACGCGCGGGATCGGCCGGGCGATCGCGGCGGCGCTGAAGAATGCCGGTTACAAGGTCGCGGCCAATTACGGGAGCGACGACAAGAATGCCGAGCAATTTGCCGCCGAGACCGGCATCCCGGTGTTCAAGTTCGACGTCGCCGACTTCGCCGCTTGCGCCGCGGGCGTGAAGGCGATCGAAGGATCGCTTGGCCCCATCGAGGTCCTTGTCAACAACGCCGGCATCACCCGCGACGCGACGATGCACCGGATGAGCTTCGAGCAATGGAACGCGGTTATTCAGACCAACCTTTCCTCGTGCTTCAACATGTCGAGGGCGGTCATCGAGGGCATGCGCTCGCGCGGCTTTGGCCGGATCGTCAATATCGGCTCGATCAACGGCCAGGCCGGCCAGTACGGCCAGGTCAACTACGCGGCGGCGAAATCGGGCATCCACGGCTTCACCAAGGCATTGGCGCAGGAGGGTGCGGCGCGCGGCATCACGGTCAACGCCGTCGCGCCCGGCTATGTCGATACCGAAATGGTGCGCGCGGTACCCAAGGACGTCCTCGAAAAGATCGTCGCGCGGATCCCGGTCGGCCGCCTCGGCACGGCCGAGGACATCGCCCGTACCGTCCTCTTCCTGGTCGCCGACGAAGCCGGTTTCATCACCGGCTCGACCCTCTCCGTGAATGGCGGCCAGCACATGTATTGAAACGGGAGACGGCCGGCGAACACGGTTTTCACGATAGGCCATTCGACGCGCGCGGCGGGCGAGCTGATCGCACTGTTGCAGGAGGCGGGGGTCGAGCGGCTTGTCGATGTTCGCTCGGTGCCGCGCTCGCACGCCAACCCGCAATTCAACGCCGATGCCTTGCCCGGACCGCTCGCGGCGGCCGGCATCGGATACACGCATCTCGCAGCGCTCGGTGGATTGCGTCATCATCCAAAGGGAGCGCCGCCGTCGCCGAACACGCTGTGGCGCAACTCCGCCTTCCGCAACTATGCCGATTACGCGATGACCGAGCCGTTCCGCGCCGGGCTCGACCGATTGTGCACCCTCGCGCAGGGCGAGCGCTGCGCGATCATGTGCGCCGAGGCCGTGTGGTGGCGCTGCCACCGCCGCATCATCGCCGATTACCTGTTGGCGCGCGGCATCGCCGTGGCGCACATCATGGGCCTGGGCAAGCTCGACCCGGCCGCGCTGACAACGGGAGCGCGACCCTTGCCCGGCGGCACGATCCTCTACGCCGAACCGCGCGGCGGCCCGATGCGCGAGCCCGGTTCATTGGCGACGGCCGATTGAATTGGCCGCGGCGATGGCGCAACTTCCGATCCCGCGGCGCCTCTTGGATGGATTCCGGCAGACCCTATGCTGCGCAGCTTGTTGATCCCCTTCTGGCTCGGGCAGGTGCTGACCCAGGAGAAGTCGTTCGAGCGCAACCCGGTCATCGGAAACCGGTGGCTCAACGAGCATGGGCTCCATGCCGCGCGCGTCGCCGCCGCCAACCGGCTGACGCGGGCGCGCCGCAATCGGCTGGCTAAGCGGCTCAAGCCCAAGGATCGCGATGCGCTCGATCGCGACGGCTTCATCATCAAACGCGACTTTCTCCCCCCACAGGTTTTCGCCGATCTCGTCGCGCAGGTCCGCGGATTGCGCACGAGTGCGCGCGAGATGGTCGAGGGCGACACGATCACCCGGAGGATCGCGCTCGACCCGCGCGTGCTCGGCCGGCTTCCGGCGGCGCGACAGCTCCTGCTGATGCCCGACTACCGCAACCTGATCCGCTACGCCGGGTCCTCGGCGGCGGCGCCGATGGTCTACCTCCAGACGATTCTGACCGGTGCGGTCGAGGGGCGGAACGACCCGCAGACCGCGATCCACGCCGATACCTTCCACCCGACGGTGAAAGCCTGGCTGTATTTGAACGATACGGCGGCCGAGGCGGCGCCCCTCATCTACGTTCCCGGCTCGCACCGCGTGACGCCGGAACGGCTCGCATGGGAACGGCGGATGAGCCTTGTCGCCGCGAGTTCGCCGGATGCCGATACCAGGCAGGGGTCGTTCCGCATCGATCCGGCCGATTTGCAAGCACTCGGCCTCCCGCCTCCGCGCATCCTCAACGAGCCGGCCAATACGCTGATCGTCGCCGACACCTTTGGGTTCCATGCCCGCGGGCAAAGTCCCGAGCCCTCGACCCGGGTCGAGATCTGGGCCTATGGAAGACGCAACCCCTTTCTGCCGTGGCTTGGGCTTGATCCCTGGTCGATCGACGCACTTGGCCTCCGCAGGCCGGTCATCCATTGGCGCCTCTCCGATCTCATCGAGCGCGCCGGTCTCGGCCGCCATCGCTGGCGTCCGAGCGGCGAGGTTTCGGCATTCGATCCGGCGGCTGCGCAGGGTGCGGACGCACTGCCCGCCCGCGCGACCCCGCCGCGCCTATGAGCGGCCTCCTAGCAGCCCGGCGACAGTTCCGAACAGCAAGCGCATCGCTCCGACCGGATTGGCGATGACGTCGGCAATGGCCTGGAGGACTGAAATCCGACGGCGTTGCGCGCGGCGGAATTCCCCGACGATGGGGTCCCGGGCGAGCGCCGCCTCATTTGTAGAAAGCGCACTCGGTCCTGGCATTGCCTGAGCCGCGCTGCCGCCCAGCACGGCGTCCCCGAATCTCTCGAATTCCGAGTATTCCTCCAGGGAGAGGCGGCCTCGGAGCCCGCCCGCCGCGATCGCATCGACGAAAGCATCGGGACCCTCGAAGATATGCGCGAACCCCTCGCTGCGAATGACAGCCCGACCGATCTGAACTGGCTTGAGGCCGGCGCGGCAACCCGTAACGAGCGCGGGTGAGGCAAAGGATACGAACAGATCTACCAAGCCAAAAAGGGCGTCGAGCGGCGCTGCATCGATCACCCGGAAGCGGGCTTCATATTCGGCCGGGAGCTGTTGGCGCCAGCGCTCGATGGCCGCTGCGGCGGGGCATTGCTGGCGAACCCGCAGGCGCCGATGGAAGATGACGTCCAGCTCGCTGCGCGCGAGGATGCCGGAAAATAGGTCGAGATAGATCGCGGGTTGATCGCTTTGGTGCGGCCGTGTTCCGATCAGCACCGATTCGGTGATTGCCTGATCGCAAATCAAGATGACGCCGCTCGGGTTGTCGAACGAGGGTGCGGCTAATTCCGTGTGCACGACTGACGGATTCCTTCACTGCGGAGAGCGGCGTCACATCGCCGACGCTGAGGCATCCCTGTAGAGCTGGTGCCATTTACCCATCACCTCCCCCCATGCCGGAATTGCCGGCGCCAAAGCAAAGGCCCCATCGTTCAAGACGCTCATGTCGCTCCCGCCCGCATCCAAGAGAGCCATGATGCGCGCGCCGTCCGCGGCCGGCCGCCCGCTGAGCACCAGCCCGTTCGCCCCGTCGCGGACAAAATCGGGGCACATGCCGACCGGCGTGCAGATCACCGGCACCCCGCTGCCCAGCGCCTCCGGCAGGCTGGCCGGGCCGCCCTCGAACGAACTGAGAATGAGGAGCGCATCGATCCGTTCGTAGACCTCCGCCATCAGCGGATACGGCAACCCCTCCCAATGAGCGACATCGAACCCCTTCGCCCGTGCCGCGCGCGCGTCCGGCAAACGCCCCTCGCCGACCAGCACGAACGAGATTCGCTCCGGATCGAGATGCGCGATCAGGGTAGCAAACCGGTCTTCGCCCTTGATGCCCGAGGGGTGTCGCCGCGAGCAGATGCCGAGACGCAAACGGCCGCCGCTCACGCGCCGGGGTTCGGTCGGCACCGGCAGAACCCGGCGGTCGACGCCGTGCGGGATCACATGAACGTGCGAAATCCCTTGTTCGGCAAGGATCGCCGCTTGCGTCCTATTCAGACAATGAACGGCGAAGGCTTCGCGATAGCGCGCGAGGAACGACCGCAAACTCAGCCAGGCCCGGTCGTCGCGCAGATCATGGTGCACCGTCACCACCGAGCGCGGCAACAATCGCCATTCGAGGTTGGGGCGATGGTAATGCCACACATCAGCCCGGCGATCCGGCCGGTCCGAGCGGGTTACCCGTGTCGAGGGCGGCGCCGCCGCCGCGGCGCGATCAATGAGGTCCGCGAAGATCCTGCTGGTGAGGAGACAGGTCGACAGCACGTGATTGACGTGAAGCGGCTTCATCGGGATTGCGCGAGCATTCACCATGCCGCGCCGGCGATCCTCATCCGCGCAGCGCCGGAAACACATGCGCGCCATCGGAGCCGAGCGACAGCTCGACGACACTCGCCGCCTCGTTGGGCAAGAGCGGGCCATAGAGATGCGGGAAGAGCGCCCCGTCGCGTGCCTTCTCCCAGCGCAGCCGCCCGCCCAGGCGCGCCGCCTCGACCGCGACGAGGACGAGCCCGGCCTCTCCGGCGCGGTGGCGCCGCGCGCTCTCGGCGAGATGCTCGGCGGTCGAGAAGTGGATGAAGCCATCGCGCCGATCGTCTTCCGAGCCGAGGTACCTGCCCGCCGCCACCGCCTCCGCCCATGCCTCGGCCGGGCACATGTGGTAGATCATTCCGCTCATGCGACAAGGATACCGCAACCGGCGCGTCGAGCGAAGGCGTCAGCCCTTGACGCCGTCATGCCCGCGAACGCGGGCATCCAGGGCATGCGACTCCACCCGGCGGCTCTGGATTCCCGCTTTCGCGGGAACGACGAAGCAGTGCGGCCGGTTGTGAGTTTCTCCGCAAATTCGCCCGATCGCGTTCTCGTGCCGCGCGCGCCGGCGCTGGTCGCCGGTTTCCGCGAGACCCTGTGGCTTTCGCCCGAGGGCGAGATCGAGGCACTGTCGCCGGATGAGGCCCGCGCCCGCCTCGAGAGCGAGACCCCGATGGTGTGCCATGCCCGCGCGGTGGCGCGGCGCCTTGACATCGCCGGGCTTGCCGCGCTCGACCTCCTGGAACTCTTCGCCTTTGTCCGCCCCGCGCAATTCTGCGTGCCGACCCCGCGCGGGAT
>JBARKH010000620.1:0-5452 GCA_049801295.1 Allostellaceae bacterium | reverse complement strand
GTGCCGCCCGACGAGACGATCTCGCTGCCGCCGCTCAGCCCCGTCCCCAGCGTCGTGCCGCCCGCCACGACGACCTCGCTGCCGCCGCTCACGACGATCAGCCGGCCGTTGCCGATAACCATGCCGGCGTCGACCAGCGTGCCTCTATCGGTCAGCGTGCCGACAGTGCTGAGCGTGGCCCCGGCGCCGATCGTGTTGCCGCCGCTGAGCACCCACCGCGCCCCGGTATCGACCGTCACATTCGAGAAGCCGAGATACTTGGTGCCGAGCCTCGACAAGGTGCCGATAGAAGCGGCCGAGCCCAGTTCCAGCGTGTCGCCGGCGGTGCCGCCGATGACGATGCCGGTGAACACCGCCCCCGGCTCGACCACCAACCGATTACCGCCGCCGGCAAAGCTGACCGCCATGCCGCTCGCGCCGCCGATCGTCCCGGCGTTAACCAGCGTGTCGCCGCCGCCGGAGAAAGAGACCCCGATGCCAACGGCGGTGTTCGCCGCCGCAATCGTGCCGAAATTGGTAATGCTGCCGACACCCCTGAGGAGGACGCCATCCTTGCCGCCACCGGTGATGACCCCGCCGATGGTGTTGGTGAGGCTGCCACCGACGAGAAAGACCGCATAGGATTGGGAACCGCTCGCGGTGATCGCGCCGCGATTGTAGAGACTGCCGCCGCCATCCAGGGAGACGCCGGTGTCGAAGATCCCCGACCCGGTGATCGTGGCGTAATTCTTGACCGTACCGGGCGCGCTACGAACGATGATCCCGTCATAGCCGGCGATCAGCGGCGTCGTGACGCCGCCGGAGCCATTGGTGATGCTGCCGCCGGCGGCAAGGTATACCCCGGGGCCGGAGCTGCCCTGGACCGTCCCAAGATTGACGACCGTCGCCGCACCGAGCGTGCCGGCGACGGCGATCCCGGCGGTCGCGATTGTTCCGGTTGCCTTGTTGGCGAGATAGCCGCCCCCCGAAAGGGTCACCGTGAGCCCGATCGATCCCTTGTTGAGGAGGGTCGCCGACCTGACCGTCAGTTTGCCGGCGGCGCCGCTCAGCGTCCCGGTATTGGTCAGGGTGCCGTGATCGGTCAGCGTGATCCCGGTAAGCGAACTGGAGCCGGCCAGCGTCCACCGCGCGCCGGCGTCTACCGTGACTGTGCCAAAATTTACGAACTCGGTGGCGAGCACCGTCGACACCGTGCCGATACCGGCCGCTGAGCCGAGTTCGAGCGTATTAGTCGCGCCGGTGCTCGTACTACCGACAACATCGCCGCCAAGATGATATCCCGGGTCGAGGATGAGACGGTTGGCACCGGCGCCGCCAAAGCTGATCGCGATGCCGCTCGTGCCGTTGATCGTGCCGGAATCGGTAACCGTGCCGCCGGCGCCGAGGAGGATTCCGGTGCCGCCCACGATCGTGCTGGTACCCGAATTTGTCACCCTGGCGGGAGCATCGCGAGTGTGGACACCCTCTGCACCGCCGTCGATCGTGCCGGAATTGACCACCGTCGCTCCAGCGGTCCCGCCGAGATAGGCGCCGTGGTTGCCGCCGTTGATCGTACCGGAATTGTTCAGCACCACGGCGACGGTGCCGGACAGGTCGACGCCGTCGGTGCCGCCGGTGATCGTGGCAAAATTGGTTACGGTGCCGCCGCTCGTCTCGATGGAGACGCCGACGCTGACGCCCGTAATCAGCCCCGCCGCCGAGCCGCTCTTCCCGTTGACGACAATGGCGCCGGCATTGAGGAAAGCGAAATCGACGCCGTTGCCCGCCGTTCCTCCCGCCGTGATCGTGCCGAAATTGTGGACGGTGCCGCCGCGCGTCAAATAAACGCCGGTGGTGGAACTGGGACCGGCGCCGACAATCCTGCCGTAATTGAATAGGGTGCCCGGCGTCGGCATGTTGACGCCGGTCTGGCCCTCGATATATCCCTTGGCGGTCCCGCTCTGCCCGTTGGTCACAGTGGTCGGGCTATCGAGCCGGATGCCGGTGCTGGGGCCGGTGATCGTCCCCAGATTGTCGATCGAGCCGCCTTGGACCAGGCGCAGGCCGGTGCCGCCCGTCGCTCCCGCTACGACGGAGCCGAAATTGACGACGGTGCCGGCAGCGCCGCCAATTTCGGCGCCGTATTGCACGCCGTAGATCACCGCCGCCGTCGCCGTGCCGGCGCCGTTGGTGATACTCCCGCCGTACAACGCCACCCCGGTGACCTGAGGGGCACTCGTGCTGGTGCCCGCTATCGTGCCGAGGTTGATGACGGCGCCGCTGGTATTGGCGATACTTACGCCGTCGACCGCACCCGCGATCAACCCGCTGTTGGTGACCGTGCCGCCAGCCGCGAGAAATACGCCGGTTCCCGCGCTTCCGGTTCCCGCGATCGTGCCGAAATTGGTCACCGTCGCCGCGCCGCCCGTGATGTCGATGCCGAACGGGCCGCCGACGATCAGCGCCGTGCCGGCGCCGCTGCTGCCGTTGGTGATGACCCCGCCTTCTTCCTGGTAAATGCCGGTCGCGAGGTTCCCCGAGATCGTCCGGAAATTGCTGATCGAATTGGCGGTGGTACCGACGGTGTCGAGCCTGACGGCCGGCCTGCCGTTCGATCCGGTGACGGTGATTAGGCCGAAATTGGTCAGCGTCAGCGAGCCGCCGGCGTTGTAGACCGCGACCCCCGCATCGCCGTCGATCGTCGCAGCCGTGGAGGCGCTGCCGCCGTTGACGAGGACCCCGCCGTCGAGGCGGACGGCCCCGTCGGACGCAGTTCCTAAAATCGTAGCGAAATTGACGACCGTGCCAGGGACATTCGCGATATCGACACCAGTATACCCGGAGGCGATCCGCGCCGTGGTAGCGCCGGGGGTACCATTGGTGACGATGCCGCCGGCCTCGAGGAAGACGCCGACAGCGTTAGCTCCCGCGACGATCGTGCCGAAATTGGTGACCGTGCCCAGCGTTCCCTGGATGTCGATCCCATCGTTATACCCGGAGATCAGCCCGCTCGTGGCACCGCTCGCGCCATTGGTAACGGCGCCGCCACCCAGAAGTTTTATGCCGTTTCCGGCCGTCGCCTCGATCGTGCCGGTATTGTCGACCGTCCAGAATTGGGTGTTGTCGCCCTGGACGCCGTCGCCCGCGGCGGTATTGATCGTTCCGGTGACATAGAGCGGGATGTAATTGTAGCCTGCGTTTAGCGTGACGCCGTGCGTAATGCTCGTGCTGATGGTCTTTGGCTGCATTCCGAGCTCCGCCGCTGGTGGTTCGGATGGTCGCCCGCCACGCGGCGACGCCCAGCCGGCCGAGCGTGCCGGGGCGCAATCCCGCAATGGCATTGCCGGACGCCTGCCAAGAGTGTGCGGCGGCGAGGGAGGTGCGTCAATGCTGCGCCGCCGGTTGACGGCGCGGCGCCGGTGCGGCTAACTGGCGGCCGCGAGACCGAGGCGGAAAGGAAGCGCACCATGACCGAGACCGCGCCGCTGATGGCGTTCTGGCAGCCTGGCTGAACCAGCTGCCTGAGACTGAAAGAGTTTCTCTCGGTCCGTGGGATCGAGTTCCAATCGATCAATGTGCTTGAAGACGCGGCGGGGCGGGCAGAGCTGCAGCGCCTTGGGGCGCGCTCGGTGCCGGTGTTGTCGCGCGGCGACAAATTCGTCTTCGCGCAGAACATCGCTCAGGTCGTCGACTTTCTGAAGCTCGACGAGAAGGCAGAGCCGGTCTTGTCGCCGGCGCAGCTCGTCCTGCGGATGCAGCGTTTCATCGATGCGGCCTTGCGCATCATACCGCTGATGCCCGACGACCGGCTCGACACGCTGGTGCCGAACCGGCCGCGCGCCTATCGCGCGGTCGCCCATCACATGTTCCGCATCCCCGAGGCCCTCGTCGAAGCGGCGGGCGGCGCGTTCTTCAGTCAGGGTCTCGCAAGCGCGGTCGCCCGGCCCGAGGATATCGCGAGCACGGCTTCCCTCGTCGCCTACGGGCGCGGCGTGCGCGATAAGGTGGCGCAGTGGTGGCGGAACACCGACGACAGATCGGCGCAGCAGAAGGTAGAGACTTATTACGGGCCGCAAAGGCTGCACGAGGTGCTCGAACGCTCGACCTGGCATATCGCGCAGCACGACCGGCAATGGATGATGCTGCTCGAGATGGAGGGCATCACCTTCGAGCGGCCGCTTGGCGACAAAGATTTCGCCGATCTGCCGATGCCGAAAAAGGTCTGGGACGACTGAAAAAGCCATTGTCGTCCCGGCGAAAGCCGGGACACATTCTTCAATCGTCTCCGGAGCGGGGCGGTGGATCCCGGCTTTCGCCGGGATGACAATTAAGTTAATCCGCTTCTCGCAATGACAATCGCCGAGCACGCCCGCGATTACGTCTCGATCTACCCGGTCGATCCGATGCCGGCGGCGATCGCGGGCCTGCGCACCGGCACCGCGCCGGTGTGGCTGTTCGCCTACGGCTCGCTAATGTGGAACCCCGAGATTGCGTTTGCCGAGGCGCGGCCGGGCTTTCTGCACGGTTACCACCGCCGCTTCTGCCTCTATTCGCTCGACTATCGTGGAACGCGGGAGCGCCCGGGGCTGGTGCTCGGGCTCGACCGCGGTGGGTCATGCCGCGGCATTGTCTATCGCCTGCCGCCCGACCGGGTCGGCGAGACCCTCGACCGGATCTGGGCCCGCGAGATGACCGGAGGGGTCTATCGAATGCGCCGGGTCGCGGTGCGCACCGCGCAGGGCATGGTGACGGCGCATGCCTGTGTCGTGCGCCGCACCTCGCCCGATTATGCCGGGAAGCTGTCGCTCGACGCGGTGGCACAGCTCCTGGCGAGCGCAGTCGGCGGCCGCGGCTCGGGCCGCGATTATCTCGCCAACACGGTGCGTCATCTGGAAGAACTCGGCATTCGCGATCGTGTGCTGCACCGGATCGCCGCCCGGGTTGCCGGCCTTTGAGCGCGGCGCCAAGTCTGGACGGGCCCGCGCCGCCTATGCCAAGGTCGCGCCCCCGAAGCACGGCGGCGAGCGGCAGAGATGGCGGTGGTCGAGCTCGAACATGTCGGCAAGCGCGACGGCACCGGCGCGCCGATCCTGTCGGATGTTTCGCTGACCCTGGAGGAAGGCGCCTTTTATTTCCTGACCGGGCCGAGCGGCGCCGGCAAAACCACGCTATTACAGCTGATCGCCCTCGCCGAGCGGCCGTCGAACGGCCGGCTCAGAGTGTTCGGCGCCGATGCCGCTGCGCTCGACCGTAATGCCCAAGCCGCGCTGCGGCGCCGGATCGGCATTGTCTTCCAGGATCCCTGGCTGATCGACGAACTGAGCGCGCAGGACAATGTCGCCCTGCCGTTGCGCATCGCCGGCGCCCCGGAGCGCCAGATTCACGACAATGTCGCCGAGCTCTTGGCCTGGGTCGGGATGGCGGAGCGGGCCGCTTCGCGCGCCGCGACGCTCTCGGGCGGCGAGCGCCAGCG
>JBARKH010000619.1:0-1793 GCA_049801295.1 Allostellaceae bacterium | reverse complement strand
CCGTAGCCGTATCCCACCGGATAGCCATAGCCATAGCCATAGCCATAGCCATAAGACGGGTAGGCATAGGTGGCCGCGCAACCATACGGGTAGTAATAGGGATTGCAGTACGCCGAATAATACGGATTATACCCGTAGTAGGGGTAGTATTGTGCCTCGGCGGGGGCCGTCGCGCCGGCACCGGCGAGCAGGCCGGTGGCGATCAGGGCCGCGGCAACCACCGGGCGCCGCAGCCAACGGGTAGTGATGGATAGGGACATGGTACCCTCCGTTCAAATGTTGGTAACCAGTTGCGTTGGTATTTATACGCCCCCGGTGCGTTTTTCATCCCCGAAGGCCCGGTGAACAACGATGAGGGCGGCCGGTAATTCCCGTCTCTTATCAGCGGCGCAGGCTCGACAATGACTGAGCGGCCGCTTCGGGTCACCTGCTGCATCGCCGGCGGCGGCCCGGCTGGGATCATGCTCGGCTTTCTGCTGGCGCGCGCCGGGGTCGAGGTGCTCGTCCTCGAAAAGCATCGCGATTTCCTGCGTGACTTCCGCGGCGACACGATCCATCCCGCGACGTTAGAGGTCATGCACGAGCTTGGCTTGCTCGATGCCTTTCTCGCACGCCCGCACCAGAACGTGCGGGAACTGACCGCGATGGTCGGCGACAGCCAGATCAAGCTCGCCGATTTCAGGCATCTGCCGACCGTGTGCCAATTCATCGCGCTGATGCCGCAATGGGATTTCCTCAATTTCCTCGCCGAAGCGGGCGGCCATTTGCCCGCGTTTCACCTGCGGATGGAGGCCGAAGTCATCGATCTGATCGAGGAAGGCGGCCGGATCGTCGGCTTGTGGATGCAGACACAAGAAGGCGCGATCGAGGTCCGCTCCGATCTCGTGGTCGGCGCCGACGGGCGACATTCGGTTGTGCGCGAGCGCGCCGGGCTCAAGGTCATCAACCTCGGCGCGCCGATCGACGTATTGTGGATGCGGCTCTCGAAGAGCGCCGGCGACCCGCCGCAAACCGGCGGCCGGATGAACTACGGCCGGATGCTGGTGACGATCGACCGCGGCGATTACTGGCAATGCGCTTTCGTGATCCGCAAGGGCGGGTACGACGCGATCCGCGAGCGCGGGCTCGACGCGCTTCGTTACGACATTGTTAAGATCGCGCCGTTTTTGCACGACCGGGTCGGCGAGCTGCACGGCTGGGACGACGTCAAACTCTTGACCGTCGCGGTCGATCGGCTCGAGCGCTGGTGGTGCCCAGGGCTCCTATGCATCGGCGACTGCGCCCATGCGATGTCGCCGATCGGCGGGGTCGGCATCAACCTCGCGATCCAGGATGCTGTCGCCGCCGCCAACATCCTGGCGCAGCCGCTGCGCGACGGCGCGTTGACCGAGGCGAACCTGCAGGCCGTCCAGCGCCGCCGAACGCTGCCGACCCGGCTGACCCAGGGCATGCAGGTGATGATCCAGCAGCGTGTCCTCGACCCGGTTATCGGCTCGGACAACCCGATTACGGCGCCGTGGCCGCTGCGCCTCTTCAACCATTTGCCGTGGCTGGCGCGCCTTCCGGCAAGGCTGGTCGGGATGGGTTTCCGCCCCGAGCATGTGCATAGCCCTCGCGCGCGATCGTGAACCACGCGCGGGCCGGGGCTGTCCTATAATCACGCGAACAGCCGCATTTCGAGGAACCAATCATGCCACTCGCCCGGCAGACGCACCCGACGCGCCGCACCCTCCTCCGGCAGGCCGGGAGCGCGGCGGCCTTTGCCGCCGTAGCGGCGAGCCCGCTTCCAAGCC
>JBARKH010000618.1:0-1719 GCA_049801295.1 Allostellaceae bacterium | reverse complement strand
AGAGCAAGGTGCCGCGCATCATCGCCGACCCGGAGTTGTTTGCCGACCTCAGGGCGTTTGCGGCGGCGAACCGGGCGGATTAGGCGGGACGCGGCCGCGCCTGCGCGCCATCCGGTAGCCGAAGGCGAGGACCAGCAGCAACAAAAGCGCGCCGATCGCCCAGAGCGGCGAGACCGGCTTGCTTTCCTCCTTGCCGCCGACCCGGACCGTGACCCGCGCGATTTCGTTCGGCCCATGCGCTTCCGCGCTCCACAGCCCGTCGGCATTGGCGGAAAACTCGAACTTGCCCTTGCTGTCGGTGCGCCCGGTGAGCGCTGGCCGGCTCGGCTGGTCGGGGGCAAAAACGCGCACTTCGGCGTCGGCGATGGGCTTGCCGTCCGCGGTGGCGAACTCGACCGTGACCGTGTGCCGCGCGAAGAGGTCGAGCGCGGCGGCCGGCATCGACCACAACGCCGCGAGGAGGACCGCCACGAGACCCGCTTGGCGGAGGCGAATAGACAAGACACTCTGCATCAGGGCGAGACGATACGGGATAGCAGCGATGAAGATGGCAGTCTTCGGCGCCGGGGCGGTGGGCGGCCATCTCGCAGCTCGGATCGGGGCCGGCGCGGAAGCCGCCGGGATCGAGATTTCGGCGGTCGCGCGTGGCGCCCAGCTCGCCGCGATCAGAGAGCGCGGGATCACGCTGTGGATCGGCGCGGAACGCTATTCTTCCCCTATCCGTGCCACCGACCGGTCGGAAACCCTGGGGGTTCAGGATGTCGTCTTTGTCGCGCTGAAATCCTCGGTCCTACCGACCGCCGCGCCGGGAATCGTGCCGCTGCTCGGCCCCGACACGGCAATCGTTTTCGCGATGAACGGCATCCCCTGGTGGTACCTCTATCGCTGCCCGGAGAACGGCCTGCCGCGCCCCGATCTGTCGCTGCTCGATCCGGGCGGCGTCTTGGAGCGCACGATCGGCCTCGAACGGGTCATCGGCTGCATGATCAACTCGGCCAACGAGGTCATTGAGCCGGGCGTCATCCGCAATTCGCCCGGGACCCTCAACAAGTTCACGCTGGGCGAGCCCGACGGCTCGATCTCGCGCCGCGTCCAGGCGATTTCGGCCGCCTTCGAGCGCGCCGGCGTCGCGGCGCCGATCAGCACCGACATTCGCGTCGAGATCTGGGACAAGCTCCTGCGCAACCTCAGCACCAGCCCGATCTGCGCGCTGACCGGCGAGCCGATCGGCGTCATCGGCCGGCATGACGAGCTGTTCGCGCTCGCCAAGGCGCTGATGGCCGAGGGCCTCGCCACGGCGCGGGCGCACGGCATCACCCCCGAGGTCACGGTCGAGCGCGCCTACGGCAGGCGGCCCACGACGTCGCACAAATCCTCGATGCTGCAGGATTTCGAGCGCGGCCGCCCGCCCGAGATCGACGGCATCCTGACCGCCGTCCAGGCGTTCGCCCGCGCCGCCGGCGTGGCAACGCCACATCTCGACACCGTGACCGCCCTCGTCATCGAAAAGGCCCGCAAGGCGGGGCTTTATCCGGCCTCGGCATGATCACTGCTCAAGAAAATCGCCAGCAGATCCTGGGCGGCGACGGCCGGAGTGCGCGCTCCTGTCGTCACCTCGCGCTCCACTTCGGCGAGCCGGACGGCGACCCTCGGCGCGGCGCGGAAGCGTTCGAGGAGGCAGTCGCCGATTTCGGCCCATAGCGCGGCGCGGGCCTGCTC
>JBARKH010000617.1:0-2172 GCA_049801295.1 Allostellaceae bacterium | reverse complement strand
GCACCAGGTACTGCACGATGAATTCGAGATCGACGAGCCCGCCGCGCCGGTTGCGCAGGTCCCATGGCGAGAGGCGCGGCAGGTTTGCCGCGATGCGGCGGCGCATGCCGGCGACATCGGTGAGGAGGCCGCGCCGGTCGCGCTGCATCGTCAACACCGCCCGCACCGCCGCCGCGATCCGATCGCACAGCGCCGGGTCCCCGGCAATCGGCCGCGCCCGGGTCAGCGCCATGTGCTCCCAGGTCCAGGCCGATTGGCGCTGATATTGGGCAAAGGCGGTGAGGCTCAACGCGAT
The DNA here is from genome assembly GCA_049801295.1 of Allostellaceae bacterium. Lineage (GTDB taxonomy): Bacteria > Pseudomonadota > Alphaproteobacteria > ATCC43930 > CGMCC-115725 > DATARH01. Next base: position 1,877 of record JBARKH010000617.1, on the reverse strand, counting down.
CGGCCCGGATTCGCCCGACGGCCGCAAGCGCATGTCCACCTCATAGAGGCGTCCCTCCGCGGTCGGTGCGGTGATCGCCGAGATGAGGCGCTGGCTCAATCGGGCGTAGTAGGTCGAGAGGGCGAGCGGACGCGATCCGAGTGAATTGGCGCTATCGGGCGGAGCATCGTAGATCAGGATCAGATCGAGGTCGGAGGCGAGTGTCATCTCGCGGCTGCCGAGCCGGCCCATCGCCAGGATCGCGAAGGCGCCACCCGGCACCGCGCCGTGGACCCGCGCGAAATCGAGCGTCACCGCGGGCATCAGGGCACCAAGCGCGGTCTCGGCGATATCGGCGAGGGCGGCGCCGGCCCGCTCCCCGTCGATGCCGCGGCGCAGCAGCTGGACCCCCACCTGAAAGCGCCGCTCACCCGCCCAGCGGCGTATGAGGTCGAGCCCATCCTCGAAATCGCGTGCGCCGGCCAAGATGCTCGCCAAATCGTCGGCAAGCCCGGCGCGATCGGGCAGCGGCGCCGAAAACTCGGGCGTCAGCACCGCATCGAGCAAGGCCGGACGCTGCGCCAGGCGTTCCGCCAGAAGCGGCGCCTCGGCCATGATGTCGGCGACCAGCGAGAAGAGGCCGGGATTGGCGTAAAACAGCGAAAACAGCTGGACCCCCGCCGGCAGAAGCGTGAGAAACTGGTCGAAGCGCTGGATCGCCGTATCGGGATGCGCGGTCGCGCCAAAAACGCGTAATAGCTCGGGGACAAACTCGGTCAGGATCTCGCGCGCCCGCTGGCTGCGGGTGGCGCGGATGCGGCCATGATGCCAGTCGCGCACCATCGCGGCGATCCGGGCCGGCTCGGCAAAGCCGAGCCGCGCCAGGGTGGCGAGGGTGTCCGCATCGTCTTCCGCGCCGGTGAAGACCAGGTTGCCGGGCCCAGACAGGCTCGGGGCTTCCTCGAACAGCTCGGCATAGTGCTTCTCGACCGAGGCGAGGTGGGCGCGCAAACCGGCCGCGAATTGGTCGCCATCCGGGTCGCCGAGAAAGGCCGCGAGCCGGGCGATGCCGTCGGGATCGGCCGGCAGCCGGTGCGTCTGCGCATCCTCTTCCATCTGGAGCCGGTGCTCGACCCGGCGCAGAAACCGGTAATCGGTGATCAGCGTGTCGGCGGTTGCCGCGTCGATGCGGCCGGTTGCCGCGAGACGGCGCAGCGCCGTACAGGTCGGCGCCACCCGCAGCTGGCGCAGCCGGCCGCCCCAGATCAGCTGCTGGGTCTGGGCGAAGAACTCGATCTCGCGGATGCCGCCGCGCCCGGTCTTGATGTCGTGGCCCTCGACCGCGATTCGGCCGCCGCCCTTGTGCGCCTGGATCTGACGCTTGATCGAGTGGATGTCCTCGATCGCCGCAAAGTCGAGATGCTTGCGCCAGATAAAGGGTTGCAGCTCCGTGAGAAAGCGCTGCGCCGCAGGGCGGTCCCCGGCCACCGGACGGGCCTTGATGAGGGCGGCGCGCTCCCAATTCTGCCCGACGGTTTCATAATAGCTCAGCGCAGCTGCGACCGACATTGCCAGCGGGGTCGAGCGCGGGTCGGGGCGCAGCCGCAGGTCGGTGCGAAAAACATAGCCATCCCCGGTGCGCTCATCGAGAATGCGAACCACATCGCGGGCAATCCGGCTGAACAGGGATTGGGCATTTTCGTGCGCCAGCCCGGCCACGCCCGATGGATCATAGAGAAGGATCAGGTCGATATCGCTCGAGTAATTAAGCTCCCCGCCGCCCAGCTTGCCCATCGCCAGGACAATGAGGCCGCTGCCGCTTTCGGGATCTTCGGGGTCGCTCGGCGCGATCGAGCGTTGGGTCGCGGCGGCGCGCAGCGCCTCGCGCACCGCCGCGC
>JBARKH010000616.1:0-1882 GCA_049801295.1 Allostellaceae bacterium | reverse complement strand
CTCCAGCCACCGACCCAGGCGGCGGAGGGCCAGCCTCTGTCACTCGATACGGCGGAGTATGGCGCCCACCGCCGGCTGATGCTGTCCGGACGTGCCGCGCCCGGCGCACGCCTCAATGTCTACGCCGGGGATCGTCCGCTCGGCACGGTCACGGCGGATACGGCCGGGAAATGGTCGCTCACCGCGCCGCACGGGCAAGGGGCGGGCGGTGTCGAGCTGCGCCTCGACGAACTCGCCGCCGACGGCACCGTCGCGCATCGGGTCGCCGCACCGATCGAGGTGCCGAGCGCGAGCGAGCTCGCAGAGGGCCGCAGCTATGCCGTCCGCCGCGGCAACAATTTGTGGGTGATCGCCCGCCGCCTCTACGGTGAGGGCACGCGCTATACCGCCATCTACCGCGCCAACCGCCATCAGATCCGCGATCCCAATCTGATCTATCCCGGCCAGCTCTTCACGCTGCCGAAATCCTAGAGCGCCGCCGCGTAGAGCTCGGGCGGCAGCGTCGGGGCGGCGCGGCCGCGCGCGTGCAGATAGGATTGCCAGAAGAGGCATGCCGCCACCGAGCGCCACGGCCGCCACGCCTCCCCGATTTCGCGCAGCGCGAGCTCCTTCGGGCGGTCGGTGAGGCCCAAGCATTCCATAACCGCGAACTGCAACCCGAGGTCGCCGGCCGGCCAGATATCGGAGCGGCCGAGCGCGAAGATCAGATAGATTTCGGCGCTCCACCGCCCGATGCCCTTGAGGCTGACGAGGGTCGTGAGGGCGGCTTCATCCTCGGCCGCGGCGAGGCGGGCGAAATCGAATTCGCCGCTGGCGACCAAAGCGGCCAGCCGGCGCGCATAATCCATCTTCTGCCGGCTGAATCCGCAGCTGCGCAGCGTCGCGTCGTCGAGCGCGAGAAACGGCATCGGCGCGAGCGGCTCGCAGAGACCCGAAAGCCGGCGGTGCATCGCCGCCGCGGCGTCGATCGAGACCTGCTGTTCGAGGATGATATGGAGGAGCGTCGCAAAGCCGTTGCGCCGGCGGCGAAAGCGCGGCCGGCCCGCGCGCTCCAGAATGTCGCGAAACACCGTCTCTTCAACGAGGGCTTCCACCCCCTCTTCGAGGAGCTCCGGCGCGTAGATCACCCCCAGAGCGCCGGCTCGGGCGGGTAGAGGGTGCTGCCCTCGTAGCGCAGCCCCGGCACCCGGTCGGATGCGAGGAGTAAGGGCGCGTCGAGATCGACGAATTGGGCCCGCTGCGCGACCAATATCGCCGGCGCCATCGCGAGCGACGTGCCGATCATGCAGCCGACCATGATCTTGAAGCCGCGTGCCGCCGCGGCTTCGGCCAGCAGCAGCGCCTCGGTCAACCCGCCCGTTTTGTCGAGCTTGATGTTGACGGCGTCGTATTTGCCAAGGAGGCGGTCGAGATCAGCGCGGGTGTGACAGGATTCGTCGGCACAGACCGGGATCGGGTGCGGCACATCGCGAAGTGCGTCGTCGGCATCGGCCGGCAGCGGCTGCTCGATCAATTCCACCGCGTAGGCCGCCAGCTCGGGCATCACCTCGCGCAAATGACGCTCCTGCCAGCCCTCGTTGGCGTCGACGATCAGCCGCGACGCGGGAGCAGCCTGGCGAACGGCGCGAACCCGCTCGAGATCGCCGTCACCGCTCAGCTTGAGCTTCAAGAGCGGCCGATGGCGCTGCGCCACCGCCGCCTCGCCCATCCGCTCGGGCGTGTCGAGGCCGAGCGTGTAGGCGGTTACCACGGGCTTCAGCGGCCCCACCCCCGCCATGTCGGCGACGCGGCGATCGTCGCGCTGCGCGTCGAGATGCCAGAACGCGGCATCGAGCGCGTTGCGCGCCGCGCCGGGCGGCATCGCCTCCTGCAGCTCCTTGCG
>JBARKH010000615.1:0-3430 GCA_049801295.1 Allostellaceae bacterium | reverse complement strand
TTCGAACTCTTCGTGCAGGCCGGGCTCGCCGCGTCGAACAGCGAGGCGCGCCGCCTGATCAAGGGCGGCGGCGCGCGCCTCAACGACGCTGTCGTTAAGGGCGAGATGCAGCCGGTCTCGCTGGCCGATCTCGATGGGCAAGGCCAGATCAAACTCAGCGCCGGCAGAAAGCGGCACGCGCTAGTCCGTCCAGCCTGAGCCTTTCAGTGCACCGCCTGCTGCTCCTGTTGCGGCGCCGGCAGGCCGACGATCGGCGCAAATAATTCGCGCAGGATCCCCGGCGCGAGCGCGCCTAGCGGGTTGACCGTAACCTGCGGATCGGCGGTGGCGCCGCTCAGCCGGTAATTGGCCGCGAACAGGCCCTGCGAACCCCCGCCCAATAGCCGGCCGATGATCGGAACATTGCCGAACAGCGAATTGAGCGCGTAAGCCGGCGCCACCGTCCCCTGCAGCTCGAGCCAATCGCGGTCGAGGTCGACCCAGCCATTCGCGGTCACCCCGAGCGCTTCGCCAAACCCCAGCAGATGATCGAGCGTGAGACGGGAGCCGGTATAGCTGAAATCGCCGCGCAGCGTGGCGAACGGGAGGCCCGTGCCGGCGAGCATGCTGGCGACGCCGGTCAGTGACGGCAGCGCCACGATGCGGGCCATTACGGGCGCGTGCACCAGCGTATAGTTTTGGCCTTCGAGATGGGCCCGCAGGGTGCGCTTGCCATCGACATCGGCAATCTGCCCGTCAATATTCACCTGCCCGCCGACGACGCCGTCGGCGATATCGAGGAGCTGGAGGGCCGCACCGAAATCGTCGGACTTGAACATAAGACTGCGGCCGTCCTCCCCACCGAACTGCAACGATATCGCGCGCCCGTTGGCGTAGCGGCCCTCGATCTTGCCCGAACGCCAGACCCCGCCCGTGCGCATCAGCCCGGCGGTGACGTGGCGAAGCTCGCGCTGCGGGCCAAATACCAGCCGATCGACCCGGGCATCGATGGCGAGCGGCGGCGATGACGGCGATGGCGCGCCCGTCGTCGCATCCTTGATCAACGAGCGGGCATCGGCCCGCGCGGCGTGGATGTCGGCGCGCCAGCCCCCCTCGGCCCGAGGGGTGACCATGCCGCTGACCTCGGTCTGGCCGACAGCCAGCCGGCGGATCTCGACTCGGTCGACGTGCTGGCGGTCGTCGCCCACCCGCACCGCGAAGCGGCCGTCAAGCCCCGGCGCGGTTATCTCAATCTGCGGGACCTGGATGATCCTCTCCTTGTCGAGATTGAAGACGACCCGCGCCGTCCCCGGCTGTCCGGGCGGCTTTTCCCAACCCGCTTCGGGGATCGCCAGGGTCGCGCCGCGCAGATCGAGGAGCGCGGTCGCCTCGCCCCGGTTGGAGGCGAGCGCGGTATAGGTGACATCGGCGGCGATCGGGCCCTTGAGGCGGTCGGGGGCGAAATCGAGACCGAGCCGGCGCTGCACCTCGTTATCGAGCACGAGGCCGACCCGATAGACGGCGTGGGGTCCGCGCTTCGGGTGGAAGAAGACGTTGGCGTCGAGTTTTGCCGGGATGTCGTCGAACTTGGCAGTGCCCTGGAGGTGCGCGCTGGTGCGGGCGACCTCGAGCGCGAGATTGCCGTCGCTGAGCCGGCGATCGAAGGCGACCTTGTCGAGCATCGCCCCACTGATCGTCGCCTTGGCGCCATAGTCGACCGCGTCGAATTTGAGGTCGTCGACGAGCGGCAGCTTGAAATGCAATTGGGTCTCGGCCCGCCCGCCGGCGTGGGCCGGATCGATGCCGATCGCGTGCGCATAGCGAAGCCGCTTCGAATCGAGGACCTCCAGCATGTCCTGCAGCGGCCCGGAGAGCGCCAGATCGATGGTCAGCCATTCCGGGTGCCCGCCGAGATCGGTCAGCTGCACCGTGCCGCCGGTGACCTTGAGACCTTTGAGCAGGCCGCCCGTCGGGGTGAAATCGAGATGCTTGCCGGCGAAGACAGCGGTCCCCGCCACCTGGCGAACCTCCGGCAATCCGTCGAAATAGTTGATCGTCAGATCGTGGTAGCGAAGGCTGCCATGGGCGTCGAGCACGTTGGCGGTATGCGCCACCGGATCGAGATCGAGGCCGAGCTCGACCGCGGCTTTGTCGAGGACGCCGTCATGGATGTTCTCCAATACCCAATGCCGGCCGCCGGGGCTGAACACCGGGGGCCACAATTCGCCGAGCCGCGCTACCGGCACATGGCGCAACGCGGCGGCGAACTGTCCGGCGATATGGCCCGGCGGACGCGCGCCGGCCGGGGCGGCGATCAGCTCGGGGGTGACGCCGGTGAGGGTGCCGTCGAGAATGAGTTCGGTGCCCCGCCCGAGATCGAGCGCGAGCTTGTCGACCCGGATCTCGGAGCGTTCCGGGGCATAGACGAGGTGCACCTCGCCCTTGTCGATCGCGACGCCGCCGTCGGGCAGCCATTCGCTGTGCACCTCGCCCTTGCCCAAGGCGAGGTCGAGCCGCGAGCCCTGCGCCCTGCGTTGGGTGAGGTCGATCCGGGTCCGCAAGGTCCCGGAAACCGGTGCCTCGACGTGCTGCAGCTGAACCAGTTCGGGAATGAGCGGCGGGATGTCCGCCGGTTGCACCCCCTCGATCGAGATGTCGAGGTCGAGGACCTGCCGGTCGGCGAAGTAGATATAGCGCGCATGCAGCTCCGGCATGCTGTTGCCCATCGGGACGGCCAGCGAAAAATCGCCTCTGATCCCCTTGATGCTGCGCCGGACCGAAACGTCGACCCGGTCTGCCCGCCAGGTTTGGCCGGATCCGCGGTCGTCGACGCTCACCGTCGCGCCCCTGATGCTGAGCTCGGGCAAGAGGCCGAGCGGCGCATCGCGTTCGCGCGGTCCTGCCAGCTGCTCGAGCATCGCCGGGCCGAGAATGGGCTCCGCCGCATCGCCGGACCCGACCCGCGCGGCGATCGCCCCGCTCTTGTCGCGCACCAGATGCACGACCGGGCGCTCGACAATGACTTGGGTTGGCTCAAGCCGACCGCGCAGCAATGCGCCAAGGCCAAAGCTCGTCGCCATTTCGGGAAAGCTCGCCAACGGTTCGCCACCCGGCAGCGACACATGGACATCCTCGGCCCGTAAATCGAGCTGATGGGTGTTGCGGTCGATCCCGAAACGCACGCCCGAAATCGCTACTTTGAGCCCGATCCCGGAGCGCTCGAACGCTCCTTCGAGATAGGGCGCGAGCCAATCCAATTCGATCGGGCCTTGCATCACCCGCCAGATGCCGAAGAGCGCGAGCAGGATCAGAACCGCGGCGAGAGAGCCGAACCAGCGCAGCATATGGTGGGCGCCGCGCCCGACATGGCGCACCGCTCGGTGGTGCAGCAGCCGGCCGCGGCGCGGCGGGACATCCGGTTGGGCGACCACGGCCACCTGCGGCCCTTGAC
>JBARKH010000614.1:0-8104 GCA_049801295.1 Allostellaceae bacterium | reverse complement strand
GTCCCGGCGCTCGCGGTGGCGCTGGCCTGGCTCGGCTCGGCCGCGGGCGGCATTGCGATGGGCCGGGCGGCAGAGCGGGTGGGGGTGCGCTGGACCGTCATGTTCGGCGCGGTGATGGTTGGGCTTGGCCTGGTAATCTCGACGCTCGGCGGGCCGACTGCGCTCTATATCGGACACGGACTCTTCATCGGCCTCCTCGGCAATGCCGGGATCAACGCGCCGCTCTACGTCTATGTCGCCCGCTGGTTCGATCGAAGACGCGGCACCGCGGTGGCGCTGATCTCATCGGGGCAATCGGTTGCCGGCGCGATCTGGCCGATGCTGTTCGAACGCGGCGTCGACCAGCTCGGCTGGCGCCATACGATGCTGGTCTATGCGGTCATCGAGATCGCGATCATCCTGCCGGCCGCCGCTTTTGTCTTCGGGCCGGCCCCCGATGCGGGCGGCGCGCGGGGGGTGGCCGGGCCGGCGCGCGGCATGAAGGTGCTCGGGCTGCGGCCGCGCACAGTGCAGATCCTCCTATGCGTTGCCGGGTTTTTGTGCTGCGTGCCGATGGCGATGCCGCAGGGGCATCTGGTGGCGTTCTGCAGCGATCTCGGGATCTCGGCGGCGCAGGGCGCGGCGATGCTGTCGCTCCTCCTCGGCTGCGCGTTTCTCAGCCGGCAATTCTGGGGCGCGGTCGCCGACCGCATCGGCGGCTTGCGCACGGTGCTCGCTGGCTCGGTGTGCCAGGTGACGGCGATGACCGGGTTTCTCATGACCCAGGACGAGGCCGGCCTCTTCGCCGTCGCGGCGATCTTCGGCCTCGGCTTCAGCGGCATCGTGCCGGCCTATGTGGTGGCGATCCGCGACCTCTTCCCGGCGGCCGAAGCTGCGTGGCGGATCCCGACGCTCCTCTTGTTCAGCGGCTCGGGGATGGCGGCGGGCGGGTGGCTGGCCGGAGCGATCTACGATTATGCCGGGTTTTACGCCGCCGCCTTTGTCACCGGGATCATCTTCAACCTCGTCCATATCGCGATCATCGGCTCACTGGTGCTGCGGCGCGGCTCGCTGGTGCGGCAGGGTGTGCCTGCCTACAGCCCGAGCGGCAACTGAGGGGGGAGCGGATGACGGATTTCCCAAGGCGGCAGATCGGGCGAACCTCGCTCGAAGTGACGACGCTCGGGCTGGGCTGCGCCACCCTCGGCGGCACCCGCATCGCCGTCACGCGCGCAGAGGCCGAGGCGATTGTCCGCGCCGCGTGGGATTCTGGCGTGCGCTACGTCGACACCGCGCCCTATTACGGGTTCGGTCAGGCCGAGCGCGCCGTCGGCGACGCGCTGCGCGCCGAGAAGCGCGATGAGTGGGTGCTCTCGACCAAGGTCGGACGGCTCTTGCGGCCGCGCGCCGGGGCGCCCGAGAGCGGCACGCCGCATCACGTGATGCCGTTCGACCCGGTCTATGACTATTCGCACGACGGCATTATGCGCTCGGTCGAGGACAGCCTGCAGCGGCTCGGCCTCGGGCGGATCGACATCCTTTATGTGCACGACATCGGAACTTACCAGCACGGCAACGCGCATCCGGGGCAAATGCGCACGCTGCGCGACAGCGGCTACCGGGCGCTCGAGGAATTGCGTGCGTCCGGGACGGTCAAGGCCATCGGCATCGGGGTCAACGAAAAGGAAGTCCTCCTCGAAGCGCTCGAGCGGGGAGCGTGGGACGCGTTTCTGTTGGCCGGGCGCTACACGCTCCTCGAGCAGGGGCCGCTCGACGATCTGTTGCCGAAATGCCTGAAGGCGGGCACCTCGATCATCGTCGGCGGTCCGCTCAATTCCGGGATCCTGGCCGGCCGCGATACCTGGAACTACCGGACCGCGCCGCCCGAGATCATCGCCCGGGCAAATGCGCTCCGTACGGTTTGCGAGCGCAACGGCGTGCCGCTGGCTGCCGCGGCCTTGCAGTTTCCGTTGGCGCACCCGGCGGTCGCCGCGATCATCCCCGGCCCGCGCAATGCCGAGGAATTCCACACCAATCTCGGGCTATTGGCGCATCCGATCCCGGCCGCGCTGTGGCAGGATCTGCGCGACGCCGGGCTCCTCCATCCTGAGGCACCTGTCCCAACCTGAGGGTGCTATAGTCCGGCGTCCTGGAGACCTTCGAGCGGGAGGAGAGGCCATGCACAAAATCGCGATACCCGGCTATTTCATCGAGCGGGCTCTCAAGCGGCGTGGCCGGCTCAACCCGTTCGACGGGATTGAGCCCGCAAAGACCGCGCTCGTCGTTGTCGATCTGCAGAACGGGTTCATGGCGCCGGGTCAGCCGGTCGAGATCGCCGAGGCGCGCGACATCGTGCCCAACGTCAACCGGCTGGCCGGGGCGACCCGCGCTGCTGGCGGCACCGTGGTGTGGATCCAGAACACGGTCACCCCGGAGAGCGATGCGTCATGGTCGAACCGGCGCGGCAGTTTCGCCACCGAGGAATGGGGCGCGCGGGCGCGGCAGGCCTTTACGCCGGGGGATTTCGGGCACGCGCTCTATCCGAGCCTCGAGGTGCGGCCGGGTGACCTCACGGTGCGCAAAACGCGATTTAGCGCCTTCATCCAAGGCGCCTCCGACCTCGACGCGATATTGCGCGCGCGCGGCATCGATACGCTGATCATCGTCGGCACGGCGACCAACATCTGCTGCGAATCGACCGCGCGCGACGCGATGATGCTCAATTACAAGGTGTTCTTCGTGTCGGACGCGAATGCCTGCGACACTGACGAAGAACACAACGCGACGCTCGGGATCCTGATGGTGATGTTCGCCGACGTGCGCTCGACCGACGAGATGATCGCGCTGTTGCGCCGGCACGCGGCGCCGGTCGCGGGCGCGGCCGAGTGACGCCTCTGCCGCCGCGTTGACGTGCCGCTCCATCTCGCGTGGCGGATACTCGCCGACCAGAAGGGGCGCACCGCGCTCGCCACCAGCGGCGTTTTCGTCGCGATCCTACTGATTTTTGTCGAGCTCGGCTTTTTCGTGGCGGTGCCGCAAGGCGGCATGCTGATCTATGACCATCTCCGGTTCGATCTCCTGGTCACCTCGAACAAATACGTTTTCCAGTCGCAATCCGGACAGTTTCCGCGCGCCCGGCTGGCGACGGCGAAGACGATCCCCGAGGTGGCGCAGGCCAGCCCCCTCTATCTCGGCGGCGGCAAGTGGCAGGATCCGAAGGGTGGCCTCAAGCTCGACATCGTGGTGATCGGGCTTGACCCGCGTGCAGCGATTTTTGCGGTACCCGACATCGAGCGTGAGGCGCCGGTGCTTGAGCGCGCCGATACCGTACTCGTCGACAGCACGACCCGGCCGCTGTTCGGCTCGCTGCGGGCCGGCCGCGTCGTCGACATCGCCGGGCGGCGGATGACGATCGGCGGTCAATACAAGCTCGGCACCGGGTTTCTCGGGCTTGGCGTCGTGCTCGCGAGCGAAGCCAATTTTTTCCAGATGTTTGCCGGCCGTCCGCCGGATACGGTCAACCTTGGCCTCGTCACGCTCAAGCCCGGCACCGACCCAGACCGGGCCGCACGCGCGTTGCGCGCGGTTCTACCAGCAGACACGCAGGTTTTCACCCGCGCCGAACTGGTCGCGCGCGAGGTCGCCTATTGGACGATCCGGACCGCCACGGGGCTCATTTTCGGGTCGGGGCTGGTGGTGTCGTTCGTCGTCGGGATCATGGTGCTGTACCAGACGCTGGCGACCCAGATCACCCGGCAGCTGCCGCAATTCGCCACCCTCAAAGCGATCGGCTACACCAATCGTTATCTCAATGCAGTGGTTCTCCTCGAAGCGGTACTGATGATGGTGGTGGCGTTCGTGCCGGCGCTCGGCGCGGCGCTTGGCATATATGCGCTAGTCCGCAGCGAGACCCAGCTGCCGCTTACCCTCGGTGTCGGGCAGCTTGGCGCGGTATTCGCGATTACCCTGGTGATGGCGACGGCCTCGGCGTTTCTGTCCTTGGGCGCGCTGCGGCGGGCCGACCCCGCCGAGATCTTCTGATGCACGTCGCGCCGTGACGGCAACGCAGTCGACCACCCGGTTTGCCGGCATGCGGTTCGTGCCGCTGGCGGCCCGCAACCTCTTGGCCAACAAGAGGCGCCTCATACGCTCGAGCGCCGGGATCGGGTTCGCCGTCCTCTTAATGCTGGTGCAGCTCGGCTTCGAGCGCGGTTTTTTCGATGCTTCGCTGGCAATGGTGCGGCAGATCGACGCCGATCTCGTGATCATGAGCGCCAGCAAATACCGCTTCGGCAGCGCCGATCCGCTCCCACCCGCCGTTCTCGCCAGTGCGGCCACGGTCGCCGGTGTCGCCGCCGTCGCGCCGCTCTATGCCGGGTGGCAGGATTTCTTCTGGAAAGACCCGAAGGGCGACAAGGTCTACCTGGTCCAGGCTTTCGCCTTCGATCCCGATCGCCCGGTCTTCCTGTTGCCGGAGTTGAAGGCGCAAAGCGCACGGCTGAAAGAGGAGGATAGCGTGATCGTCGACCGCCGCGCCCAACCGGTTCTCGGAATGGCGAGCGCGGTGCGCGATACCGAAATCAACGGCCGCACCGTGCATATCGTCGGCAGCTTCGCGCTCGGCCCCGATTTCATGGCCGACGGCACCGTGATGATGAGCCCGGCGACCTTTGCCCGGCTCCTTCCCGGGAATCAGACAAGCGCCGCCGCCCTACCGGTCGAATTCGGCATCGTCAAGGTCCATCCCGATGCCCATCTGGCGAGCGTGCAACAGGCGTTGCAAGCCTCACTCCCGGATAATGTCAGGGTTCTGACGCGGCCACAGCTGATTGCCTTCGAGCGCGACTTCCAGGCCGATCTGTCGTCCGCCGGGCCGATCTTCTGGATGGGAACGGTGGTCGGCTTTGTCGTCGGCATGCTGATCTCCTACCAGATCATCTATACCGATCTCTCCGACCAGCTGCCGCAATATGCGACCCTCAAGGGCATGGGCTATGAGAACTCCTATCTCGTGCGGGTGGTGATCGAGCAGGCGGCCCTATCGGGGCTCGCCGGTTACGCGCCGGCCTGGGCGGTAACTCTGGTGGTCTACCGGGTGATCGGCGCGGTTTCGCTGCTGCCGCTGCACATGACCTGGGGGCTGACGCTGATCAGCCTCGGTCTGACCCTCGGAATGTGCGTCCTGTCTGCACTTCTGGCGGTTCGCCGGGTGATCGCGGCGGACCCGGCGGAGATCTTCTGATGGCTGCTCAACTGTGGTTCGAGCCTGATGCCGCGCAGAACCCGGTGGTGCGGGTCGAGGGCCTCGATTTCGCGTATGGCGAGGGCGAATCGCGAAACCAGGTGCTGTTCAATATCGGGCTCACCGTTCTGCCTGGGCAGCTTGTGGTGATGACCGGTCCGTCGGGCTCGGGGAAGACCACGCTGCTGACCCTGGTCGGGGCGCTGCGCACCTTGCAACACGGCCGGATCGACATCCTGGGCCGTGATCTCTCCGTTCTTGGGGCGGGCGAATTGGTGCGCGTCAGGCGCGACATCGGCTTCATCTTCCAGATGCACAATCTGTTCGATTCGCTGACCGCCTACGAGAACGTCAAGATGGCGCTGCAGCTCGCCGGCACCCATTCGGCCGCGGCGATGCGCGAGCGCGGCGTCGCCATGCTGAAATCGCTCGGGCTCGGCGCGCGTACCGAATACAAGCCGCGCTCTCTGTCGGGCGGCCAGCGCCAGCGGGTGGCGATCGCCCGCGCCCTCGCCAATCGCCCGAGGCTGGTTCTGGCGGACGAACCGACCGCGGCGCTCGATCCCGAGTCGACCCGCAATGTCGTCCGCCTGTTCAAGGATCTGACCGTCGAAGACGGTACCGCGATCGTCATGGTGACGCATGACCACCGCATCATTGAATTGGCCGATCGGCTGGTTCACATGGTCGATGGAAGGATCGTCTCGGACATCATGCTCAACGACGCGTTGCGCATCTGCGAGTTCCTGAAGGGGGTCGAGGGGTTCAAGAACCTGACCCCGATCGAAGTGACCCAGATCGCCGAACACATGACCAAACGCCATTACATGCCGGGCGAGATTATCATTCGCGAGGGCGAGGCCGGCCACGAGCTGTTCCTGGTTTCCGACGGCGAAGTCAGTGTTGAGCGTGCCGGCGGCGAGGTCGCGCGGTTGGGCCCCGGCGAGTTCTTCGGCGAACTGGCGCTGATGAGCGGCGAGCGGCGCAACGCGACAGTGACCGCCGCGGTTCCGCTCGAGACCTATGTCCTGGGTGAAGCCGAGTTCCACGCCGCGATCGAAGCCAGCGCCAGCTTCCGCGACCAGCTGCGCCGGGTCTACTTCATGCGGCATTGATTCCCCTCTCCCCCGTCGGGGAGAAGGGTTTCTTTGCTACGCTGCGGCGCGGATCGCGGCGCGCTTCACTTCATTGCCGACGAACGGCTCGAACTCGGCGAAATTGTGCTCGAAACGGCCGCGCAGCGAGCGAGCGACCTCGTCATAGGCGTGCTTGTCGGGCCAGGTGCCGCGCGGGTCGAGCACGTTGGTCGGGAGATCGGCGCAGCTCTCCGGCACGAGGAACCCGAAATTGGGGTCCTGGCGCATCGGCGCGCCCGCAAGGCTGCCGTCGAGCGCGGCGCGCAACAGGGCCCGGGTGTGCGCGATCGCCATGCGCTTGCCGACCCCGTAGGCGCCGCCCGACCAGCCGGTGTTGACGAGCCAGCAATCGGCCTTGTAGCGCGCGATCCGCTCGCCCAGCATCTTGGCGTATTCGGAAGGATGGCGCGGCATGAAGGGCGCCCCGAAGCAGGTCGAGAACACCGCCTTCGGTTCCTTGCCGAGCCCCACTTCGGTGCCGGCGACCTGCGCGGTATAGCCTGAGAGGAAATGGTACATCGCCTGCTCGGCCGAGAGCTTGGCGATGGGCGGCATCACCCCGAATGCGTCGCAAGTCAGCATGATGACGTTTTTGGGATGCGGCGCCATGCCATGCTCGTCGGCATTGGCGATGAAGTCGAGCGGATAGCAGGCGCGGGTGTTTTCGGTGAGGCTGTCATCGTCGACATCGGGCATCCGCGTGACGGCGTCGAGGACGACGTTTTCGAGCACCGTCCCGAACCGGGTGATCGTCGCGTAGATCTCGGGTTCGGCTTTCGGCGACAGGTTGATCACCTTGGCGTAGCAGCCGCCCTCGAAATTGAAGATGCCCTTGGGGCTCCAACCGTGCTCGTCGTCGCCGATGAGGGTGCGCGAATGATCGGCCGAGAGCGTCGTCTTGCCGGTGCCGGACAGGCCGAAAAAGATCGCGCCGTCGCCCTTTGGCCCGACATTGGCCGAGCAGTGCATCGGCAAGACGTCGCGCGTCGGCAGCACGAAGTTGAGATAGCCGAACACCGACTTCTTGATTTCGCCGGCATAACGGGTGCCGCCGATCAACACAAAGCCGGTGGTATAATTGACCAAGACGATGGTTTCGGACCGGACTCCGTCGAGCTCGGGTATCGCGCGGAAGTCGGGGGCGTGGAGGATCGTGAAGGCCGGCTTGAAATCCGGCAGTTCGGCTGGGTGTGGGCGGATGAACATGTTGCGCGAGAAGAGGCTCGGCCAGGCGCTGTCGCTGATCACCCGGACCGGGAGCCGGTATTCCGGATCTGCCCCGGCATAGAGATCCTGGACGAACAGTTCCTTGCCCTGCATATAGGCCAGCATCCGCTGCTGCAGGCTCTCGAAGCGCGCCGGATCGATCGGCTGGTTGATGTCGCCCCACCAGACCGTGTCTTTCGTCCCCGCGTCGTTGACGATGTATTTGTCCTTGGGCGAGCGGCCGGTATGGCGACCAGTGTTAACAACAAAGCTGCCGCCGAACCCGAGCTGGCCCTCATGCCGGCGCACCGCATGTTCATAGAGAAAGGGCGCGGTCAGGTTCCAATGCACCGGGCCGAGATGGTGCATCCCCTGCTCGCCGAGCCCGAAGCGGGGGGTGCGCGTTGCCAACGGTTTATCCGCCTGATCCAAGGCCTTCCTCCATTGTCGCCCGGCATGCCTTGGCGCGAGCTCTCGCGCCAGCCAAACGATTGGGCCGCACGATAAACCCCACGGATTACCTGGGCAAGCAAACCGATTG
>JBARKH010000613.1:0-19655 GCA_049801295.1 Allostellaceae bacterium | reverse complement strand
GCGCAGGTCAATGTCGATACCGCAACTGGGATGGCCACCTGGCGGATCGATTATTCCGGGCTGAGCGGCCCGGCCGGAGCGGCGCATATCCATTGCGGCGCCCTGCCCGGCGCGAATGCTGGCGTCGCCATTCCACTTGGCACCGGTCCCACCGCCGCCAGCCCGATCCAGGGTTCGGGGCTGATGACCCCCGCGCAGCTGGCCGATCTCGCCGCCGGGAAATGCTATGTCAATGTTCACACCGCCGCAAACAAGGGCGGCGAGGTGCGCGGCCAACTCGTGCCGTAATCATCGCCATCGAGCCGGCGCCGGGCAGCCCGCGGCGTCGGCCTCCAGCGGGCTGATGCGGACGAGAAGCTGTCCGGTCAGCCCGCAGGGTCCGGCACTGGGGTCACTTTCGAGGCAACCCTCGAAGGCTTCGATCGTGGTGTCGCGAAAGATCGCGCTGATCGCCACCCCGTCGCGTAACCAAACGCGCTCGGCGGCCGCCTGATAACCGCTCGCCGGGCCGGGGCCGACGCCGCACAGCGCGTCGGGCGCGCCGTATGCGGCATTGAGCGCACCGAGAACCGCGCGAAACGCCGCCGGGTTGACGCCGTGGCGCTGCCGCTCGAGCTGGATGCGTTTGAGGCCGCCGGTTGCCTTGTCGAGCTGAAAAAACGCGATCAGCGGAACCCCGCCAACCACGACGCCGCGCATCACGACTGGGGCATAGCTGTCGCCGAAATCTATCGGGCGCGGCAATGAAGTCGCGCGCGCCCCGAAATGCGCGACGAGGGCGCTATTCGCTTCGCCCCAATAGGTTCCCTCCCAGAGATCGGCGATGCCCTCGGCGCGGGCCACCGTCGCGTACATCGCGACGAACAGCAGAAATGCGGTGAGACGGGCCGCCGCCCAAAGCGTAGCGAGCGCTGTGTCAGGCAAACCGGCCGGCATCGAACGGGGCGATATCGATGGGCGGCGGGCGGCCGGCGACAAGGTCGGCGACGATCCTGCCGGTCATCGGCGCCGCGGTCATCCCGACATGGCCGTGCCCGAAGGCATAGATCACATCGGGGCTGGCGCGCGAGGGCCCGAGTACCGGCAGCGAATCAGGGAGCGAGGGGCGGTGCCCCATCCATATCGAGAGGCGCTCATCGAGGTGGGAGGCGGCGAGCCCGGGCAGCATCTTCCGGCCCTGCGCGAGGAGGACGCGGGCGCGCCGCCAGTCCGGCGGTGCCGCGAGCCCTGCCAATTCGACCGTGCCGGCGAAGCGCAACCCCAGCGCCATCGGCGTCGCGACGAATTTGCCGTCGCCATCGGCCGTCGGGATGCGCGGCATCACTTCGGGGTCGCGGATCATCAGATGGTAGCCGCGCTCGGTTTCGAGCGGCACGCGGTCGCCGAGCGTGGCGGCGAGCGGCTTCGAATAGGCTCCGGCGCAGACGATCGCGGCGTCGGCGGGAATTTCGCCCGCATCGGTCCGGATCGCGACGAGGCGCCGCCCATCGAGACGGAAGCCGAGAGCGCGCGCCTTTACGATCTCTCCGCCGCGCCGGCGAAACTGCCCGACGAGCGCGGTGACGAGACCGAACGGGTTCTCGGTATGACCGTTCTCGCGCACCAGGAGGCCACGGACATACTCGCGCGACAGAGCGGGCTCGAGCTGGCGCAACTCGTCGCCATCGAACTCGTCGACGATGACCCCGTTCTCGCGCCGCAACGCCCAGGCCAAACCATCCTTCGCCAGCGCCTCCTCCGAGCGATAGACATAAAGATGGCCGC
This sequence comes from Allostellaceae bacterium, assembly GCA_049801295.1. Classification (GTDB taxonomy): domain Bacteria; phylum Pseudomonadota; class Alphaproteobacteria; order ATCC43930; family CGMCC-115725; genus DATARH01. The sequence continues at coordinate 17,891 of JBARKH010000613.1, read as the reverse complement.
GCTGATGGATGAGACCTTCGGCGCCGGCGTCGCGCGCGAGGTCACGCACCATCGCGACAGTGGGGCCGAGCAGCGGGCGCAACGCCTTCGCCTGGGCCCGCACCTTATCGGGCGTGGCGGATCGCACAAAACGAATGAGATAGGGCAGGATCGCCGGCAGATAGCTCCAGCGCAGCGATAAGGGACCAAGCGGGTCCATCAGCCAGCGCGGCACGTTGCGGATCACCCCGGGCATCGCCACCGGGGTGACGGACGAGCCGTTGAAACACCCGGCATTGCCGAACGAGGCGCCTTCGCCCGGGGTGCCCGGCTCGATCAGGAACACGCTGTGGCCGTCGCGCTGCAGCGAGCTCGCCGCGCACACCCCGACGATGCCGGCCCCGATCACTCCGACACGCCGCGCCGCCATCGCTCGCCCTCCCCCATCCACGGGGCAAATTTGGGCGCTCAGCATGGCGGTCCGGGGCGGCGGCCGCAACCGGGCAAGCGGGCGGGCGCACAGGGCCGGCGGGAAACTCGCCGTAAAGTGAACCGCCGGCGAGTACGAAAACCCTTTGGTTATTGCGACTGCCCGTGCCGGCACGTACTGTGGCGGCTGATCTGTGAGCAACAACCGCGGGACGCGCGCAGCCAAGGATGCGTTGGCGCATCCGAGCGGCGCGCGGCGGCGGCATTGGGAGGTTTGAGGTGACAACATTCAGCGGTTCACATCTCAACGGCATCGTTCTCAACACCGCGTCGGTTACCAACCCGGTGACAATCGCGCACGGAGCCTATGTCAACAGTTTTAGTCCGTCGTATAGCGGCGATGCGGTCTACGGCAAGTCCGGCACCGCCTGGAACGTCACCAACAATGGGACGATCCTTGCCACCTATCCTCACAGCAATGCCATCTACCTCAAATCCGGCGGTATCGTGACCAATGCCGCCACGGCGTCGATCACCGGTAACTATGATGGCGTGGGGATCGGCGGCGCGATTGGTACCGTCACTAATCTCGGAACGATCAACGGGAAATACCACAACGGCGTCGACCTGGGCGCGGGCGGCACCGTCACCAACGGGTCGAGCAGCTCGGCGACGGCGCTGATTTCCACAGCACCCTCGGGAGAAATTGGCGTCGTGGTTCACAACGCCGCGGGACGCGTCACCAATTTCGGCACGATCGACGCCGGAAACGCTGGCGTCTATCTGTTCGCCGGTGGCACCGTCACCAACGGGAAGAGCGGAGCGACCACCGGGCTGATCACCGGAAGCATGGGCGTCCAAGGAGCTGGCGGCGCCGTCACGGTGACCAATTTCGGCACGATCAGCGCGCCCGGCGGCTACGCCCTCGAGCTGAATGCCGGCGGCATCATCACGAATAGCGCGGCCGCGCATCTCTCCGGGTCGGTCGGCACCTTGATCCAGGGCGGCGCCGGCACCGTCATCAATTCGGGAACGATCGTCGGCAGCGGCGGGACCGCCGTCAAGTTCGGCGCCGGCAATGACTGGTTGATCGTCGATCCCGGCGCGGTGTTCACCGGCAAGGCCAATGGCGGCACTGGCGCCAACACACTGGAGCTGCGGGCCGGCGCGACGACCGGGACGTTGACCGGGCTCGGTTCATCCTTTGTCAATTTCGGCCATGTGGCGATCGATCCCGGGGCCAGTTGGGTGGTCAAGGCAATCTCGCTCCCGGCCGGCATGATCGTCAACGGCAGCGGCAGTTCGAGCCAGCTTGTGATGCAGACCGCGGGGGCGATCGATCTATCCGGCATTTCCGGGTTTCCAAAGATCGTTCTCTCCAATACCGGGGCCAACACCATCAGCCTGCATAATTTGAATTTCATCGGCCTGACCGGCAACACCATCGCGGTGACCAGCGGCAGTTTCGGCGACACCGTCGACGCATCGGCGCTGACCGGCACCAGCTGCGTCGTGGTGACCGGCGGCGCGGGAACGGATCATTTCACCGGCGGGGCCGGCAATGACACGCTCAATGGCGGCGGCGGCAACGATATCCTGAAGGGCGGCGCCGGCAACGACACGCTGAACGGCGGCAACGGCAACGACAGTCTAACCGGCGGCACCGGCAAGGACTCGTTCCTGTTCAACACCGCGCTCAATGCGGCGACCAATGTCGATACCATCTTCGACTTCAGCAGTGTCAGCGACAAGATCCTCTTGAGCCATTCGGTGTTCACCCAGGCCGGCGGGCTCGGTACCTTGGCGGCTGGAGCATTTGTTGACGTCCACACTGCAGCGGAGACGGCCAGCAGCCGGATCATCTATAACAGCAGCACCGGCGTCTTGAGCTATGACAGTGACGGCACCGGGGCCGCCGCGTCGACGCAATTCGCCCTTTTGTCGACCCACCCTGTCATCAGCAATACGAATTTCCAGATCGTGTGACCGCTCGCCCTGCAAGCCCGGGCGCGCGGGGCGGGGGCGCCTGTCGGCTGGTGCGGCGGAGGGCGTTCTCTTGAGGGCGCCGCGGGGGCGTGCTAAGCCCTCGCCGCCGTTCGGATGGAGAGGTGCCGGAGCGGTCGATCGGGGCGGTCTCGAAAACCGTTGTCCTCCTTGCGGGGGACCGAGGGTTCGAATCCCTCCCTCTCCGCCAACTATCGAGAATCGTCAAAACGTACGGATGCTTTCATATTTTTCTCCTCGATTGCTACGAAAGGGTGCTACGAAAGGCTTGCCTGTTCGCACACGGTGCTGCTACGAATTCTGCTACGAAAAGGGGGCGGAAGTGGCAGCAACACAGGTCAGGTCGGGATCGCATCGACGGCTGCGTGGTAGCATCTGGTGGTATCGGCGCGATGTCCCGAAGGATGTGCGGAAGCTATTCACGTGGCCGAGCGCCAATGGGGATCGCCACGTCACAGCGGTGTGGGGGTCTCTCCATACCACCGATGAGAACGAGGCCAAGCGGCTTGAAAAAATCAAAGACGTTGAGTTTGAGCGTCGTTTACGGGAGGTGAGGGAAAGTGCCGACCCCGAGATGCGGCGGCATCGGGTGGCAGAGCGAATTGTCGGCGATGGCAGATTGCACTTTGATCCCAAGACGCTAGGCTTCGAGAGCCAATTCATGGCTGTCCGCAGCCGAGCGGAATTCGAGGGGTTGGTCGCACCAGAGGATCGGGAGCCCGTCACTGATCTGATCGCGCGATCGGTTGCGGAGCGGGTGGACGCACAAACCGACCACTTGGCGGCGATTTACGTCCTTAACGATATACTCCAAAGCGTCCCGTCCGAAAATCGCGAGCGGTGCCATGCCGACATTCTCGGCATTCTTCGCCATTACGTCTCGCCGACCTCAACACCGCCAGCGATCACGGAGCCCAAACTCTGCCTGTGGAGCACGATCTTCGACTCCTGGGAAGCCGAGATGAGGCCGACGCCAAAGACGGTCTACTCCTGGAAGCGGATTATCCGCAAGTTGGTCGCGCACTTGGTCAGTAAATCCGACTTGGCGGTAGACGACGCGATGGCGTGGAACGCGGCCGCGCTGACGGAAGCCGAGCTTATCGGATGGAAACGCGCGATGGTCAGCAAGATCGGACCAACCACGATAAAGAACCATTTGACGATCCTTCGTACGCTCTACAACCACGCGGCCGACAACAAGTTGCTCCCGCCGGGCGTGACCGAGGGCGTGAGGCGGGTGAAGCACAAGGCGAAGCAGCGGCCGGGGACGAAGCGCCTCGGCTATACCGATGATGAAGCGCGTAAAATTCTTTTGGCCGCGCGGCGGGAGACCGACCCGGTGAGACGCTGGGCTCCGTGGTTGGCTGCCGGCCTGGGATCGCGCATCGACGAGGTTTGCGGTGCGATGGTACCGGACATCGAGATCGAGCACGACGCTGTGTGGTTCAACATCCGGCTCGATTACCGCGAGATGGACCCGGACCAGGACGCCGAGATTAAGACCGAGAATGCCGAACGCAAGGTGCCGATCCCCCCGGCGCTGTGGCGCGATGAAGGCTTCGTCGATTACGTTGTCGGTCTCCCGAAGAATGGGCCACTGTTCCCAGGTCTCAAACCCGACATGTTCGGCCGGCGTGGCGGCAACGGGAGCAAGCGGGTCTCGCGCTGGGTACGCGGGACGGTGGGGATCACCGACCCGAGGAAGGCACCGTCCCATTCGTGGCGACATCGGTTCAGAACGATCGTGCGCAACACGAAGTATGGCATCGGCGAGGATGTCGCTGACTACATGTGCGGCCATGGCGGCAACGGCGGGGAAGGCCGGTCTTACGGTGAATACCGGGATGCGATGATTGTCGCGATCGGTAGACTGCCGCCGCCGCTGCCGGCGGAGCAGCAACTTGCGGCATGACCACCGAAATATTCCGGTGCCGGCAAATCAGGGAGGATGCGGGTCGGTCGCAGCAGCGTCAACCAACTCTCGGAACGCCGGCATGATCTCGGCCGTCAGCGGGAAACCGGACAGGTCCACCCGGCCGGTCTTGATGAGTGCAACGATGTCGGCCTCGTCCTGACGGCTGCGCGGGAACAGCTTGAGCGCCACGAGCCCGGTCTCGGACGCGACCGACACCCCATCGCTCACGATCATCGACCGAGCGACCTCTTTGGCGACCTCCGGTGAGACTTGTATGCGGATCGGGTGGGCTTGCGTCGTGATCGGCAGGTGTCTCTCGCAGAAAAACCCCAGCTTGGGGGGCAAGCCGGAGTTTCTCAGAGGGAGCGATCAGGGGCATTCGGGGATATAATCACCCCAAAAATAAGATCGCAGAATTTGGTTCTCATGAAATTGATCCAGATCAGGGTTGCTTGGTTAAAAAGCGGGCTCGTTGTGAGGCGGGAGCACCGCCTTTGGAAGACGCTCAGGAACTATTAAAATTAGCCCAATGGTATCGCGCCTTCGCCGAGGTCGGCAATTCGGCTGATCGCGAGGGTCGGTTGAAACTTGCGGAATACCTCGAACGGAGAGCTAACGAGTTGGAAAAGCACGCGGCGGACGATCCCTGACCGATAGTTGACGACACGAGTTGATCGTTGCGGTAACGTGACCCTCTGGCCCGCTCGCTGGGTGGAAAGGGCCGCGCGATGAAATCGGCAGAGGAACTACGAGTTGAGGCGCGCCGTCTGAGAGAGACGGTCGAAAATATTTCTGATCCTCAATTAAAACAAGAACTTGCCACCCGAGCGCTCGATTTATCCATGAGAGCCGAGGCCATTGCCGATTCGATTGAACATCCCGAGGTCCTTCGCAAAAATATTGCGCGCTACCGAGCGATGCTGGCGGCTGGCATCAGTGACCCTTCGCAGAAGAACATCGTTGAGGAAATGCTCGACGACGCTGAAACACTGTTGCGCGGAGTTCGGATCGCGCCCAAAGCTGCCCAGACCGCCTAATTACCGATTGTCCAATCGTGGATTGCGTTGCGAAGTGAGGCGTCCTCTTCACGATCATGAAAGTCTGGGCGACTCGCGCGCCTCGGTTACCGAACCGGAGAACTGCAATGAAACAGCCTGGACTGGACCAGCGTCATCGCGACAAGAACGGCGAGATCAGCAGGAAGCACGGAAATACCCTTGTCCGGACTTTACGTAGGGTTCACGGCCCGGATTTTGCCGAGGAGTTTAAGGATACCGAGCGACTCTCCGATGTGCTGCACGCGCTTGACGAGCCGTCGCTCAGCAAGTTGGTTCGGGATCATCAGGCGGGAACACTCGAAGGTAAGATCAGGCAGCATTCCTGAGAGGAAGGGGCGGCTTGGTTGTTTCAGCGCACCGCGCACGGTTGCTCCGAGCGCACCATATATTAAGCTCAGATCACCGCCGCAAACTTTGATCGGCTTCCGAACATGCAGCAGCGACCGACGCCGAATTCCGGACTACCGCAGACGAAACCCGAGATTTATCCGCCCGGCTCGGCCATCCCAGGTGAGCGGGTCTGGGTATCGACCGGCACGCACCACACACAGCGAATTTACGTCGCGAGGTTGGGGCCGGTCGGCCTTACGCTTCTCGCGTTGCTCATTGGCGCTGTGGCGGTGGCGTCGCTGTTCGTACTGATCGGCGTAGCCGTGATCTCGGTAACGGTGGGCGCGGCCCTGGCCATTGGCGCAATCCTGACCACTGTCGTACGAGGGCGATTTCGACGGCTTCGCTGAAGCGCAGACCGCGCTCTCGAACCGAGCGAAGCCTGCCGCCGCCAGATGGACTACTACTCGCATACCAAGAACGCTGCCGGGATGATCGAGCGGCTTGCTAATTTGAAATACGGGGGGCGTCTATGCAGGTAGCGATCATTGGCTCAGGACATGTGGGCGGGGCGCTGTCGCAAGCGTTCGCTCAGGCCGGCCATCAGGTAATTTTTGGGCGACGCACGCCCGTCGCAGGACAGCCAGATCAAGTCTCTATCGCCGACGCGGTTGGCCGGGCCGACGCGACAATTCTGGCTACTCCGTTCGGCGCTGCCGCTGATGTCATTGCCGCAGCGGGCGGGTTCGCGGGAAAGGTGCTGATCGACGCGACTAACCCGCTCGGCATGGGCGAGGGGGGCCTTGGCCTCACCATGGGCTTCGACACTTCGGGTGCCGAACGGATCGCAGCCCTCGCCCCACACGCCCACGTGTTCAAGGCATTCAATCAGACCGGCTTCGAGAACATGGCCGATGCCCGGGTTTATGCGACCCGCCCGGTGATGTTCGTTGCCGGCGACGATGCGGCGACGAAGCCGCTAGTGCTCGGCTTGGTCGCCGATGCCGGGTTCGAGGCGATCGACGCGGGTGGCCTGCGTGCCGCCAGACTACTTGAGCCTCTTGCCATGCTGTGGATCGAACTGGCCCGCAAGGGTGGCCTCGGCCCGGATTTTACCTTCACCTTGCAACGCAAGACCTGATCGCGCTCCAGAGCTACATGAAGGCACCGGAGACCGAGCCGGGTTGTTTTCCCGACTCGGCGAGCGTTCCGGTCAAGCAGCTTTCAAGATGCCAAGTTGCCGGAGCGCGGTCACCCCGTCGTCGAGGCCGATTTCCTCGCTGATCTTGCCGTTGGCTAGACGCAGCACCGTCGTCCCCGCGAAGTGCATTTTCCGGCCGGATGCTGCCGGGAGCGAGCCAATGAGAAAATCGCCGAAGGCGGGTCCCGTGTGCGTGCCGCCTCCTTCCCAGCGGCCGACCACGTAATCGCCCTCGGCGATCAGATCGGCTGCGCCCCAGAAGTTGAGATCGGGGAACGCCTCGCGGAAGCCAAACATGAAGTTCCGTACATCCTCCTGGCCCCGGCGCGGCGCATGGAGAGAATACTGGAGAAGGATGTCGGGTGCAGCGAGTTCGTCGATGATCTTGGGATTCCAGGGATTGCCCCAGAACCCCTCGAACCAGCGGCCGACGATGGCCTTGTTGTCCTGTTCGCGTGACATGTAATCGTCCTCTCTGAGTGATCGAGGACGCCTTCATAGCGAGCAGGTGCATCCGGTCTCTTCCCGGATATTGCTTTCTGGCTCCGAGACGGGTGGAGCGGTCTATGGATGCGGCCCCCATGGCGCGGCCTGGAGCAGCTTGACCTCCTGCGTCATCAGCAATGGCCGGAACTTCGAGGCGAAGCCCTCGACAAAATCCTTATTCGCATACACTGCCTGCCAATGTGCCCGGCGGTCGGCGTCATCATTGAACTTCCACAGATGGACAAGCTGGTTGATCGTGCCCGTGTCAGCCTGAAAGTAGCCGACGAGCTTCTTGTCCTGCCCGCCCTTCTTGAGCGCCGGGTAACCGAGTTCCTGGTACAGCTTCACGGCCTCGGCCATCGCGCCGACGCGGAGCGTGTAGGTCCGCAGTTCGTAGAGTGCCATCGGCAGTTCCTCCTTGGTCAAGACGCAGGATCGCGGGCGTATCCCGTGCTGTGCTGAAAGACGTTGGGCTTGCGGTAGACCGCCAAGATGACGGCACCCTCGTCAGAATGGGTCTCGTGAAACGAGCCAACCCTCCGCCAGACGAATTCGCCGGCACGGCAGATTCCATCGTGATCGTAGAAGGAGCCTTCGATCACGAATGTCTGCTCGATCTCCGGGTGCTTATGCATGGGTAGGGTCGCGCCCGGTTCCCATTTGAGAAGACAGGTCATCTCGCCCTTGGCCGTGTCCTGGTAGAGCACCTTGATCGAGATGCCCTCGAATTGCGTCGGCTCCCAGGCGATTTCCTGCGGCTTGACGTACACAGAGCCGCCTATCGTCGCCCGCACGGACGGCTGCTGGGTCTCTGCCGTCGCTTCATGCACGGCGTTGTCCATCGAATTCCCTTTCGGTCATTGCCTACCCTCGTGACCCTCAATTCGTGTCAACCGATTTTGGCTTCGGTTGAGGGGTCCGGCGGGGAACGCGGCTGATCGGCGCGGAGAGTTTCCCACTAACATCGAACCCTCGTTTCCCGAGGGCATCGAGCGCCTTCGAGGTAGCCTTGCCAGACAGCCGGGCGAGCTTCTCCAGCTTTGTCTCATCCATGCCGTACCTCACGTACCCGATGCTGGATGACTATACCCCGATCCGGCCCGTTCCGGGTCAGACGGCTTTTTGGGATGCCAAGCTGCTGAAGTGCGGTGACCCTGTCGTCGAGGCCAATGCTCTCTGCGATCCTGCCGTTCTCGACGCCGACCACCGTCGTCCCCGTAAACCGTATCTTTCGGCCAGACGCCGCCGGGAGACCAGCGAAAATCGCTAAACGCCAGTCCGGTGTGCGTGCCGCCGCCTTCGCAGCGGCGGAGCGCCGCCGGGAGGGCGTCCTGTGTGTACCGTTGATCCAGACGGCACCGAATGCGATCTTTTCAGCGTATTTTTCAATGACGTAATCCAACTTTTAAAATGGTGAATGACGACGGGAAAGCGTTGACGTTGACCGTGGCTTCGTCTCGGTGCCGTAGCGGGCGATCTTCTCCCGCCGGGCCAGTTCTTCTTTCATGTCGTAACCGCGCCGCTCAGCAAAAGTGATGCGCTCATTGAGCGACCTTTTAGTCAAATCGCTCAGCTTGGTCTTAGATTTAGCCATGATGGTAACGAGTCCTCTTTCTGTTTAACACCCGATGGGGTGCCTGAAAGCGGATATAAATGGGAGTGAAGTGAAGTCAAGGGCCAGATCGACCAAAACTGAAAGTGTTGCCTTTCAGCAGACGTGGTCTAAATAGAAAAAAGGCGAACGGAGTCTGAGGAGGACTACGAAATGATAAAGCCGATGAAAGAAATCATCGAGATCAGGGGGGTGGTCTTTGAGCGGTCTGACATCTTGGCCGACCGGCTTGGGATCACGCTGCCGATGCTATGGCGGATGCACCGCAGCGGCAAACTGCCCAAGCCGCTCAGGATGGGCAGGTTGTCTTTCTACCCGCAGCAGGAAGTCGAAAATCGCCTTCTCACGGAAACGACATCAGGGTGATTTTCACAAGGTAAAAATGCCGCCGAGTCGGCTATGACCCGGCGGCGACTAAATCACGATATTGGCGATATGCATGATGTTTGAGACACTACCATTTCAGGAGAAACGATAAGTGACTACAGATATATTTATACCGCACGGACAAAAAGTTCAATCTTTCGAACATCTCGATGGCTTTAATTTGGGCGATTTCGCGGACGCTCTGGTATGGGTGGCGTGGCGAAACGAGGAACGGAACAGCCGGATTACCAAGGTGCCTTATGCGAGCACATACCGGCATGCACGCAGCAATGACGCGAGCACTTGGACAGACATAGACCAAGCCGCCGCGACCGCCCTGGCCATCGGTGGCGAACTCGGCATCGTGCTTGGTATCGATTGTGGCGATGGCACCCGACTCGGTGGAGTCGACCTCGATTCCTGCATCGACGCCGCCGGTACGATGACCCGATGGGCGCGACAAGTCGTCGACAGGCTTGGCAGCTACACGGAAAGATCGCCGAGCCTGACCGGAGCGAAAATCTTTTTCCGCTACGCCGAGCGAGACCTCGCCGAGCTTCGTGTCCTCATGGGTACTGACCACGGCAAAATGTTCAAGCAGCGTGACGACGGCGAGCACCCGCCCGCAATCGAGTTGCACCTGTCATCCCGCTATTTCGCCGTCACCAATGATCGTCTCGGCGACCTTTCGGAAATCCGGATGGTGCCGCGCGATGACCTGAAATGGATAATCAACGAGGCTGGCCCGGCGCTCGCCGGCGTCGCCACCATCGGCGAAGTTGAGGCTGGCGAGCCGCTAGCTAATGGCAAGATGAATGGCCACGCCAATAACTCCGCAAGCCCTTCGGTATTGACGGCAGAGCCGGCGAGCCGCCCGTATGCCGGGGGCGGTTTCGACCTGTCTCGCAGCGGCATCGCCTACCGTAAGGCGGGACATATCCGGGAGAGCGGCATCGACCGCTACACGGAGTTCCGGGACACGATGATCGCCGACCCGGAGACCGCTGACTGGACGCTGGAGAAAGGGCTGCTCAACCACGAGCGGGAACTGATTAGGCTGTTCGAGCGGGCCAAGTTCAACCGCTTCGTCGCCGATCAGATGGCCGACATGCGGCGCACTTTTATAGAAGAGGAAGAAGGTTTCGCGGACGAAGCCAAGGTCGGGACACCGGACGCCGAGACGACCACGGCCGAGAGCGGCACGACTGCGAGCCCGATCCTGCGGATCGAGGACGGAAGTCCGAGCCCATACCCCGAGCCGCTCGACATCTTCGGATCGTTGACGCCGGAACCAATCCTGACCGCCAACATGTTGCCCGAGGCGATCCGGGATTTCGCGTTCGACGCCGCCGACCGCATGGGGGTCACGCCCGCCACCGTGGCGATGCCGGCCCTGGGGGTGTGTGCGGCGGCGATCCACGGCGACATCAAGATACAGCCGACAGAAGATTGGGATTGGCTGGAACCGCCCTTGTTGTGGATGAAGGGGGTTGGCGATCCCGGCATGGTCAAGACGCCCGCGTTGAACATAGCATGCCGGCCGCTGGAGGGCATCGACCACAAGTGGCGGCTGGAGGACGCCGAGGCGATCCGCCAGTACGAGAAGAAGCTCGCCGCGTACAAGGAAAAGAGCCGTGTGTGGACCCACAGAACGGCACGCGGCGACGACGCCGGAGACGAACCGGACGAGCCGCAGGAACCAAAAAAGCGCTGGCTCGTCGGCACCGATTACACGATGGAAAAACTCGGCGAAATCCTGGAGGCAAACCCGCGCAGCATCCTCTTGAAGATCGATGAACTCGCCGGCTTTACTGGTGGTTTCGACGCCTATCGTGGCGGCAAGATCGGCAAGGATCGGCCGCTGGCACTGAAGCTGTGGGATGGTGGCAGCCTCGCCATCGACCGCATCGGCCTCGACCGGCTGGTGCCGAATTGGGCAGCCGGCATCGTCGGCAACATCCAGGAAAACAAACTGGCCAGCCTCGCCCCGACGCTCACAGACGACGGTTTGATGCAACGCTTCCTGGTCTACCGTGTCGGCACCACTGGCATGGGCAACCACCGGGAGCCGAACAGGATCGCCCTGGAACGGTACGACGCTCTGATCGGCTATCTGGTCAAGCTGGAGCCATCCGGCCGGCCGATCACGTTGTCGCCCGGTGCCCAGGTGGTCCAGCAGGAAGTCGAGCGGATCACCTTTGCGATCAAAACGTCGCCGATGGTGTCGCCGGCATTGCGGGGCCATGCTGCCAAGCTCAATGGTCTGTTCGCCCGACTGCTTTTGACCGTGCATGCGGTCGAGCACTACACAACGACCGGCTACCTGTTGGCGGAGGCAGACTTCCAGGTGGTGCAGCCGGAGACCGCGAGGCGTGCACGCGATCTGCTGGTACAATTCCTCATCCCGAACGCCGTACACATCTACGCGGATTATTTCAGCGATCACGACCAGTTAGGGACGGACGCCCGATACATCGCTGGCTACATCCTCGCCCACGATGCCGCCACGATCACCGAGCGAGACCTCTACCGAGGCAAGCATGAGTTCAAGACGGCGCGGCAGCGGATCACCCGCGCTATCGAAGACCTCGTCGATGCCGGGTGGATCGTCGGTGCCGCCGGCCGCACCTGGACGGTCAATCCACTTGTGCGCGAACGATTCGCCGAACGGGCCGAACAGGAGAAGCAGCGTCGTGACGAAGTGAAAGCGATCATTGCACATGGTCAGGAAGTCATCCGGGAGGCTTACGCTGATGAGTGAGTTGTCACCGTTGTCACTTGCGTACGCGAGACAGTAGGTTTTTCTTCCTCTCCTCCTCTGTAATCCCACCTATGGGATCATCCCTCTGACACGCGCGCAAGTGACAACGGTGACACATCTCTCGCATGTCGCAGGCGGCTCACCTTGGTGATCTACCATCGGCTGGTTCAGATTTCGCAGATGCAGAGCCCCTGCCGGCTGGCTCGGGCCGGAATGGAAGCGCATATGGGGAACATCCTGCTTCGTTCGCCGAGGATGATCATCCACATGAAAAACAGGGGGGTGCCGGCATAGTGCGGTCGCTTGGGATGCCGACCCAGACCGCGTGATCTCCCAACTGCGACGCCGCTGCGGCCACCCGGTAGCTGTCGATAAAGGGTTGAGGCCGCGACGTTCATCCGTTGCTTCACCTCCTCTACCGTGATGTCGTGATCGCTCAACATGGCCTTGGCACGGGCGACATCTTTGGGGCTTCCTCGGTCTTTCGTGAAGACCGCATCGCATTTCACAATATCGACCAAGCCCCTTCGCGACGCGGTCGTTTAAGCGATGCGCCGTCTCACATGGGCGTGCCCTACTGAGCAGAATCCCGCCTCGGCTAAGTATGTCTCATAACAATGGTGTTTGATATTTTGAGACAGTTGGGTCACAATGTCTTAGGATCAACTGAGACAGGAGGTGAGCTTGAAGGTGGGATACGGCAGGACCAGTACCTTGGACCAGCAAGCAGGCTTCGATGCCCAAATTCGGGACCTCACGGCTGCCGGATGCGAGAAGATTTTCAGCGAGCAGGTTTCGTCGGTCGGTAAACGGCCGCAGCTTGAAGCGGCGCTCGACTTCATCCGTGAGGACGATACCCTAATAGTGACACGGCTCGATAGGTTGGCACGGTCTGTCCAACATCTTTTGGAAATCGCCGAGCGCGTGAGGACTCGGGGTGCTGACCTCTGCATCTTGAACCTCGCAGATACCAGCACGGCGACCGGTAGGTTGATGTTTACCGTCATTGGCGCGGTTGGGGCCTTCGAGCGTGAACTCATGCTGGAGCGTCAGCGCGAAGGAATTGCGAAGGCGAAAGCGGAAGGGCGATACCGTGGTCGGAAGCCAACAGCACGGGCGCGGGCTGCGGAGGTCAAGGCTCTCAAGGCGGAGGGAATTCGACCTGTCGATATTGCCCGCCGGTTAGGGATCGGCCGGGCCAGCGTCTACCGGGTGTTGGGGGCGGGAGCGCCCCCAGGGTGATCGCCTTCGCCCGAGCTTTGTCGGCCATCCGGCGCTTCGATCTAGCCTCGATCTCCATCGAGCGAATTGGTCGAACCCTCGCGGAGCGCAGCCGGTAAATTGGCTAAGTTCGCCCGCGCCTTAGCTCTGAGCGTTTCGTCAAATTCATTTGGAAAATCAAGGATGATCCGTTCGTAGGAGCAATCCAAACGATCATATTTCGCAAGTAATTCCAGACCATTCGACATGTCGAGGTTAGTCACCGTCCGCCTCACGGCCTCCTTCTCACCCCAACGCTTTATCATCGCGTTGGTCCGCGCCGCGCGGATGTTTCGCCCGTGCTTTTTCGCTAAAAACGCCTCGTAGACGCGAACGGATTCCTGGACTCGCTCAGGGAGACGGAGACCAACCCGAATTGAGGATATACCGGCCCGGAACTTGAGTTCTTCGAGTTCAGCGAGACGTTTATCTATCGCATCGACGATCTCGGTCTCTCCCGCCGGCAACATTCGAGTACGAAACCCTCGTAACCACGCTTCATTGTTGGAGGCATTTATCGAGGCAATGGCTATCTCCGTGTTTGGCCTTGCCATTTCGCGTAACTCTGCGTCATGCGTCTTAGCCGCCCTCACTACTCGCGCCTGTTCCTTGCGTAATTGTCGTCGCTCGGTTCTCTTTTCACGTCGTGCTTGTCGCATATTCAGCTTCCCTCAGATGGAATTATGACTCCACCTTACGCCGACGCCGCTGCTGATCTCGGTCGCCCACGTCGCTGGGGTGCCGCCGGTTCCGGCGTTTCGACCGATGCCCTACGAGCACGACCGAGACCGATCTGCTTCGCCATTGCCGAGCGGCGCTCGGAATAGCCTGGGGCCGTCATCGCGTGATCGGCCAGCAAGTTCCACCTCGCTCGATACTGGTCACCGGTCAGCCCATGAGCGGTCATCACATGCCGGCGCAGCATTTGCCCGCGCCAGCCGCAGTCCATACAGACCACGTAATCGTGGTGAACGGATCGTCGGATCGAAACTGCGGGGGTTCGCGGTCCCTCGGCTTCTATCGCCGGTTTACCAAGACCGGCGAGCGCATGATGTACAGTCGAGATCAAGGCAGGAAGTTGATCCGGTTGGACCTGATTGCGTCGAACATAGGCGGCGACGATCTTCGCGGCGAGTTCGGACGGTTGTGCATCAGGCATCGCGTTGGTCCGCTGGTTTTCTAGCTGGCAACGCTACACCAACCCGGTCAATTCCAGGCGATGAATAAGGCTTCTCCATATCGCTACGTCGCTCCGTCCACCTCGTTTGGGTCCCGCCCGTCTCACGAAGACCCACCCCCCCTTCCCACACAAAAGGTGACCAGGAGGTGTTGGAGCCTCTGAAGTAGGAAATATTTTCAGATCACCACAGCCACATGGCATCGTAGAGTATTGGGCCACCGTAGGATCGACGGATTACTGTCCGAACCGCCGCTTACGATGCTGATACGAGCGCAGCGCCCGCAGAAAGTCGATCCTGCGGAAAGCCGGCCAGAGCACATCGCAGAAATAGAACTCGCTGTACGCGCTCTGCCATAGCAGGAAACCGGATAGGCGGACTTCGCCACTCGTCCGGATGATCAAGTCGGGGTCGGGGGAGCCAGCGGTGTAGAGGTGGCGAGCGATACCATCGCGAGTAACCTCGGGAATGGCATCGCCAACCGTGAGACCTCGTTCCATTTGCTCGGCGAGCAGCGCGCGGACGGCATCGACGATCTCGTCGCGACCGGCATACGCGACCGCGATGGTCAGGATCATTCCCTCGTAGGTCGCGGTCGCATCGCAGGCGGATCGGATCGCGCTGACGAGAGATGCGGGGAGCAGTTCGAGTTTGCCGATCGCCCGTACTCGTACCCGCCGACGATGGATTTCCGGATTTTCGGCGAGTGTTGCGACCTTCGCTTCGATGGCGGCGAAAATGCCCGAGACCTGCTCAGCAGGCCGACCAAGATTGTCCATCGAGAAGAGCCAAAGGGTCACGGCGGGGACGGCAAACTCACCGCACCAGTCGAGCACATCGTCGAGCTTTCGCGCTCCCAATGCGTAGATTTCGCAGGGGTCGCGGAGACCGTAACGCTCGCCGTGCCGTCGGTTGCCGTCGAGGATGATTCCAATGTGACGCGGGATCGACTGCCCTTGCACCTGCCTCGTTAGTCGCCGCTCATACAGTCGATAGAGCGGTTTGACGACCACGCCCTGTAACCGTTTCCACACCCGATCGACTGGTGCGTGCAGCCGGAGAACGTCCGCTTGGCTAGGGTCCATAGGTAAGCCGGGAGGCTAAGGGCAACCGATGAGCGACATTAAACCGGCGACGTATGAATAACTCACGTGGGCATCCGGTCAACGTTGTCGAGCGCGGCAAACCGCCCCAACCGGCCCGCTCGCCCGACATCCAGCACCCTCTTGTGGTTCCGCCCGCCCCTCGGCGAAGACTCCACTGGCCTTTCCCTGGACGGGTCCCTCTTCGGGTCGTTGGCCGGAACGTCAGTTCAGCTTGAGAAATTTCGCTGACCTCTCCGAGCGCAATAGGCCCATCCCAATGAGCAAGCCGGCACGGATTTCGACCCTGCGTCCGGCCGTGGTCGCCCTCGCATTCGTCGCCTGCTTCCTC
This sequence comes from Allostellaceae bacterium, assembly GCA_049801295.1. Lineage (GTDB taxonomy): Bacteria > Pseudomonadota > Alphaproteobacteria > ATCC43930 > CGMCC-115725 > DATARH01. The sequence goes on along the minus strand of JBARKH010000613.1, from coordinate 1,878 downwards.
GCCCTTCACCCCAGCTCGGCACGCGCTTGGGGAGACGAGGGGCACCGGATCATTGCCCTGGTCGCGGATCGGTTTCTCGAGATTTCGGTTCGCGCGAAAATCACCGCCATGCTCGCCGCCGACGCCGACACGTTGACCGCACACGACATCGCGAGTGCCGCCACCTCGCCAGTCGGGTTCATCGTTTCCCGGTGGACTCAGTGCGTCGGAGCTACGGGCGTTAGTCCGCCGCCTCCGCCATGCGCCGCCGGACAGCGGCGACATCGCGCTGGAAACAAATCCCCCGGCCATTTCGTTCGGCGTTTCGCAGAGCTTGAACCCCGCGCTCGCCCATGGCGACCAGCGTTGACCCGAGCGAATTCGTCCGACCGTCCTCGCGTTTCGGTAAGAAATATATCTTTGGGCGCACGAACATAATGATGTCAGCACACTCGGTCAGCACGTGCCACCATTCGGCTAAAGTAAAATCGGGTACAACAGCAACACCATTACCGTGCTCGACGAACTTTTCGATCCATTCAGCTACGCCGTTTCTGAGACCATAAGGGGGATTCATCGACACGAAGCCGTCCCAGTGGGTGACAAGACCATTATCCTTTCTGGTCAGATGTCGTTTCACTGGAATCCATGAGTCGGTTTTCGCGCCAGGGCTGCAAACATCGAGGTCGAACTCCATTTCCATCGCCGCAAAGATTTCGGGCGGCGAGTACACTCGACAGTCGATGTCTCGTCATCCGGGTCGAGGAGAGATCGGCCCCTTTGTCCGTTTGCCGTCGTGAGTGTCGGCTTGCCGATTGAATGGGATTGGCCAACTCGGGTGTGCTCGGCGATGAGCCTCGGCACGCCGCTTTACCCTTCTTCACTCTCGAAGCGGCATACCGCCGGGCGGATGCGACCCATACAGGATCGGGCCACCCGATGCCCAGGGGGCAGCCGGGACGGCACCGGAAGATTCCCAAGAGCTACGAACCGCTGGATCGTTCCATCAACTCGCATCCCGCATCTTGACGGCCCCCCGCTCCTCGCATTACGGGGGCGAGCACGATATGGCTCACTCCAGAAAACGGAGGAAACGTGACGACCCGCCCACGCGCCGCCGATGATTTCGCGACAATCCGAGCACGCGTGGAGGAACTCCGCCAAGTGACCCGACCCCGTGCCGCCGACGATTTTGCGACGATCAGAGCACGCATGGACGAACTACGCCGCGAGCGTGATCAGATATTGGCCGACCAGAAGGGGCGTTCGCCGATCGGCCCAAGGCCGTATCATCGGGCTGCCATCGGCGACGCTACGCATCAACCGGGTCGGCTCCTGCCGCGTTCAGTCGTCCGGTCATCTGTCCGGTAAGCTCGGCCTTGCCGTGGTCGCGCCACGATTTCTGTTTTACGTCGCAGGCACCCGTGCCCGCTACCATCTACTCGTGACCGACTTCAATCCGGCGTCGGAGTTCCTGAACGACCTCACCGGCTGAAAGCCGGGGTAACGTGATCGACTCCGCGCGATCACCGAGGAAACCGGTCTTTCGCGCGGACACCACCACCACGCCACTTTCGCGCGTTGGGATTAGGGAGGCTCGCTACTCGCTATGACCGATCAATTTCCCGCAACGCCGTCACTTCGTGCCGCCGATGGTGGCACAAGTTCCGAGATAACGTCATCGGAAGAAAATCGAACAGGTCGCAGCGGCGCTAATTGAGCAGCGCACATGGACCGCGACTGAATGGGCGACGACTATTTGTTGTGGACATCTGCGGCGCGGCAAACAGGGTGAGAGGCGCGCGTCAATCTGGATGAGAAACTGTCGCCGGATGCGTGACGGCAGGAGGGCGTAGCCCGACTGACGTTGCGAATCCGGCGAACGGCGTGGTCCTGAAA
>JBARKH010000612.1:0-1567 GCA_049801295.1 Allostellaceae bacterium | reverse complement strand
CGCTGGCGGCGCAGGCCATGCTGCGCCGGCGCGGCATAGCGAGCCGGCTCTGCCTCGGTGTCGCCCACGAAGGAGACGAGCTGCTCGCACATGCATGGGTGGAGGTCGGCAAGGACAGGATCGTCGGGGGCGCCGACGCCGGCGCCTTCACGCGCCTCGCTGCATTCGGCGGAGCGTGCTGATGCGGCACGTAGGCTTCCCGTGAGCGGTATCGCCGGCCTTTTGCGGTTCGACGGCCACGCCGTGTCCCGACACGACCTCGAGCGCGTCGCCAATTCGCTGCGTCAACACGGGCCGGATCGCTCCGCGATCGTCGTTGGCGAAGCCATCGGCCTGGTCCACGTGCTGATGCGCATGACCCCGGAAGACCAGTTTGATCGCCAGCCCTGGCACGGCGAGAGCGGCGCGCTGATCACGGCGGATATCCGGCTCGACAATCGCGCCGACATGCTCGCTCGGATCGGCGTCGCGCCGGCGGCGGCGGCGACCTGGTCGGATGCGCGCGTGCTCCTCGCCGCCTGGGAGAAATTCGGCGACGATATTTGGCCGATCCTGCGCGGCCCTTTCGCGGTCGCGATCTGGGACCCGCGCGTTCGCGCCTTGACGCTGGCGCGCGACCATCTCGGCCTCAACGTGGCGATGTGGCACCGGAACGCGCAATTCTTTGCCTTTGCCACGATGCCCAACGGCCTGTTCGCGCTACCCGGCGTGCCGCGCGAATTGAGCGAAGAAAAACTCGCCGATTTCCTCGTGCTCAATCACGCGGACCATCAAACAACCATCTACCGCGATGTCTTTCGCGTGCCTCCCGCGCATGTCGTGTGGGTGAAGGCCGACGGTTCGACAACGCAGCGCCGGTACTGGTCGCCGGCCGAGATCAAGCCGGTCGGACGCTCTTCCGATCAGGCCTACGCCGACGGACTGCGCGCGTGTCTTGATTTGGCGGTGCGCCGGCAGATGCGCAGCATCCATCCGATCGGCAGCCTGCTCAGCGGCGGGCTCGACTCCTCGTCGGTCTCGATTCTTGCTGCCCGCGCGCTCGCCGAGAAAAACGAGCGGCTGGTCGCGTTCACCGGCGTACCGCGGCGCGGGTTTGCTGGTCCGCTCCCAAACGGCGCCTACGCCGACGAAACTCCTTATGTCGAGGCGATTGCCGGCGCGGCGCGCAATATCGACGTCACCTATGTGCGCAGCGCCGCGCCCGACGATCTCGCCGAGCTCGAGCGTTTTTTCAGTGCGCTCGAAGGGCCGGTGCGCAATCCGATTAATCTCGGTTGGATCCTGGCTCTGCTGCGGCAGGCGCGCGCGCAAGGTCGGCGGGTGCTGCTCGGCGGCCTCTCCGGCAACTCGACCATCAGCTGGAGCGGCTGGTCGCAGGCGGCTGCGCATCTCAAGCGCGGGCGGTTGTTTACCGCCTACCGGCAATGGCAGCTCTATTACCGCCGCACCTCGCATTCACGCTGGGCGGCGCTGCAAAAGCTCTTTGTCGAACCGTTGCTGCCCGGCCGGCTGAGCGATTGGCTCGATCGCCGCAGCCATCCGGGGCGGATTGCGGCCTGACAGGATC
>JBARKH010000611.1:0-2581 GCA_049801295.1 Allostellaceae bacterium | reverse complement strand
CGGCTCGAGCGGGCCTGCCGGACGGTGGCCGAGCGCTCGGGCTCGGGTGTGGTTGAGACGGTGCTGGCCGATTTCGCGAGCCTCGCCGCGGTGCGCGGCCTCGCCGAGCGGGTCGGCTCGACGCACGACCGGCTCGATCTCCTCGTCAACAATGCCGGGATGATTTCGCCGCGGTTTCAGCTCTCCGAGGACGGCTACGAGCTGACGATCGCGGTCAACCACCTGGCGCCGTTCCTCTTGACCAATCTGTTGCTCGACCGCCTGCGCGCTTCGGCCCAGTTGGACAAGTCCGGGGCGCGGATCGTGACGGTCGCCTCGCAGGCCCATCGCGGCGCCCGGATCGACCTGGCGCGGCTCACCGGAGGCGAGGATTGGAGCCCGCTCAAGGCCTATGGACGCTCGAAGCTCTGCAACATCCTCTTCACCCGCGCCCTGGCGCGGCGGTTAGAGGGGAGCGGAGTGGTCGCTTCGTGCCTCCACCCCGGGGTGGTCGCGACCGCGATCGGCGACCGCGCGGGCGGCCTCGCCGGGTTCGGCTGGCGCCTCGTCAAGCCGTTCCTCGTCACCCCGGAAAACGGCGCGCAGACCTCGCTCTTCCTGGCAACGACACCAGACCCCGCGCCCTTCCACGGTGCCTACGTGATCGGCAAACGGGTCGCCCAGCCCGACCCAACCGCGCTCGACGACGAGTTGGGCGAAAAGCTGTGGGCCAAAAGCGCCCGGCTGGTCGGGCTATAGCGGCCGATCCGGAATTATTTAGCAAACTCAGGTTCGCCCTGGCGCGGGCGGAGGATCAGTATCTGAAGCATCGCCATTGCTATGCGTCCCGAAGTAGAAGCCGGTAACAGAACCGACAAGGGCCACCGTTGGCCCCAAAATCAAAGTCAGAATGTCTTTCAGTTCCGGCATATTGCCCCGGCAAAGAAATATCGCGGCCATGGCGCCAATTACTTCGATACCTAAAATGACTACAAGAATCACAGCGATCCGCTGGCGTACGTCTTCTCGCCTTTGCTCAATCGATCGCTCCCCTGGGCCAGCATCCGGTGCTCCAACATCGGCACCCTGATCGGTGGATCTCCCGCCATCGGACGGAGCCATCCCGCTAAACTTCTTTCGGATCAGAAGGCTTCGGAAGCGGTGGAACTGGTATTTGAGGCGGGTCCGGAGGAGGCGGATCCTCACCGCGAAAGGGGTCGATCGCCCGCGGCCCCTCCGGAATGTCGTTGATATCGATTACGGTGTCGTTTCTATCTTCGGCCACGGCATTCCTCTGCGGGTGCCTTGCTCCCGCAGAGATACTACCTCAGGTTTCCGGCCAAACAAGTTCGCGGTAACTCCGCCCGCTTCGCATCATGATCTGCCACCCCTCCTTCTTTCGTTTCTGAAGGAGAAATCGCTCATCAGCGATGGCACGACGAATTGCCTCCTGTGGGGTTTTGAACCCCCCGAGCTTCTGAATTTCCTCAACAGCCTCTTTAGCCGCTGGGGAAAGCCGAATCGTTAGACGATCCGATGCGGGTGCGGTTGCCATCAGACGCATTCCTGCTAAAGTTAACGGCACCTCCGAGGCACTCTTTGTAGCCTCTTGGAGTCGCATTTTGGTGCCTCCAGGGTCACGCATACAACAACATCTTGTCAATAGGTGATGTTCCCTATTTTCGATAAAATTGGAATTTATCCACAGAAAATTTGATTGATGATTTATGCGCCATCTGCCTAGGATTTGCGCGTTACATCAATGGCTAAACCGCTATTTCCCAAAGCCAAACGGTCCACTGCGAGGATCTTTCATCGAGCGCACCGTGCCCCGCTCGCGATAATGCTGCAACAGCGCGCCGCCGCGTCGACTGTACGTCTTGACAATCACGTCGTCGACCGTGTTCTGACCACGCTCGACCCTGAGATGCCGCGCAATGGTCCACGTCGTTTTTGGCTCTTTCGCCTGGCGGAGCGAGTCGACCGTATCTTCGCCAACTTGCCCGATAGGTGACGTGCCTGCCGAATACGACTTTGGCTTGATGGCAGCCACGTCGTAGTTGGGGTCGAACAGCCGAAACGCAGCATCGAGGTGGTCAAGATCGCCAGCGCAACGCTGCGCCATCACGCTAGTCGGGATCATGCCTGGGTTTAATGCGGCGGTGTGGATCGCCCGCGCTTCCTCCGGCTCCACGTAGCGAAACCCTCGAGGCGTGCGGCGCACCAGCACGCAAACCGAGCTGAGCATCGCACTACAGCATCAACTGTGATGCCGTGGCTTTCGCGGTCGCGTTGGCGCAGCGCCGCATCGCTATGCGCATCAGCCGGCAGGCGCTATTTGGGCGGGGTGGTCAGGGTGGTGAGCTGGCCGGCGAGATGGCCGAGCCAGATTGCGGTCGATAGTGGGTCGCCCGTTGGAGGATTGGCGCAGGCGGCGTCGCCGAAGCTTTCGATTGAGGTCACCTTGGCCGTCACCGTGCTCGCCACCACGCCAGCGGCGACGGTAGCGTCGGCCGTTGCCTTGCCGTTTTCGTATTCGGCGCAGGCTTTGGCGATGTAGGGATCGGTTGCTTCGGTCAGTTTGTCGAGCGCGGTATAGAGC
>JBARKH010000610.1:0-17517 GCA_049801295.1 Allostellaceae bacterium | reverse complement strand
GGCGGCGCGTTCGCGATCGAGCGCGCACCGGATCAGCGCACCCGGCTGGTCGTAACCCTTGGGCTCGAGATCGAGGAGGGCGCGACCGAGCCGACCCTCGACCTCGGCAACCGCCAGGTGCTGATCGCAACCGAGGATGCCGAGTTCGCGAGCAAGCTCGGTGAAACGGTGGCGGCGTGGAACGGCGATGTGCGCTGGGTCGGAGACGCCGACGGCGCCCTTGCTAATTTGTCCCGCCACGGCGCGACAGAGCGCCAGGTCTTGATTGTCGACGGCCGCAAATTGCTCGGGGCGCTCAGCCTCGCCCACCGCGCGGCGCGGATCCGCGTTCCCGCACCGTTTGTCTTGCTGATCGCCGAGGACGGTCAGATCGCGAGCCTTGGCGAGGTCGACGACGGTGAGATCGACGGTTTCATACCGGCGCCGCCGACCCGACAACTGCTTGCCAACGCGCTTGATGCTTTGCCTCTCGGGCTGCTTGATTCGCTGGCATCCGATCTGCCGGCAACGCCGCCCATCGTCTACCCGCCGCGCCCGGTGGTCGAGCCGCCCGGCGAGCTGACCGAAGTGGCACCCGGCGAGCTGTCCGGGAGATTCAGCGAGCGGATCACGCCGATCGCTTCCCATCCCAAATTCGCACCGGAGATGACCGCGCTTGACATGCGTGCGATCGACGGGCTGCGCGCGCTGGGGGACGACCCGGATTTTCTCGGCGAAGTGATCGAGACCTTTAAGGCCGATGCGCGGGAGATCATGGGGCGACTCGACCAGGCTGTCACCGCCGCCGACGCCACCGGGTTCGCGCTGAGCCTCAGCGCGCTGCGCCGCGCCGCGAGCCCGCTCGGCGCCACCCAGCTTTGCGAGCTCTTAGCGTCCCTCCAAGAAGTCACCGCCAGCGAGCTGCGCCAGCACGGCGCCATTCACCTTCAGCGCCTTGATGCCGAGATCGACCGGTTCGGCGCCGCGCTTACCCAGCTTCTCGAGACGGCGGAGGCGAGCCGGCCGTAAAGGGACTACTCGGCGCCCAGCACATCGCGCAGCGCGCTCCAGCGCTCGAGCTTGTCGGTAAAGCCGAGCCTTGCATAGGCCGGGCTGGTCGACGGCAGCGCCAGATAAATGAGCTCGGGCCGGCGCGCGAAATGGCGATCGAAGAGGAGCCGTGCGCCACTTCCGTTGAACGCCACGGCGCGGATCCCCGGGTGGTCGTCGAGCAGCCCGTCGATAGCGTTCGGGACCTCCCGGCGGATCGTCGCATCGGCGCTCGCCCGGCGCTCGCCGACTTTGCAGACGTCCCACACTGCGATCCGCCGGCTCGCGAGAAAACGAACCCTCTCGGCGTAGGCGGATGGCGGGATTTCACCGAACAGGGCACAGACGATCGGCCAGAACAGGTTGCGTGGGTGGGCGTAATACTGGACCCGGCGCAGCGATTCTTCACCCGGTAGCGTGCCGAGCACGAGGACCCGGGAGCGCTGATCCGCAAACGGCGGAAAGCTGCGCCTGGGCGCGGCGGCGCCCGATTTGTTCTCAGCCGTAGTCAGTCGACGAAACGCCCGAGGCGGACCGCCGTCTGGCCGCGGACGAGCCGGCGCGACGGCATGATGAGGACGCAATTGTCGTAAGGCGTGCGCACCTCCTTGCCATCGTCGCGGCCGATCAGGGTGCCTTTCTCGGGCAGTACTTCGAGCCCGCGATAATCCTCTGTAAAATCGAAGCGCTGGCCGGTGATCGTCACCGCCTCGGTCACCTCGATCACCCGTTGGCGCGGATGCGCGGCGAAGTCGGGGCCGCCGAGCGCGGCCACCTCGTCGCGGGTGACCACGTCGAGCGCGACGAGGAAGCGCAGCATCACGTCGGTTGCCACCTCAGCGCTGCGGCGCTCCCAATGCTGGCCGCATTCGATGAGGAGCGCGGTTTTCTTGGAAGCCGGGTCGCCAAAGCCGCCGTAATCGCGCATCCGGGGCCCGGCGGCGTGGCCTTTGTCGCACATGATCAGCTCGGGGATCCCGACCGCCCTCGCTAGCTCGCGCGAGCGCGGCAAGAGCCCGGCCAGCATCAAGGGCGCGGTGGCGTATTGCATCGAATGGAGGTCGAGCAGAAAGTCGGCCGCATCGACGATCGGCCTGAGCGAACGCGCCCGTTCGAGCTCGATCGAGCGGCGCGGCCCGTCGAGCATCGCCGGGCTCCATAGCCGGTTGAAATCCTCATCGGCATAGCGCGAGGCGATCGGATACTTGGGATCGAATTCGCGATAGGCCGCGACATTGTCGAAGGCCAAGGTCAGCGTGCCGCGGCGCGGCCGGACACCGGCGCGCAGCAGCCGGTCGAGCGCGATCGCGCCGCAAATCTCGTTGCCGTGGGTGAGCGCAGTCACCAGCACGTGCGGGCCGGGCGAGGCCGCGACAAAGCGCGTGACGTATTCGACGCCGGTATTACCCGCGCGATAGGGCTCGATATCGGGCGGCGTCAGCTCAACCCTGGCGGCAAGATCGGACACGGAGGCTTCCCTGGTTAGAACCCGCGACGCGCCATCTTGCACGCCTTCGCCCGCGCCGTCACCCGCCCCGAACGCGGACAGCGGTCAGTTTGCGGGCTCAGCGGGCGAGGTCGCTCGCCAGCGAGAAGGCGGTCTTGGTGTCGCCTGCCTGGCCGCGGTAAATCTGCAGATTTTCGAGGACCCGCTGGACATAGATGCGGGTTTCGGTGAACGGGATCATCTCGATCCAATCGACCATCGCGATGTCCTGCCCGCGCGGATCGCCGAAATCGTGGAGCCATTGGCGCACCCGTCCGGGCCCCGCGTTGTAGGCGGCGATCGCCAGCGGGTAGGAGCCGGCGAAATCGTCGATCAGACGTTGGAGGTAAGAGCGGCCCAGGACCAGATTGTAGATCCCATCGCTGGTCAGCCGGTCGAGCGAATAGGGCAGCTGCACCTTGCGCGCGACGTTGGCGGCGGTCGCCGGCATCAGCTGCATCAGGCCCCGCGCCCCGGCCCGGCTCATCGCATCCGGGGCAAAGGCGCTTTCCTGGCGCACGATGGCCAGCAATAGTGGGCGCTCGGCGAGGCCGCCCTCGGGCAGCGTGGTGACCGGGTAGCCGTGCACCATCAGCGGGGTTCCGGCATCGATCGCGCGCCGCGCCACGCCGATCGCCAGATCGACTCGGCCGTATCCCTCGGCGAGCGCGGCCAGCATCGAAAAATCGAGCGGCTGCTTGGCCTGATCCGCCAGCGCCATCAGAAAGGCCCGGGCGTGCTCGCGGTCGCCCGCACCGAGGAACAGCCGCGCCGCCTTGACCAGCTCTTCGGCGTTGAACCGGGCCTCCTCTGTGCTGCTCGGGCGCGGCTCGGGCATCGGATGCGGCGGGGCGTCACGGCCGAGCTGATGCGCCGCCAGCTGGCCGTAAAAGGTCGCCATGTGATCGGCGCCGGCGGCAAACCATTTCGCCGCCAGATCGGCCTTGCCGGCCTCCGCGGCGGCGCGCCCGCCCCAATAGGCGGCGCGGGCCTTGGCATAGGGGCTGGTGACCTGGGCCAGGATATGGGCGAAATGATCGAAGGCGAGGGCGGGGTCCTTGCGATAGCGCAGCGCTATATACCCGCACAGGAATTCCGCGTCGGAATTGGCGTTGCCGACCGTCTTGTCGGGTCCGTGCGCGAGCCGAAAGGCGATGTCGGCATTGCCGGCGGCCAATACGCGGCGCGCGATATAGAGCCGCTCGCGCCACCACAAATCGGGGCGTACCGGGGTGTCATCATGGGCGAGCAGGAGCTCGGCGGCGGCATCGTAGTTATCCTTCTTGCGCCACCAGCGCGCCTCCTCGAAGGCCAGCCCCGGATCGGTATGCAGCGCCACCGGCACCTTCATTAAGACGGCGGCCGGGTTGGCGATGTCGCCGGCCAGCGCGAGGCGCGCCGTCGCCAGGGCGCCGTAATCGGCCGAGACGAGCGCCAGCATGCGGCGGGCCGCATCGGTCTGGCCGTCCCACAACAGCCGGTCGAGCCGCCGCTCGTGGTCTTCCGGCCGCAAGCTGGCGGCAAACCGTTCTAGGAGGGCGCGTTCCTCGGCTAGGGTGAAATCGCCCTCGACCCAGGCCGTGCGTAGCGCCGCCGTGCCGGCCGCCGCATCGCCCCGGTCGATCATGATCTCGGCCGCACGCGCCCGGCCCGCGCCACTGATCGGGGGATGGCGTTTCAGCCAGTCCGCGGCGACCTCATCGCTTTCACCGGCCAGCGCCTCCTCGGCGCGGCGGCCGAGAACCTTCTGCAGCGGCCAATCCGGATTTTGGTCGATAAATCTGGCGATTTCGACGAAGCGTCCGCTCGGGCTGGAGCGGGTATAATCGAGCCAGCTGACGATTTTCTGCACCAGCGGGTCCGAGGTTTGACCGGCCTGGGCATAGGCCTGGGCCCAATCGCCGCCGCGCGCCGCGGCGAGCGCGGCCAGCGCCGCCCGATCGGGGGCGGGACCTTGCGCTTGGCTGGTTGTCGTCAGGAAAATGAGGAGCCCGAGGACCGGGAATAAAATGCGTAATACCGGAAACAAAGCCGGCCGCTCCTTGCATGATCAAATCGGGTGCATTCGTCTTTAAGGGTTCTCGCCGGCCGCGGCAAGGCGATAGTGTAACAATCGGTAACACAAGCCGCGCGAGGCTACCGGCAACAAGCGCCGATCGGTGCTGTTGAAGCGAAGGGCGGCGGGGACTATCGTTGGCCCCAGGGCGTTCGCACGAGCCGGGAGGAAGCTATGTTCAAGGGGTCGCTTGTCGCGTTGATCACCCCGTTCCGGGACGGCGCGGTCGATGAAACCGCCTTTCAGGAGCACGTCGCCTGGCAGATCGGCCAGGGCACGCACGGGCTCGTGCCGATCGGGACGACCGGCGAGTGCCCGGCCTTGGAGGAGGACGAGCAGGAGCGCCTGATCGCGCTCACCGTCGAGGTGGCCAAGGGCAGGAGGCCGGTCATCGCCGGCACCGGGTTCAACTCGACCACGCACACGATCGCCGCGACCCGCACCGCCAAGGCGGCCGGCGCGGACGCCGCGCTCATCGTCTGCCCCTATTACAACAAGCCGACCCAGGAAGGCCTCTACCAGCATTTCAAGAGTGTGCACGACGCGGTCGACTTGCCGATCGTCATCTACAACATCCCCGGGCGCAGCGCGGTCGACATGTCGAACGCGACGCTGGCGCGACTGGCGAAATTGCCCAACATCGTCGGGGTCAAGGACGCGACCAACGATCTGGCCCGTCCGCTCCGGATGCGGGTCGACATCGAGGGCGAGTTCTCGCTCCTCTCCGGCGAGGACGCGACCGCGGTCGCCTATCTGGCGCAAGGCGGCGACGGGGTCATTTCGGTGACAGCCAATGTCGCGCCGGGGCTCTGCTCGGAAATGCATGTGGCATGGCAGAAGGGCGATTTCGCGATGGTGCGGCGGATCAACGAGCGGCTCATTCCATTGCACGACGCCCTCTTCGCCGAAACCAGCCCCGCACCCGTCAAATACGCCGCCTCGCTCTTGGGCCGCTGCACCGCGGAGGTGCGCCAGCCACTGTGGCACACGACGCCCGAGACCCAGGAGAGGGTGCGCGCCGCGATGCGCGGTGCCGGGCTGATCAACTAGAGCGGCGGGTAGCCGAGCCAGGCGCGACGTGCGGGCCACCGACCGTTACGCCGCGCTCAACCGCCGCGCCTGGCACGATTACCTGATCGAGGAAAAGCTCGAGGCCGGGCTCGTCCTCCACGGCACCGAAGTCAAGGTGCTGCGCCAGGGCGGCGCCAGCATCGCCGAAGCCTATGCCGACGAAGCCGGGGGCGAACTCTATCTCGTCAACGCCAACATCCCCGAATACAAGGCCTCGGCGCATTTCAACCACGAGCCGCGCCGGCCGCGCAAACTCCTGCTGCACCGGAAGGAAGTGAACCGGCTCTTGGGCGCGATCAAGCGCGAGGGCGTCACGATCGTGCCGCTGGCAATCTATTTCAACGTTCGCGGCCGCGCCAAGGTCGAGCTCGGTCTCGCGCACGGCAAGAAGAAGGCCGACAAGCGCGCCGCCGAGCGTGATCGCGACTGGCAGCGGAGCCGCGCCCGGATCATGCGCTCGCGCGATTTGTAATCACGGTGATCGTCGCCCCCGCGAAGGCGGGGGTCCAGGGCAAGCGATCGAGCTCGGCTCCTGGATTCCCGCTTCCGCGGGAATGACGGTCATTTAGGCCAAGCGGGCGGCGATCCCCGCGATCACGCCTTCGAACATCGCCGGGGTGAGCCGGCCGGTGTTGGTGTTGAGCCGGGAGCAGTGATAGCTGTCGGCGAGGACAATGCCGTCCGGCAGCGTGTGCATCGTGCCGTGCGCAAAGGGGTAGAGGGCGCGCCGGAGCCCCTTCGCCGCGATCACCTGAAGATGCGCGATGCCGCCGAGCGCGAGGATCGCGCGGACGCCCGGCAGCGCCGCCAGTTCGGCGGCAAGGAAAGGGCGGCAGGCGGCGAGTTCGCTCGTCTCCGGCTTATTCTGCGGCGGGACGCAGCGCACCGCGTTGACGATGCGGGCGCCGCGCAGCTCCAGCCCGTCGTTCGGATGGGCGGCGTAGCTGCCGACGGCGAGGCCTGACTTCAGCAGCGTGCGATACAATAGATCGCCGGCAAAGTCGCCGGTGAACGGGCGGCCGGTCCGGTTGGCGCCTCTGAGACCGGGCGCCAGGCCGACGATCAAGAGCGCCGGCGCGGGATCGCCGAAGGCGGGGACCGGGGCGTTGAACCAATCGGGATGCGCCAGCCGCTGGGCTGCCCGGAAGCCGGCCAGCCGCGGACATAGCGGGCAATCGCGGTCCGGACTGGACTCGGGGGTCAGGGGCCGCGCCTATTCGTCATCGCTCTCGACCGGCTCAGCGCGCGGGCGCGCCATCTCGTCGCGCGGATGATGGTTGCGCATGATGCTGGGGGCGAGATCCTGCAACTCGACAAAGCTGTCGGCCTGGCGGCGCAAATCGTCGGACGCCATCGGCGGCGAGGAGCGGATGGTCGAGACCACCGACACCCGCACCCCGCGCCGCTGCACCGCTTCGACCAGCCGGCGGAAATCGCCATCGCCGGAAAACAGGATCGCATGGTCCATATGCTGCGCCATTTCCAGCATGTCGATCGCCAGCTCGATATCCATATTGCCCTTGATGCGGCGGCGGCCCATCGGGTCGGTGAATTCCTTGGTCGGCTTGGTGACCATGGTATAGCCGTTATAGTCGAGCCAATCGACGAGCGGCCGGATCGGCGAGTATTCCTGATCTTCAATCAACGCTGTGTAGTAGAATGCGCGGATCAACCGCCCTTTGGAGCGGAACAAATCTAAGAGCCGCTTGTAGTCTATATCGAACGCCAGACTCCGCGCGGCGGAATAGAGGTTGGCGCCGTCAATGAATATCGCAATGCGTTCCTGTGGATAGAAAATCATCTGAAACCCCAGTGGAGTCGAAAATGCCGGTTATTGTCATGCGCGCGAGATTTGCCGTCAAGCGCGGCGCAAGCCGGGGCAATCGCGAGTGATCCTTGTCGGGATCGGCAGTAATCTGGCGGCGCCCGGGTTCGCCTCGCCGCAGCAGACGGCGCTTGCGGCGGTGGCGCAACTGCCGGCGGTTGGCGCCCGCGTCGTGTGCTGTTCGCGCTGGTACCTGTCAGAGCCCGTGCCGCGGTCGGATCAGCCCTGGTACATCAACGCGGTCGCCCGGGTTGAGACCCGGCTTACCCCAGAGGCGCTCCTTGCCGCGCTCCTGGCGCTCGAGGCGCGTTTCGAGCGCCGGCGCGGCGAGCCGAACGCCGCCCGGACCCTCGACCTCGACCTCCTCGATTACGAGGGCCGACAATCCGCGAGCGAGCGTCTCGTCCTGCCGCATCCGCGGCTGCACGAGCGCCGATTCGTCCTCGCCCCGTTAGCCGAGATCGCTCCCCAATGGCGCCATCCGCTTCTCGCCATGAGCGCATGCGAACTGTTGCGTCGGCTGCCGCCGGGCCAACCGATTCGCGCGATCGACGAATAGGGGACGCCGCGCCAGTGATTGTGGTTGCGCCCTGACACCGATATAAGGCCGCGCCGGGTTGACCGCCGGCTTATCGGCAATGTGGGATCCCGCGGTGATGCGATGACCGTCTGTGAGGCTGCCCGGGTCAATATGATCGACAGCCAGCTGCGCCCCAACAAGGTGACCGACGAGCGCGTGTTGGACGCCTTCCTGCGGTTGCGCCGCGAGTTATTCGTGCCGGAGAAGCTGCGCGGCGTCGCCTATGTCGACGACGATTTGCCGCTTGGGCACGGCCGCTACATGATGAGGCCGATGGTCGCGGCCCGGCTGCTGCAGGCGGCGATGGTCGAGGCGAAGGACACCGCGCTGGTGGTCGGCGCAGGGGTCGGGTACGAGGCGGCGCTCCTGGCGCAGCTGGCGCGCGGCGTCGTCGCGCTTGAGGAAAGCCTCGAGCTCGCGCGAATCGGGCGGTCGGCCCTGGTCGATCACGGGATCGGCTCGGTCAGCTATGTCGAGGCGCCGCTGCCGTTGGGGCACCGTCAACGCGCGCCCTATGATGTGATCCTCTTCGCCGGCGCGGTTGTTGAAATACCAGGAGAAATCAGCGGCCAGCTTGCCGAAGGCGGACGTATCGCTGTGGTTTTGCGGCCACGAGACGGTGTCGGGCGGGCGACGTTGATAACACGCACTGGCGGAGCGCTCGCGCCGCGCGTTATGTTTGATGCCGCTACGCCGCTACTTCCGGGTTTAATCGCGAAGCCGGCCTTTGTGTTTTGAGGGGTGGATGCCGCAGCCAAGCGGGTGCCAGGAACGCGGCCGGTCGCTGTGGGTTACAGCCGCGTGCGTTACAAGCGTCGTCGCGGCGCTGCTCTTTGCCGGGGCCCCGGCTGTGGCGCAGACGCTGACCGAGTCGTTTGCCTACGCCTATAACAACAACCCGGCGCTATTGGCCCAGCGCGCCGCGCTGCGGGCGACCGACGAAGGCGTTCCGCAGGCTTTGTCAAACTGGCGGCCGACGGTGACCTTCAGCGGTTCGGCAACGGCCGAGCGCGGCGGGTTTGTGCAACCGGAAATAAACACCGCGCCAAGCTTCTTTCCCGGTCCAGCTCCCTGCGGAGGATCGTTTCCGCAAAACTTCGGAGAACACTGCGCGCCGACGCAGTTTTCGAATTTTCTCAGTAAGACGCTCGACCTCAAGATTACCCAGCCGGTTTATCGCGGCGGCCGCACCGAGGCGCAGACCCGCGCGGCGATCAACACGGTGCACGCGACCCGTGCCCAGACCCTCGGGGTTGAAACCCAGGTGTTCCAAGCGGTCGCCCAGGCCTATCTCGACGTCGTGCGCGACCAGACCCTGGTTGAAGTCAGCCGCAACAACGAGCAGGTTCTGCACAAGCAGCTCGATGCGACGCGCGACCGCTTCCGGGTGGGCGAGGTGACCCGAACCGACGTCGCGCAAGCCGAATCCTCGTTGGCGCAAGCGACGGCGCAGCGTATCCAGGCGGAGGGGACCCTGGAGAGCAGCCGGGCCAACTTTGCCCGCTTCGTCGGCCACCCGCCCGGCCGGCTGGTGATGCCGCGCGAGCGGCCGGTGCTGCCGGCGACCCGCGAGGAAGCGCTGAGCCTGGCTTCCAATGACAATCCCAACGTAATCGCGGCCTCGTTTACCGAACTTGCCGCGCGCGACAACGTCGATTTGGTTCGCGGACAGCTGTTGCCGCAGGTTTCGATCGTCGGCGATCTCAACCGCAGTTTCGCGCCGTCGTTCACGTTGCGCAACATTCGCCAGGACACGGCGTCGGTAACCGCCCAGTTGACGATGCCGCTCTACGAGGGCGGCGCAATTTATTCGCAGACCCGCGCCGCGCAGCAAACCGTCGGACAGCGGCGCAGCCAGGTCGACGACGCGCGCCGCCAGGCGGTGCAGACCGCAACCCAGAACTGGGAGACGCTGCACGCGGCGCGCGCCGCCATCGCCTCGTTTGACTCGGCGGTGAAAGCGGCGCAAATCGCCCTCGAAGGCACCCAGCAGGAAGCGCTCGTCGGCTCGCGCACCGTGCTCGACGTGCTGATCGCCGAGCAGCAGCTGTTCACCACCCAATCCTCGCTCGTTCAAGCCCAGCACGACGCGGCGGTCGCCGAGTTCAACCTGGCGGCGGCGACCGGCCGCTTGATCGCGCCGGAATTGAAGCTCCCGGTGCAGCTCTACGACATGGACCGCCACTACAAGTCGGTAAAGGATAAGTGGGCGGGCTTCGGCGGCGGGCTGAAAGAATAGGCATCGCCGTGCCGCTGGCAATTCGCGGCGGATTTCCTTAGTTTAGCCGCACCCCTTCCTCGATCACGGTGAGCCGCCCTCCGGCGGGGATCGGGCGTTGGCCCCGCCGGGGCATGTTCGGCATGATGGTTGACTGAGGGACGCTTCGGCGATGCTGGACAAGACCTATCGCCCCGCGGATGTGGAAACCCGCCAATACGCGGCGTGGGAAGAGGCCGGCGCCTTTGCCGCCGATCCGTCGAGCAAGAAGCCTCCCTATACGATCATGATGCCGCCGCCGAACGTCACCGGCAGCTTGCACATGGGCCATGCGCTGACCTTCACCCTGCAGGACATCCTCATTCGCTTCGAGCGCATGCGCGGGCGCGACGCCTTGTGGCAGCCCGGCACTGACCACGCCGGGATCGCCACCGAGATCGTCGTCGGCAACCAGCTCGCCGAGCGCCAGATGAATAAGCACGACCTCGGCCGAGAGAGGTTCATCGAGCGGGTGTGGGAGTGGAAGGCGGAGTCGGGGGGCACGATCACGACCCAGCTGCGCCGGCTCGGCGCCTCGGCCGATTGGGCCCGCGAGCGCTTCACGCTGGATGCGGGTCTCTCGGCCGCAGTGCGCCGGGTGTTTGTTAGGCTCCACCGCGAGGGGCTGATCTACCGCGACAAGCGCCTGGTCAACTGGGACCCGGTCATGCACACGGTGATCTCGGACCTCGAAGTGGAGAGTCGCGAGACCAAGGGCTCGCTGTGGCATATCCGCTATCCGGTCGAGGGCGAGCCCGGGCGCTTCCTCACGGTCGCCACCACGCGCCCGGAGACGATGCTCGGCGACACCGGTGTCGCGGTCCATCCCGAGGATCGGCGCTACGCCGATCTTGTCGGCAAAACGGTGCGCCTGCCGCTGGTCGGCCGCCTCATCCCGGTCGTCTCCGACGAACACGCCGACCCGGAAAAAGGCAGCGGCGCAGTCAAGATCACCCCGGCGCACGATTTCAACGATTTCGATGTCGGCCGCCGGCATAACCTCGAAGTCATTAACATCTTCGACCGCGACGCGCATCTGAACGATGCGGTGCCCGAGCGCTATCGCGGGC
The DNA here is from genome assembly GCA_049801295.1 of Allostellaceae bacterium. GTDB lineage: Bacteria > Pseudomonadota > Alphaproteobacteria > ATCC43930 > CGMCC-115725 > DATARH01. The sequence goes on along the minus strand of JBARKH010000610.1, from coordinate 6,143 downwards.
TTGAACGGTTCGCCGCGCGCAAGCAGGTTCTGGCCGACCTCGAAGCCGCCGGGCTGATCGAGAAGGTCGAGGACCACGTCCTGATGGTGCCGCATCACGACCGCTCGGGCGAGGTGATCGAGCCGTGGCTAACCGACCAGTGGTTCTGCAACGCCGCCGAGCTGGCGAAGCCGGCGATTGCGGCGGTCGAGAGCGGCCGCACCCGGTTCGTGCCGCGGCAATGGGAGAACACGTTTTTCGAATGGATGCGCAACATCCAGCCCTGGTGCATCTCGCGGCAATTGTGGTGGGGCCACCAGATCCCGGCCTGGTACGGCCCGGACGGCACCGTGTTCGTCGCCGAAAGCGAGGCGGAGGCACTGAGCGAGGCGGCGGCCCATTACAGCAGCGCGGTGGTGCTTACGCGCGATGAGGACGTGCTCGACACTTGGTTTTCCTCAGGCCTGTGGCCGTTCTCGACCTTGGGCTGGCCGGAGGAGACCCCCGAGCTCAAGCGCTACTATCCGGGCGACGTCCTGGTCACCGGCTTCGACATCATTTTCTTCTGGGTCGCGCGCATGCTGATGCAGGGCTTGCATTTCATGGGCGAGGTGCCGTTCCGCACGGTCTACATCCACGCTCTCGTCCGCGATGAGCGCGGCCAGAAAATGTCGAAATCGCGCGGCAACATCATCGATCCCCTCGACCTCATCGACCGCTTTGGCTGCGATGCGCTGCGCTTCACCTTGGCCGCGCTGGCTTCACCCGGCCGCGACATCAAGCTCGCCGAGAGCCGGGTCGAAGGCTCGCGCAACTTCGCCACCAAGCTGTGGAACGCCGCGCGCTACGCCGAAATGAACGGCTGCGCCCTCAAACCGGGCTTCGACCCACGGCAATGCCGGCTCACCGTCAATCGCTGGATCGCCGGCGCGACGCAGGGTTGCGCCGCGGCGGTGACGACGGCGCTTGAAGGCTTCCGTTTCGACGAGGCGGCGCACCACCTCTATCACTTCCTGTGGGGTACCTTCTGCGACTGGTATCTCGAATTTACCAAGCCGATCCTGCAGACCGACGATGAGGGTGCCCGGGCCGAAACCCGGGCGACCACCGCCTGGGTGCTGGCCCAGACGGTGCACCTCCTGCATCCGGTTATGCCGTTCATCAGCGAAGAGGTCTGGCAGCAATTGGCAGGCACCGATGCGGGGATGCTGATCGTCGCGCCGTGGCCCGATCTCGCGCCCGACCTCGCCGACCCGGACGCGGCGGCCGAGATGGAAGCGTTGATCCAGTATCTTTCCGCAATCCGCGCCGTGCGATCCGACTCGAACATACCGCCGGGGGCGCGCCTCGCCGTCGAAGTCAGGGATGCGGACCCGGCAGCAGCGGCGAGGATTGAAAAACACGCCGAAGATTTTCAGCGCCTTGCCCGCGTCGATCCGACTTTGGGGGCCGTAGGGGCAGTCTCGTTTTCTGGGCACGATCCCACTACTACTCAGGTAGTGGTCGCTGGAGTCACGTTCATACTCCATCCTCCCAACGCTGATCCGGAGAGGACGCGTCAGGAAAAGGCACGCTTGGCGAAAGAGATTGCTAAGTGCGACGTGGAGCTTGCAAAGGTGGCAACAAAGCTCTCCAACCCTGCGTTTCTCGCCAACGCGAAGCCGGAGATAGTCGCCGAGCAGCGCGAGCGTGAGGCCGATGCCCGGCGCGACCGTGTTCGATTGAAGGCCGCCTACCGGCGGTTGGAAGCGGTGTGATCGGCATGGGCCTCCGGCGTTAGCACTCGCCGCTCAAGAGGGAAAAGCGCCATGGATTTCGAGCCTTCGGATAAGGTGAAGCGCCTCGAGGCGCAGGTGCGGGAATTCGTGGAGCGCGAGGTCTACCCGGCCGAGGCGGTGTTCGAGCGGCAACTGGCTGAGGCGCCGTCGCGCTGGCAGATCCCGCCGGTCATGGAAGAATTGAAGGCGAAGGCGCGCGCGGCGGAGCTGTGGAACCTGTTCCTGCCGGAAAGCGAGCATGGCGCCGGGCTCACCAACCTCGAATACGCGCCCTTATGCGAGATCATGGGGCGCTCGCCGATCGCGCCGGAAGCCTTCAACTGCTCGGCGCCCGACACCGGCAACATGGAAACGCTGGAGCGCTATGCGACCCCCGAGCAGCAGGAGCGCTGGCTGAAGCCGCTCCTCGCCGGCGAGATCCGCTCGTCCTTCGCGATGACGGAGCCCGCGGTCGCCTCGTCGGACGCCACCAACATCGAAGCCTCGATCCGCCGTGAGGGCAACAGCACCTACGTCATCAACGCGAGGAAATGGTGGACATCGGGCGCGATGGACCCGCGCTGCAAGATCATGATCCTGATGGGGAAGACCGACCCCAATGCGCCGCGCCACCAGCAGCAATCGATGATCCTGGTGCCGCGCGACACACCGGGCGTCACCGTCGTGCGCGCCCTCACCGTCTTCGGCTACGACGATGCGCCGCACGGCCACGCCGAAGTTGAGTTCAAGGACGTGCGGGTGCCCGTTGAAAACATCCTCCTGGGTGAGGGGCGCGGCTTCGAAATCGCACAAGGCCGCCTCGGGCCGGGGCGGATCCACCATTGCATGCGGATGATCGGGCTCGCCGAGCGCTCACTGGAAGCGATGTGCGCCCGGGTCAAGAGCCGGGTTGCCTTTGGCCGGCCGTTGGCCGATCAGGGCGTCATCCGCGAATGGATTGCCGACTCGCGCATGGAGATCGAGCAGTCGCGGCTCTTGACCCTGAAGGCGGCGCACATGATGGACACCGTCGGCAACAAGGCGGCGCAAGCCGAGATCGCGATGATCAAGGTGGTGGCGCCGAAGATGCTGCTCAACGTCATCGACCGCGCCATCCAGGCGCATGGCGGGGCCGGCGTCAGCCAGGATTTTGGCCTCGCCTATGCCTGGGCGCGCTCGCGGGTGATGCGCATCGTCGACGGCCCCGACGAAGTCCACAAACGCGCGGTGGCGCGCGTGGAACTGCGGAAGTGAACTGGGCTGACGCTATGCGTCCTTCGAGACAGCCGCTCCGCGGCTTCCTCAGGATGAGGAGATTTGATTCCTGCCACCAACACCTTTCCTCATGCTGAGGAGCGGCGCGGAGCGCCGCGTCTCGAAGCACGCGAGGCGCTGATGCAGTTATCGCTCGAAGCCTCCGAGCTGATCGACCAGCGGCCCGACGAGCGCCTCGACACCAGCCGGCTCGAGCCCTATCTGCGCGCCCGTCTGGAAGGCGCGGACGGGAAGTTGTCGGTGCGCCAGTTTGGCGGCGGTAAGGCCAATCTCACCTATCTGCTGCGCTTCGGCGAAAGCGAGTTCGTGTTGCGCCGGCCGCCCCTGGGGCCGATCCCGCCGGGGGCGCACGACATGCGCCGCGAGCACCGCGTGTTGTCGGTGCTGCACCGGCGCTATCATCCGGCGCCCAAGAGCCTCCTCTTATGCGAGGACGAGGGCGTCATCGGCGCGGTCTTCATCGTCGAGGAGCGGCGCCACGGCTTCGTGATCCGCGACGACATCCCGCCCGAATTCGCCGGCCGACCGGACCTCAATCGGCGTATCGGCGAGGCGCTCATAGACGCGCTCGCCGATTTGCATCTCGTGCCGCCGGGCGAGATCGGGCTCGGTGACCTCGGCCGCCCCGAGGGTTACGTCGAGCGCCAGCTCGCCGGCTGGACCCGGCGCTGGCAGGTGGCGCAGGGGGGCGACGAGGCAGAACGCGCCGCGGCGACGATGGCGCCGGTCCTCGATTGGCTCGGGCGGCACCTGCCGAAGTCGTCGGGCGCCGCGCTCCTGCACAACGACTACCGGCTCGATAATTGCCTCCTAGACAGCGCCGATCCCGGGCATATCGCGGCGGTGCTCGATTGGGATATGTGCACCCAGGGGGATCCGCTCGCTGATCTCGGCTACGTCCTCAACTACTGGGTCGAGGCGGGCGACGATCCCTCCTGGCGCGAGATCGCCTCGATGCCGACTTGGCGCGAGGGGTTCCCCTCCCGCGCCGACGCCATCCGACGTTACGCCGCGCGCACCGAGTTCGATGTGGCAGCAATCGGCTGGCACCAGGTGTTCGCCGCCTTCAAGCTCGCGGTAATCATCCAGCAGATCTATATCCGCTATGTGCGCGGCCAGACCCAGGACCAGCGCTTCCGCTTCTACCGGCGGCGCGTTTTGGGCCTCGCCGAGAAAGCGCGCGCCCTCGCGGGGTTGGCCTAACGGAGAAGCGGCAGATGAGCGAAATACAAGCCCTGGTTCACGACGTCTTCGGCACCGTCGTCGATTGGCGCTCGGCAGTGACGGCCGATGGAGAGGCGCTCGGCGCGAGGAAGGGGATCACCGGCGTCGACTGGCAGCAATTCGCCGATGAATGGCGGGGCGCCTATGCGCCGTCGATGAACCGGGTGCGTACCGGCGAGTTGCCATGGACCAACCTCGATGCACTGCACCGCATGGCGCTCGACAGCCTCATCGAGAAATTCGCTATCAAGGGCCTCAGCGAAGAAGACAAGGTGTGGTTCAACCTGACCTGGCATCGTCTGAAGCCGTGGCCGGATTCGGTGCCGGGCCTCACCCGCGTCAAGAAAAAATACATCATCGCCACGTTGTCGAACGGCACGGTGCGGCTGTTGACCGACATGGCCAAGCATTGCGGCTTGCCGTGGGACGCCGTGCTCGGCTCCGATCTCGTGCGCCACTACAAGCCCGATGCGGAGATGTATCTCTCGGCGATCGAGTTCCTCGGGTCAGGCGATCCGGGCGCGGTGATGATGGTGGCGGCGCACAACAACGACCTCGTCCGCGCCGCTTCGCACGGGATGAAGACCGCCTATATCGGCCGGCCCTACGAGCACGGCGCGAGGCAGGCGCGCGACTTCACGGCCGAGCACGATTTCACCTACGTCGCCACCAGCTTCGAGGATCTCGCGACGCAACTCGGGACATAGTCTGACCTGCCGGCGCTTCCGCTCAGTAGAGGCGCGTCCGGTAGCTCTCCTCGGTGTAGCGCTCGGCCGCCTCAACCGAACCCTCGCCGATCTGCTCGGTGATGATGCGCCCGAGCGAGGGGAAATCGGCCTGCGCGACCCGCTTGTCGGGGTTCCACAGATCGGAGCGGATCAGCGCCTTGCCGCAGTGAAAGTAGACTTCGTCGGCGGTGACGAGGATGCCGCTGCGCGGCGCCTTGCCGTTGACCGCGCAGGGTTCGAGCAATGCCGGGTCCGTGGTGATGCGGGCGCGCCCGTTGACCCGCAGCGTCTCGCGCAATCCCGGCACGAAAAAGATGAGGCCAACCCCGGGAGCGGCCAGGAGATTGCCGATCGTGTCGACCCGGTTGTTGCCGAGCCGGTCGGGGATCAGCAGCGTCTCATCGTCAAGAACCTGGACAAAGCCCGGCGCGTCCCCCTTGGGCGAGGCATCGACGCGGCCAGCCGGATCGGCCGACGCGATCACCAGAAACGGCGACAATGCGATGAACGCGCGCGAATGCTTTTCGAGCCGCGGCAGCTGCTTCTTCTTCGCGCGCTCGGCCGGCTCGCCGTAGATTTCGCGCAGTTCCCCAATGTCCCCGATGATCTCCATGCTCGCCTCCCGCCGCCGACCGCGCCTAGTATGCACGACGAGAGGGTGAAGCTCCAGGCGGAGAGTTGCGCGATGGGTGTCATCGTCGCCCGCGAGGAACGGCCGGAAGGCGGGCATGTTGCGCGCCTGACGATCGATAATGAGCGGAAGCTCAATACCCTCAATCGCGCGCTGATGGTCGAGATCGTCGAGGCGATCGAGCGGCTCGAAGCAGATCCCGCGCTGCGGCTGGTCGTGCTAACAGGCGCCGGCGAGCGCGCCTTTGTCGGCGGCGCCGATATCGCCGAGCTGGCGGCGCTCGACCAGGACAGCGCGCGCGATTTCATCACGCTGGTGCACCGTTGCTGCGACGGGTTTCGCCGCCTTGGCGTTCCGGTGATCGCCCGCATCGACGGCTACGCGCTCGGCGCCGGGCTCGAACTGGCGGCCGCCTGCGATCTGCGCGTCGCCAGCACGCGCGCCATTTTCGGCATGCCCGAAGTGCGGGTCGGCATCCCCTCGGTGGTCGAGGCGGCGCTGTTGCCGCGGCTGATCGGGTATGGCCGCGCCCGCCGCCTGTTGCTGACC
>JBARKH010000609.1:0-4535 GCA_049801295.1 Allostellaceae bacterium | reverse complement strand
GTATGGGGCAGCGGCGGGCGCCTGCCGCTGGCCGCGGCGGCGATGGTCAACGCCTACCAGATGCACGCCCTCGAATTCGACTGCGTGCATGAGGGCGCCGTCGTCCACGCGATGTCGGCGGTGCTGCCGTGCCTCCTCGGCTGGGCGGAGCGCCGGGGGAGCACATCCGGTGGCGTTTCGGGCGAGAGGCTGCTGCGCGCCGTCATTGCCGGGGTCGATGTCGCGGTGAATTTGGGCCTCTCATCGCGCGCGCCGATGCGCTTCTTCCGCCCCGCCAATTGCAGCGGCTTTGGCGCCGTCGCGGGGCTGGCGTTACTGGCCGGGCTCGACGAGGGACAGACCCGCGACGCGCTCGGCATCTATTACGGGCAATGCGCCGGCACGATGCAGGCGCATCAGGAGGCGAGCCCGCAATTAGCGATGCAGATGGGTTTCGCCGCGAGGAGCGCAGTCACCGCCATCGAGCTTGCGGAACGCGGCATGCCCGGCCCGCGCGCGCCGATTTCGGGCGAGTTCGGCTATTTCGCCCTGTTCGACGGAGCCGCCGATCCCGCACCCTTCGATGAACTCGGCCGCCTGTGGCGGGTCTGCGAACTCTCCCACAAGCCGTTCCCCTCCGGCCGCGCGACGCATGGCGGGATCGACGGCTTGCAGCAACTGATAGCAGCGCATGGGATCGCCGCCGAACGCCTGCGGGCCGGGCGCTTCCTGGCGCCGCAATTGACCCACCGCCTGGTCGGCCGCCCGCCGCGGGAGGGCATGACCGTCGCCTATGCGAGGCTCTGCCTTCCCTATTGCGGCGCAGTGTGCCTCCGGCGCGGCACCGTCGGGCTCGATGATTTCACCCCCGCCGCGCTCGGAGGCCCCGCCACCCTCGCGCTCGCCCGCCGCCTCACGGTGCTCGCCGACGACAACCCCGACCCCAACGCGCTCCATCCGGTCCGCGTCGAGCTCGACCTCGCGGACGGACGCACCGTTGCCTGCGATGTCGCGCAAGTCCTCGGCAGCCCAGCCCGACCGCTATCCCTGGAGGCCGCGCGAGCGAAATTCGAGGCCTGCTGCGCGCCGGCCGCATTGTGGGACGCGGCGATGACGCTCGACACCGCGGGAAATGCGGCAAATTCCTTGCTGGCAGGGAATTTTTTCGCGATTCCACCCTCAACCAATTGAAAATACGCGATTCCGGACTGACCGGCAGGGAATTGGCGCAGGGAATTTTTATCCTCCCGCAGGGAATTTACTTCGCCGAGCAGGGAACTTTGACAATATAGATTCCAGAAGCGCCAGGATATGCACAATGATAGAGAGATAAGCGACGCTCCTAGTAAATCAAGGCGACTCGGGCGACCGTTTTGTCAGCGATGGCGGGTGCCGCTGCGCTCAGCCCACCCTACGGTGCCCGCGGAACGCCGGCACCTCGCCGCCTCATTGACTCATTGCCTCATTGTGAATTAGGTCAATACGACCGCGGCATGCCGAGCACGTGCTGGCCGATATAGGCGAGGATGAGGTTCGTGGAAATAGGCGCGGTCTGGTAGATGCGGACTTCGCGCCATTTGCGCTCGATGTCGTATTCCTTGGCGAAGGCGAAGCCGCCATAGGTCTGGAAGGTCGCGTCGGCGGCGTGCCAGGTGGCTTCCGAGGCGAGGAGTTTCGCCATATTTGCGTCGGCCCCGCATTCCCGCCCGGCGTCGAAGAGCGCTGCGGCGCGGCGGCAGATCATGTCGGCGGCCTCCAGTTCGGCGTAGGCGCGCGCCAGCGGGAACTGGACGCCCTGGTTCTGCCCGATCGGGCGGTCGAAGACGATGCGCTCCTTGGCGTAGTCGATGCCCTTTTTCAAAAGCCAGCGGCCGTCGCCGATGCACTCCTGCGCAACGAGGATGCGCTCGGCGTTCATCCCGTCCAGGATGTAGCGGAAGCCCTTGCCCTCCTCGCCGATCAGGTTCTCCGAGGGCACCTTCAGATTGTCGAAGAAGACTTCGGTCGTGTTGTGGTTGATCATCGCCTCGATCGGGCGGATCTCGACCCCATTGCCGACGCCCTCGCGCAGGTCGACGAGGAACACCGAAAGCCCGTCGGTGCGGCGCTTCACCTCCTCGACCGGGGTCGTCCGCGCGAGGAGGAGCATGAGGTCGGAGTGCCGCGCGCGCGAGGTCCACACCTTCTGCCCGCTGACGAGGTAGTGGTCGCCATTGCCTGCGCGCACCGCCCGGGTCTTCAATTTTGTGGTGTCGGAGCCGGTGGTCGGTTCGGTGACGCCGAAGGCTTGCAGGCGCAATTCGCCCGAGGCGATGCCGGGCAGGTAGCGTTCTTTCTGCTCCTCGCTGCCGTGGCGCAGAAGAGTCCCCATGATGTACATCTGCGCATGGCCCTGGCTGGCGGTGCAGCCGGAGGCGTTGATCTCCTCGAGGATCACCGCGGCGGCGCGTAGCGGCAGACCCGAGCCGCCATATTCCTCGGGGATGAGCGAAGCCAGAAACCCGCCCTCGGTCAATTCCGCGACAAACGCGGTCGGATAGGCCTGCTCGTCCTCCAGCTTGCGCCAATAGGCGCCGGGATATTTCTCGCAGATCTTGCGCACCGACTCGCGCAGCTCGGGGTAATCCTCGCCAAGCGCGAGGGTGACCGGCTCGCCGGATTGATCGCCATAGGGCATCGCCCGCTCCTTTTGTCCGCTTCTGGGCAAACTTAGTGCAGCGGGGAGATAAAATCACCACACAGACACGAAGGTCACGGAGACGTAAACCCTCATCCGAGGAATGCGGCGACGACGCGATCCCGTCGAGGTTGCTTCGCCTCGCTCGCAATGACAGAAATGTGCGTCCTTCGTGCCTTCGTGGTGAAGCAATGTCGAGCACCAAGCCGTTGTCCGGCCTTGTCGTCTTCGAGATCGGCCATTCGATCGCCGCGCCCTATGCCGGGATGATCCTGGGCGAATTGGGCGCCGAAGTGATCAAGGTCGAGAACCCGAAGGGGGGCGATGCGTGCCGCGGCTGGGGGCCGCCGTTTCTCGAAGGCGCGGCGACCTGCTTTCACGCTGTCAACCGCGCCAAATCCAGCATCACGATCGACCTCGCCGACAAGGAGGACGCGGCGCGGCTGCGCGCGCTCATCCTCGAGCGCGCCGATGTGGTGATCCACAATTTGAAAGCCGGGGCGCTCGACCGCTATGGCCTCGGCGCGGCCGAGCTGGTCACGGCGAAGCCGAGCCTCGTGTGCTGTAACCTCGGTGCGTTCGGCGCGGTTGGGCCCATGCGCGAGCGCCCCGGCTACGACCCGATGATGCAGGCCTATAGCGGGCTGATGAGCCTTCTGGGCGAAGACGGCCGCCCGCCGGTGCGAGTGCCGGCCTCGATCGTCGACATGGGTGCCGGGATGTGGTCGGTCATTGGCATCCTCGCCGCGCTGCAGGAGCGGGGCCGCACCAGCCGGGGCGGCATCGTCGATACCTCGCTCTACGAAACGGGGCTCGCGTGGATGAGCATCTATCTTGCCGGCTATCTGGCCGACGGCCAGATACCGGCGCGGCACGGCTCGGGGGTCGACATGATCGTGCCCTATCAGGCCTTCGCCGCCGCCGATGGCTACATGATGGTGGCCGCCGGCAACGACAATCTGTTCCGCCGGCTTTGCGCGGTGCTCGACCGTCCCGGCCTCGCCGAGGACCCGCGCTTCCGCGGCAACAAGGACCGGGTCATCCATCGCAGCGAGCTGGTCCCGATCCTCGCCGATATCTTCAGGGCGCGGCCGGTCGCGCATTGGGCCGAGCGGCTCGAAGCAGCCGGCATCCCGAATGGCCCCATCAACACGCTCGACCAGGTCGTCACCGATGCACAGACCGAGGCGCTCGGCATGATCCAGCGACGGCCGGGCAGCGAACTCGGTCTTGTCGGCCTGCCGCTCTCTTTCGACGGTGTCCGTCCGCCCTTCGCCAAAGCCGCGCCGGCGCTCGGCGAAGACAATGACGCGAAGCTCGGCTGAACCGCGATGAAGACCCCGATCGCGCTTGTCGCGACGGCTCTCCTTCCGATCGCGCTCGCCGGTTGCGTCGGCCCGTCGAGCGCGCTGCCGCCGAACACCCCGGCCGCCACGGCCACCAAGTCGACCGAGCAGAATGGCAAGTTCATTGCCCTGGTCGGTCCGCGCCGGGCGCACGGCGAGCCGTTCCTCGGCGTCCCCGACACCAATTTCGACGCCCTGCGCAGCTGGATCGACACGCGCACCGGCGAGACCGTGCACCAGCTTTATGTCGAAGACAGCTATTTCGGCGCCGAGCGCAACTGGGAGGCGGCGCGGATCCAGGCCGGCGAGAGCCTGCGCTTCATCCCGATCAGCAAGAACAAGATCACCTGCGACAATGGCTGCTCCTACGCCGAGGAGTTCGCCGCGACCTTGCCGGAGGCGCTGTTGCGGGCGAGCACGCGCGGGCTCGCAATCAGCTTCACCGCGCATTCGGGCGCCGAGCAGACGATCCTCGTGCCGGGCGAACTGATCCTGGAGCAGCTGGCCGCCGTCGATGCGGCGCGCGCCGGCCC
>JBARKH010000608.1:0-4592 GCA_049801295.1 Allostellaceae bacterium | reverse complement strand
CTTCGAGACACCCGCTACGCGGGTTCCTCAGGATGAGGTTTTTTCTTATCGCCATCACTTACTTAACCTCATCCTGAGGAGCGTCCGCAGGACGCGTCTCGAAGGACGCACAAGCCGGACCGCAGCCGATCCGGTGCGCCCGGTCACCGCTTCTCGCCGACAAAGCTCTGCTGGATCTCGGTGATGCGGCCGAAGGCGGCCGGCGAGAGCGGCCCCTTCTCAATCGCGCGCGCGGCAAATTCGAGGTGTTCCATTGTCGAATAGCCGACGAGTACGGTCGAGACCGCCGGATGCGCGATCACATAGCGGATCGAGGCTTCGATCAGGCTGTCGGCGTGGCCTTCACGAATGAGCGGCAGGAAGCGGCGGGCGCGCTCGACATCGCGGTGGTAGTCGGCGCCCGAGCCGATCGGCGCCGGGGGCGGCGAGCCCAAGGGATGGCGCTCCTCGGTACCGCTCAAGGCGCCGCCGGCGAGGACGCGGATATTGATGATCCCCATGTCGGCTTCCTTGGCGTGGCCGAGGAGGTTGCCGTAATCCTGCGCCGGATAGCCGGCCGGAACCGCAGCCCCCGGGCTCGGGTTCAAGAGGTTGTAGCTGGCCTGCGCGGTGTCGAAGGCGCGCGCATCGATGACCCGGTTGAGGGCCGCGGTCTCGCCGTTCGCGGTGATCCCGAAGAAGCGGAACTTGCCTTGCGCGCGCAGCCGCTCGAAGGCCGGCGCGACCTCGTCGAGCACGCTCTGCGCCGAGAAATCCGCGCCTTTCGTCGTCTCGACGATGGCGTTGTGAAACTGAAAGAGATCGACCTGTTCGCGCTGCATTCGCTTCAGACTCGCCTCGAGCGAGGCGGCGATCGCCGATCCGATCCGGCCCTTCTCGGTCGGCGGCAGGCGGACCTTGGTGCCGACATAGCACTCCGGCTTCAGCGCCCGCAATACGCGCCCGAGGTTGCGCTCCGATTCGCCGTCGCCATACATCTGCGCGGTGTCGAAATAATTGATGCCGAGTTCGAGGGCCCGCCACACCGCGCGTTCCTGATCGGCCGCCGTGCCCTTGATCATCAGCCCGCCGACCGCGCCGCAGCCAAAGCCGAGCACCGAGACATCGAGACCGGTCCTGCCGAATCTGCGTTTTTCCACCGCCACCGCCTCCGTCTCACCGCCGCCGGGGGCGATAAAATCCCCCGCGAGCGGCGCGTGTCAATTAACCGGGTTTACGTGGGAAGAGATTGCTCGACAATCTCGCTCGCCGGCATGTTGGATTGGCGCGTTTGGCGCCGCGGCTCCAAAGGGGGCGCTAGTTGGGGAGGCGGGCATGACGAGTATCGGGGAGGCTCTCGCCGCCGGGCCGCGGGCATCGCTCAAGGGCCCGTGGCGGCCGCCCGGGCATCGCCACCTGCACGGCTCGGACTTCACTTGGACGATCGCCTTTATCCTGCCCTACGCGGCGGTGTTTCTCGCTTTCGCGGTGTATCCGATCGGCTATGCGCTGTGGATGGCGCGCGAGCCCTCCCTGTACGCCGCGCTCGTCGCAGATCCGCTCTACCTGACGAGCCTTGTCAACACCCTTCTCTTTGTTGCCGTTGGCGTCAATGTGAAGATGTTCCTGGCGCTCTTGCTGTCCGGGTTCTTCATCCGCCGGCAGTGGTGGATCAAGGCGCTCCTCGTCATCTATATGGTCCCCTGGGTGCTGGCCTCGGTGCAGGCATTCATCTCGTTCCATTGGATGCTGATCGGAGAGGCGGGGCTGATCGACGGCGTCTTATTGGCGCTATCCGGCATCTCCGGCCCGGTCTGGTTCAACCACCGCTGGCTCGCGCTTGGCTGCGATATCGTCGCCTATGTCTGGAAATGGATGCCGTTCTGGACCCTCATTTTCCTCGCCGGCCGGATGGCGATCCCGCGAGCCCTCTATGAGGCGGCCGAAATCGACGGGGCGAGCGGCGCGAAACGGTTTGTCCACGTTACCGTCCCGATGCTGGCGAACCTCTATCTGGTGTGCACGCTGCTCTCGGTCATATGGACCCTGGGTGACTTCAACACCGTGTATTTTGTCTCGGCGGGGGGACCGGCGAACACCTCGGGCGTGCTGTCCACGCTCGGCTTCCACTACACCTTCGATATCCAGCAGCCGGCGCTCGGCGTCGCGGCGATGATGTCGGCTCTTCCGGTGCTGGTCCCGATCGTCATCGTATTGATGCGCAAGCTCCACACCAGCGAGGTGCAGCTGTGAGCGTCGCCCTCGCCTCCCTCGCGCCGGCGCGCCGGCGCGATCAGCTGCGGCGGATCCTTACCGAGGCCGGGTCTTGGACCCTCGGCCTTCTCCTCCTCTTCTGGTCGCTGGTCCCGGTCTATCAGATGTTCCTGATCGCGCTCGATCCGGAAGAAGGGGAAATCGAGTTCACCGGCAATCTGTGGCCGTACGGAGCATCGCTCGACGGGTTTCACGATGTCGTGACGCAGGAAGCCCGCTATCTCGAGGATTTCTGGCGCCAGTTCGGCAACAGCCTCGAAATCGGTCTGTTGACGATGCTCTTGACTGTGCTGATCGCCTCGCTCGCGAGCTTCGCGGTGGGCCGGATGCGGCTCGCCCGAGGCGGGCTTCTCACCAACGCCGCCCTCCTCACCTATGCGCTCCCGGCCTCCTTCCTGGTAATCCCGTTCTATAAAATCATGTTCGGTTATGGGCTCTCGGATAACCCCTGGGCGGTCGTCGCGGCGCAGGTCACCTTCGCCAGCCCGTTCGCGATCCTGATCCTGCAGCACTACGGCAGGCTCTTACCCCTTGAAATCGACGATTCGGCGCGGATCGACGGCGCCTCCGCGCTCCAGGTCTATCTGCGCATCTACCTGCCGCTGATGGCGCCGGCCCTGGCGATCGTGGCGATCTATGCCCTCCTCCTCGCCTGGAACGATTATCTCTACCAGTTCGTGCTGCTGAGTTCGGCCCGGCACCTGACCGTTTCGGGGATGCAGGCCGATCTCTTCGCCGATATCGACGCGCCGTGGAACGCGATGATGGCCGCGGCAATCCTTTACGCGCTGCCGCCGATTGCGATCTTTTGCGCGCTCTATCGCACCATCGGGCGGGGCCTCGTGCTCGGCGAGGTCAAGGGCTAGGCGCGCCCATCGCATCAACCAACGGCAGGCCGCCATGAACACGACGCAACCACCCGATCCGGCGCTGATCGAGGATCTCGTCGCCGCCAACCGCATCCTCTATCACGAGGGCGTCGTCGACGGCTTCGGCCATGTCAGCGCGCGCCACGACAAGCGCCCCGAGCATTTCCTCCTGGCGCGCAGCATGGCGCCGGGGCTCGTCACGGCCGCCGATCTCGTCGAGCACGACCGCGAGGGCGAAGCGGTCGACCCGCAGCCCCCGACCCTCTATGTCGAGCGCTTCATCCACAGCGAGATCTACAAGGCGCACCCCGGCGTTCACGCCGTCGTTCACAGCCATTCGCCGGCAGTCATCCCGTTCAGCGTCACCAATGCCAGATTGCGCCCGATCTTCCATCTGCCATCGTTCCTCGCGCTCGGCGGGGCGGGCGTCCCGGTATTCGAGATCCGCGATGCTGGCGGCCCGGCGACCGACATGCTGATCCGCTCGCCGCAATTGGGCGCGGCGCTCGCCCGCGCGCTTGGGGCCGCACCAGTGGCGCTGATGCGGGGTCACGGCGATGTCGTCGTCGGCCGCTCGGTGCGGGAGGTCACTTTTCGCGCGATCTACACCGAGGTCAACGCCCGCCTCCAGGCCGAGGCGCAGCGGCTCGGTGACGGCCCCATCGTGTTTCTCACCGATGCGGAGGCTGAGGCCGCGACCGTTACCAACGCCGCCGTCATCAACCGCGCCTGGGATCTGTGGAAAGTGCAGGCGCTGGGCGGCTGACCGATTCGCCGCGATCATGCGACGCCCGGCAGCCACATAGCATAATTTGCGGCGCGGCGTGGCGGAGACGCTAGATACAGCTATTGTGCCAGCGAGACCGGCGTAAGATGCGCCAATGCCTCCCCGGCAGGAGGACCCCGATCATGCACGCCCTCTTTCGCGGCACCTCGGTCATCCCGGTTTTGACGATCGAGCGGGAGGCGGATGCGCTGCCGCTCGCACGCGCGCTCGGCGAGGGTGGCCTCCGGGTCATCGAAATTGCGCTGCGTACCCCGGCGGCGACGGCCGCGATCGCGGCGATCAGGCGCGAACTGCCGCATATCGTCGTTGGCGCCGGGACGCTTCTGCGGGCCGCCGACGTCGCCGCGGCGGTGCATGCCGGCGCCAAGTTTCTCGTGAGTCCGGGAACGACGCCCGAACTCGCCGCCTCGGCCCTGGCCAGCGAACTGCCGTATCTGCCTGGGGTCGCCACCCCATCCGAAGTGATGGCGGCGCGCGCCCTCGGCATCTGCCTGATGAAACTCTTTCCCGCCGAGGCGCTCGGCGGGATCGGCTTTGTGCGGGCGCTGGCGCCGGTGTTCCCAGGCGTCGCGTTCTGCCCGACCGGCGGCATCGACGAGAGCGCCGCGGCCGATTACCTGGCGCTACCGAACGTGGCAATGGTCGGCGGCTCGTGGATGGCGCCCAAAGACGCGGTCGCCGCC
>JBARKH010000607.1:0-6323 GCA_049801295.1 Allostellaceae bacterium | reverse complement strand
GTCCAGCCCCGCCCCACCACCCGGCTATCCTTGAGAATGACGCAGCCGACCGCCGGGTTGGGCCAGACATTGCCGAGCCCGCGGCGCGCCAGGGCGAGCGCGGCGCGCATCGCGTGGAGGTCCAACGATTCCTGCTGTGGGGCTTTCTTTGACATGATCAAAGAGCGTTGCGGCAAGGAATAAAGATTGTCATCCCGGCGAAGGCCGGGATCCACAGTTCAGCCAACTCGCAAGCGGATCAATGGGTCCCGGCCTTCGCCGGGACGACAAACGAGGCGCCTCAATCGCCATCGGCGGCGATGCGGCCGACGAACTCGCCGAAATCCTTGGCCTCGCGGAAATTGCGGTAGACCGAGGCAAAGCGGATGTAGGCGACCTGGTCGAGGATCGCCAGCGCCTCCATCACCTCTTCGCCGATCTGTTCGCTGCGGATCTCGGTTTCGCCCGAGCTTTCGAGCTGGCGCACCAGGGAATTGATCATGCGCTCGACGCGCTCGGGCTCGACCGGGCGCTTCCTCAGCGAGACATAGATCGAGCGGGCGAGCTTATCGCGGTCGAAGGGTTCGCGCTGGTTGTTTTTTTTGAGCACGGTCAATTCGCGCAGCTGGACCCGCTCGAAGGTCGTGAAGCGCGCCGCGCAACTGCCGCAAAACCGGCGCCGCCGGATCGCGCCCTTGTCGTCGGTCGGGCGCGAATCCTTGACCTGGGTGTCATCGGCACCGCAAAACGGGCAACGCATTTCCCCCTCCGTCTCGTCATCCCCGCTTGAAGCGGGCCATCACATCAAGGTTTGGCGGTTAGCGGGATAGATCGGAAAGCGGGCGCAGAGCGCGGCAACCTCGTCGCGCACCATCGCTTCGCAACCGCCGTTGTCGCCCGGACTACGCGCCTGGCCGCGCAGCACCCCGGCGATCCACTCGCCGACCCGGCGGAATTCGGCAGGCCCGAAGCCGCGCGTCGTCGCCGCGGGCGAGCCGAGGCGAATCCCCGAGGTGATTGTCGGTTTTTGCGGGTCGAACGGGATGCCGTTCTTGTTGCAGGTGATCCCGGCGCGCTCGAGCGACTGCTCGGCGTCGCGCCCGGTCAAGCCCAACGGGCGCAGATCGACCAGCAATAAATGCGTGTCGGTGCCGCCCGAGACGATCGCGAGGCCGGCCTCTGCGAGCGTCGCGGCGAGGGTTTGCGCGTTCTCGATGACGGCGCGCGCGTAGGCGGCAAAATTCGGCTGCAAGGCTTCGCCGAATGCCACCGCCTTGGCGGCGATGACATGCATGAGGGGGCCCCCCTGCAGCCCCGGGAAGATCGCCGAATCGATCCGCCGGGCGATCTCGGGGTCGTTGGTGAGGATCATCCCGCCGCGCGGCCCGCGCAGCGTCTTGTGGGTCGTGGTGGTGACGACATGGGCGTGCGGCAACGGGCTCGGATGGGCGCCGCCGGCGACCAGCCCCGCGAAATGCGCCATATCGACCATCAGATAGGCGCCGACCTTATCGGCGATGGCACGAAACCGCGCAAAATCGATGATCCGCGGATAGGCGCTGCCGCCGGCGATGATCAGGCGCGGGCGATGGGTTTCGGCCTGGCGTTCGACCTCGTCGAAATCGATCCGAGCGTCTTCGGCGCGCACGCCGTAGGTGGCGGCGCGGAACCACTTGCCGGACACATTGGGCGGCGCGCCATGCGTCAGATGGCCGCCGGCTGCGAGCGACATGCCGAGGATGGGGTCACCCGGCGCGAGGAGCGCCAGATAGACCGCCTCGTTCGCGGGCGCCCCGGCATGCGGCTGGACATTGGCAAAGCTGCAATCGAAGAGGCGCTTGGCGCGTTCGATCGCGAGCCGCTCGGCGATATCGACAAAGGCGCAACCGCCGTAATAGCGCCGCCCAGGATAGCCCTCGGCGTATTTGTTGGTGAGCACCGAGCCCTGCGCCTCGAGGACCGCGCGCGAGACGATGTTCTCGCTGGCGATCAGCTCGATCTGCGATTGCTGGCGATTGAGTTCGCCATCGATCGCCGCGGCCAGTTCGGGGTCGGCGGTGGCGAGCGCATCGCCAAAAAAGCCGGTCTCGCGCGGGAGCGGCAACGGGAGAGCTGAAGAGATCGCCAGGGCACCACCTCTCGGGAACAGGAGGACAGAAGCGTCGACGCTGATTGTCTGAAATCTACCATATCTCGGTCGGCGATGTCAGCCGCCTACTAAACATCGCGTCGTAAACGGTATCGCACCCGAGTGCGCGCAGCTTATCCCGGGGCGAGCCCAAAACTCGTCGAATGAAAAACCGCATCCATTTGATCAGAGTCTGCGCAGGTCCGACGATCACAAGGGCACCATCCGGAAACTCTAGCGAGGCCCAAGTCGTAGCCGAGCCTCGTTGTTGACCATTACTATTCTCGCCCGGGAGTTTCGGTTGACATGAACAAATCACTCTGCAATTATGGCGGCTCGGCAACACTTAGACGCGGGATCGAGGGAGAAAATGGCGGAACCGACAGCGCCCAAGGTGGCGGAGGATGAATTACTGCGAATGACCGCTGAGGTCGTATCGGCCTATGTCAGCAACAACACCCTGGCGACGGGGCAGTTGGGCGATGTCATCCAGTCTGTCTACAACTCGTTGCGCGTGCTGGAGGGACAGGCCGCGGAGCCGCCGTCCGAGCCGCTGAAACCCGCCGTGCCGGTGCGCAAGTCGGTGACGCCGGAATTTCTGGTCTGTCTGGAAGACGGCAAAAAGCTCAAGATGCTGAAGCGTCACTTGCGCTCGACCTATAACCTGACGCCGGACGAGTATCGGGCGAAATGGGGTCTGGCGCCGGATTACCCGATGGTCGCGCCCAATTATGCCGCGCAGCGTTCCGCATTCGCCAAAAAGATCGGGCTGGGGCGGGGCACCGGCCGCAATTCGGCGCGCGGAGGCGCCCGGAAATAGCGCGCCCCGACGACGCTGAAAAGGGCGCCTCGAGGCGCCCTTTTTGTTGCCGGTTTGCCGGCGACCAGCCCCTCACCCCAACCCTCTCCCCGCTTGCGGGGAGAGGGGGTTTTGCCCGCTCTAATTCAGGCCGTAGAGGCGTGAGACGTTCTCGTAGGTGATCTTGTTCTGGACGCTCGGCGAGAAGCTGGCGAGGTTCTGCTTCAGGGTTTCGTGCGAGTTCGGCCAGATGCAGTCGGGGTGCGGATAGTCCGCGCCCCAGATGATGTTGTCCTCGCCAACGAGCGGCACGATCGGCTCGAGATACTTGTCCTGCTGGTAGGTGACGAAGCCCTGGCGGCGGAAATAGTCGGAGGGCTTCATCTTGAAGCCGAGGCTGCGCGCCCGGTCGTGGTACTCGGTGTCGCAGCGGTCGAACACGTAGGGCAGCCACGTCACCCCGGATTCGCCGAGGACGAAATTGAACTCGGGGTATTTTTCGCAGGCGCCCGAGGCGAGGATCGAGGCCAAGACCTCCATCGTGTCGAGCTGGAACAGGGTCGAGCGTACCAACCGCCACTGGGTGAAGACTTCCTTTTCCATCTCCGGCGTATCGGGCGCACGCACCGCCTTGAACCCGGTCGAATGGAACGAGATCGGGAATTTGCACTCGGCCGAGGCTTCCCACAGCTTGAACCAATCGGGGTGGTAGAGCGGCGGGCTCATGCGCTTGAAGGCGAGGTCGCCCCCCTTCAAGCCCATCTTGGCGCAGCGCCGCACTTCGGCCGCCGCGGCAACGGGATCGGTATTGGGGATGATCGCCAGCGGAAAGACCCGGCTGGGGTCCGAGCGCTTGGCGAAATCGGATGCCCAATCGTTGTAGCGGGCGTTGACCCAGACCCGCAGATCGGCGTCCTCGATCAAATCGTTGACCATCAGGCAACCGTAGATGATCTCCTTTTCGAGCCCGTCGCGGTCGAGGTCCGCCAGGCGCAATTCCGGCGTCGTCGGACGCGGGCTGGCGCCGGGGAAGCAATCCCACTCGAAGCCGAGGCCCTTCATCTCGTCGATGTGGTCGAAGGCGCCCTTCGTATACGGCAAGAAGCCCGGGCCGACGCCGTTCCACATGCCGCGATCCTTGTCGTCGACAAACCAGTGCTGGCCGTCGTTGCGCTCCTCGACGCGCGGCGCCAGCTTCTTCCATTTCGCCGGCGCCTGCGACGACCACAAATCGGCCGGGCAATAGGTCAGGTCGATGTGGTTGTCGCCGGAAATGAGCTTTTGTGGCATCGCGCTCCTCGCTCCTTTTCGATCGGCCGCCGGTGGTGGTCGGCGGCTCGGCGCCGCCCGTTGCGGCCTCTGGGCGACAGGATAGCGGGCAGCGGCCTCCGGTTTCAACCTCGCTTCGTCGCATGGCCGCTTGGCGGCGCCCCGTTCCACCGGAAATTGAGCCTCCAGCGTGCGGCGGCAGGAACAACAGGCGGCGCGATCCCGTTCCCACCAAGGGGGCGGCCCTGACCGTTGTTGCCGCCTCGCGGAGCGGAGCGGGAATGGCGATCTTCGGGGCGTCCCGGCGGGTGATCCTTGGCCTCTTGGCGGTTGCCGCTCTCGGCATCGCCGGTGTCGCCATCTTCGTCGCGTATTGCGCCTACACGCTGCCCTTGTCGCATCCCCTGGTCAGCGAAGCTCCGCCGGCCGCGATCCTTTACGCCACCAGCGCCGGGCAGCCCCTGGCCGCCCGCGGGGTGTACCGCGGCGAGAAGCTGACCGCCGACCACCTGCCGCCCGATCTCGTGCATGCCGTCGTCGCGATCGAAGACCGGCGCTTTTTCAGCCACGGCGGGATCGATCCGCGCGGCATTTTGCGGGCGGCCTGGCACAATCTGCGCGGCGGGCCGACGGAAGGCGGCAGCACGATCACCCAGCAACTGGCGCGTCTCACCTATCTGTCGCCGGAGCGCGCGCTGCGGCGCAAGGTGCAGGAGGCGATGATCGCGCTGTGGCTCGAATCGCGCCTCAGCAAGGACGAGATCCTTGCACGTTATCTGAATGCCGCCTATTTCGGCGCCGGTGCCTATGGCGCCGATGCTGCGGCAAAGCGCTATTTCAGCAAGAAGGCGAGCGAACTCGATCTCGCCCAGTCGGCGATGCTGGCCGGCCTCATTCGCGCCCCCTCGCATCTCGCGCCAAGCCACAACCTCGAAGCCGCCCAGCGGCGCGCCGAGCTCGTGCTTCAGGCAATGGTGCGCAGCGGCGCGATCGACGAGGCCCGCGCCGCCGCGGCGCGCGCCGAGAAGGTACAGCTCGCGATCCCGCCCGACACCGAGCCGGGCGACAATTATTTCATCGATGAAACCGAGGCCGAGGTGAAGCGGCTGATCGGCACCCCGCCGCTCGACCTTGCGGTGGCGACGACCTTCGACCAGCGCCTGCAGGACGCCGCCGAGCGCACCGTCAAGCACTGGCTCGACGGCGAGGGCGCGCACCGCCATGTCACCCAGGCGGCGCTTGTCGCGATGGCCCCTGACGGCGCGATCCTGGCGATGGTCGGCGGGCGCGACTACGCCGAAAGCCAGTTCAACCGGGTGACGCAAGCGCACCGCCAGCCCGGCTCGCTGTTCAAGATTTTTGTCTATCTGACCGCGCTCAGCAACGGCTACGGCCCGGACAGCGTGGTCGTCGACCAGCCGATCCAGATCGGCGACTGGCAGCCGAAGAATTACGATGGGCGCTATCGGGGCGCGGTCACGCTGAAGACCGCGTTCGCCCAATCCTTGAATTCGGTGTCGGCGCAGCTCGTCCAGGCGGTCGGCGTCAAGCGGGTGATCGATATGGCCAAGAGCCTCGGGGTGCATTCGCCGCTGCCGGCGGTGCCGAGCCTCGCGCTCGGCTCGGCCGAGGTGACGCTACTGGAGATGACCGGCGCGATGGATGCGATCGCGACTGATCGCAAATCGATCGAGCCCTACACTGTCCGCACGATCCGCAGCGAAGCGGCGCCGCTTTACACCCGCCCCGCAACGGTGCCCGACCGGCCCGACTGGAACTGGGCCGAGATGATGCACCTCCTCGAAGCCGTGGTCAGCGACGGCACCGGGCGGGCGGCGCGGCTCACCGAGAGCCCTGGGCGCCGTTCGGCCGGCAAGACCGGCACGACCGATGACTACCGCGACGCCTGGTTTGTCGGGTTCACCAGCGACATCGTGGTCGGGGTCTGGGTCGGCAATGACGACGACAGCCCGATGGACCGGGTCGTCGGTGGCGATATTCCGGCCGAGATCTGGCACGATTTCGTCAGTGCGGCCGCGCCCATCATCGCGAAGCCGGGCGCGCCCGCTCCGGCGCTGACAGCCGCGTTAAGCGGCGCAACTACCGCGCCACCAAGCGCGGTGCAGCCGCCGGCGAACCCGCTGCAAC
>JBARKH010000606.1:0-4054 GCA_049801295.1 Allostellaceae bacterium | reverse complement strand
ATCCTGAGGAGGCCGCGAAGCGGCCGTCTCGAAGGACGCACGGTGACATTGCCCCGGAAATGGAAAGGCCGCCCCGAGGGGCGGCCTTTCTTTACAAACCAGCGGCATCGCAGCCGCGCCGGCGCCTTGATCAGGCGCGGATCTCCACGAATGCAGGGATCCTGGTCGCGGCAGCGGTGGACCGCGGTTGGTGGTTAGACACAGGATCACCTCCTTTCTGGTTGTTGAGCCGAGGTGGCTAATGTATGGCCGCGCCGGCCCGCCGACAAGCGATCTTCGCGCAATCGGACCGAGACCCCCGGTAATGCCCAACCAATCGGCTCGTCGGGCCGTTCCGGCCGCGCTCGGCTGGCGGCGTGACGATGCGCCGCAGCGCGAATCGCTCACCCGGCGCCGGCAGTGGCGCATATCGCGCGCCCGTTGCTTCGTGGCATGATGCGGCGGGCAAACCGGCGAGATGTGCAGCATGGCGAATGGCGCGGGAATGACGGTCAACGGGATCGAGCTCGAAGTGCTGCGCCGCGGGGCCGGCACGCCGGTGCTGCTGCTGCACGGCATGGATAGCGTGCACCCGCAGGCCCGTTTCCTCGATCTCCTCGGCCAACACGCCGAGATCATCGCGCCGTCATCGCCCGGCTTCGGCAACACCAAGCGCCCGCCCGATTTCGACACGATCTACGATCTGGTGCATCTCTACCTCGCGCTCATCGACGAGTTGCCCCATGACAAAATCGTGCTGATGGGGCTCTCTTTCGGCGGCTGGCTCGCCGCGGAAGTGGCGGTTGCCTGCTCGCATCGCCTCCAGAAGCTGATTCTTGTCGATCCCCTAGGCATCAAGCTCGGCGGCCGCGAGACCCGCGACATCCTCGACGTCTTCAACGTCAACCCGGCCGAGGTCCGCCGGTGCAGCTGGCACGACCCGGGACACGCCCCCGATTACGAGGCGATGAGCGACGAGGAGCTCGTCATCCACGCGCGCAACTGGGAATCGCTCTGCCTTTATGCCTGGCACCCCTACATGTACAACCCGCAACTGAAACAATGGCTCGGCCGCATCCGAGCGCCGACCCTCATGCTGTGGGGCGCCAGCGACCGGGTCGTCACCCCCGAATACGGGCGCAGCTATGCCGGCCTCATCCCTGGCGCGCGCTTCCAGGTGATCGAGGAGGCCGGCCACCATCCCGAGATCGAGCAGCCGGAGCGCTTTGTCGAAGAGGTCGCCGCTTTCCTCAAGGAATAGACCGACCAATTCTTGACCCCGCAGCACGACACAGACGAAAGTGCCGGCACGTCCCTGGTCTGACGCCCTCGAACCGAGGAGGAATTGATATCGTGAGCACCGCATCCCTGCCGCTGTCGCGTTTCACCGTGCTCGATCTGACGCATGCGCGCGCCGGGCCGACCGCGGTGCGCCAGCTCGCCGATTGGGGCGCCAAGGTGATCAAGATCGAGCCGCCCGCCGATGACGGCCGCGATGTCACGGGCTCGCGGCGCGAGGGCTTCGATTTCCAGAACCTCCACCGCAACAAGCGCAGCCTCGCCCTCAACCTCAAAACGAAGGATGGCTTGGCGATCTTCATGAAGCTGGTGGAGAAGGCCGACGTCATCGTCGAGAATTTCCGCTCGGCGGTGAAATTCCGCCTCGGTGTCGATTACGAGTCGGTGAAGAAGGTCAACCCGCGCATCGTCTATGGCTCGATCTCCGGGTTCGGCCAAAGCGGGCCCTATGCCAAGCGCCCCGGGGTCGACCAGATCGCCCAGGGCATGGGCGGCCTGATGTCGATCACCGGCCTCCCCGGACAGGGGCCGGTCCGGGTCGGCATCCCGATCGACGATCTGTGCGCCGGCATCCTCCTCGCCCAGGCGATTTTGATGGCGCTCATCGAGCGCGAGCAGTCGGGCGAGGGGCAATGGGTGCACACTTCATTGCTCGAAGCGCAGATCTTCATGCTCGATTTCCAGGCCTCGCGCTGGCTGCAGGCCGGCGAAGTTGCGAAGCAGGCCGGCAACGACCACCCGACCGGCATCCCGACCGGGCTCTTCCCGACCGCCGACGGCCAGATCAACATCGCCGCCTCGGGCGACCTCATGTTCCGCCGCTTCTGCGAGGCCGCCGACGCGATGAACCTCCTCGACGACCCCGACTACAAGACCGGCCCGGCCCGCTCCAAAAACCGCAAGGTGCTCAACGAGAAGATCGCCGAGATCACGAGGAAGCGGCCGAGCGCCTATTGGGTCGAATTGATGAACGAGGTCGGCGTGCCGTGCGGGCCCCTTTACACGATCGACCAGACCTTCGCCGACCCGCAGGTGCAGCACCTCGAAATGGCCCGGCCGATGGACCACGCGCGCCTCGGCGAATTGAAAGTCGTCGGCCAGGCGATCAACATGACCCGGACCCCCGAGCCGGCGCGGATGCGCCTCCCCACCCCCGATCTCGGCCAGCACACCGAGGAGGTCTTGCGCGAACTCGGCTACAACGACGCCGCGATCGCCGACCTGCGCGCGCGGGAAGTGGTGTAAAACTCGTAGGGTAGGTTGACCCCGGCGAAAGCCGGGGGAAACCCACCAATAGTCTGAACGAGGATAAAGAGCCATGCTCGACCAGCCGATCACTTCGAAGATGCTCGCCGAGAAGGAGGGTGCGGTCGGCCGCATCATCTTCAACAACCCGGCCCGCCACAACGCCGTCTCCCTCGACATGTGGCAGGCGGTGGCGCAGATCATGGACGATTTCGAGAAGGATGATGCGGTCCGCGTCATCGTCGTCACCGGCGCCGGCGGCAAGGCCTTTGTCTCGGGCGCCGACATCTCCGAGTTCAAGGAAAAGCGCGCCAACGAGGAAGCCGCCGCCGCCTACAGCAAAGTTTCCGAGCAGGCCCGCCTTAAGCTGCACGAAACCCTGAAGCCGACGATCGCGATGATCCGCGGCTATTGCATCGGCGGGGGTCTGGCGACCGCGATCGGCTGCGACATCCGCATCGCCGCCGAGGGCTCGCGCTTCGGCATCCCCGCCGCCAAACTGGGCCTCGGCTATGCCTATGACGGCATCAAGAAACTCATAGACCTGGTCGGTCCCGCCTATGCCCGCGAGATCTTCTATACCGCGCGCCAGTTCACCGCCGAGGAGGCGCTGGCGATGGGCCTCATCAACCGCCTCGTCCCCGAAGCCGAGCTCGAAGGCTACGTCAAGAACTACTGCGACATGATCGCGGCCAACGCTCCCTTGACGATCCGCGCCGCCAAGCAGATCGCCCGCGAGGCATTGAAGGACGAAGCGCACCGCGACATGGCGCTGTGCAAGCGCGTGGTCGATGAGTGCTTCGCCAGCGCCGACTACGCCGAGGGCCGCACCGCCTTCATGGAAAAGCGCCGTCCGGTGTTCACCGGGCGGTAGGCGCTATGGCTGCCGGCTGATCATGCCGACTTTCGTCGCCCGAGCCATGCTGGGGACCCTGCTCGTCCTCGTGTGGGTCGGCGCGGCGAGATCGGCGACGCCGGCAGGGAGCGTGGTGGCGATCAGCGGCCAATGCTTTGTCGAATCCGGCGGCAAGCGGACCTCCCTCAAGTTCGGAGACAAGGTAAACGTCGCCGATACCGTCGATGTCCCGGCCGGCGCCAAGTTGAAGCTGCGGATGAACGACGGCTCGGTCCTCTCGGTCGCCGCCAACAGTCAGCTGACGATTGCCTCCTATACCGTCGACGCCGACGGCAAGCGCCACGATGTCGAGCTCTCGCTCGGCCAAGGGCTGATGCGCGCCGTGGTGGCCCCGATCGACCGCCCGGCCAAGTTCGAGGTCAAGACCGCGATCGCCGCCGCGGCGGTGCGCTCGACCGACTGGTTCATCGAGGCGCAGCCGGGCATGGCGATGGCGGCCGTATTGGTCGGCGGCGTCGCCCTCACCAGTAACGCGACCAATGCAACCGTTCTCGTGCCGGCCCGCTCAGGCGCCAGCGTCGAGGCCGGGCACGACCCGAGCGCGCCGCGTAAATTGCGCCAGGCCGAGTTCAACGCCCTCATCGCGCGCACCGAGCCGCCGGCACGGCGTCGCGC
>JBARKH010000605.1:0-2175 GCA_049801295.1 Allostellaceae bacterium | reverse complement strand
CTTTCTCGCGTGGCTGGCAGCGGAGGCGCCGAAGGGCGGGCTGCGCGAGATCGCCGCCAGCGACCGGCTCGAAGCCATGCGCCGCGAAGGCGACCATTTTCGCGATCTGAGCTTTCCGACGATCTCGGGCGCCGGCTCGAACGGCGCGATCGTGCATTATCGCGCGACGCCGGAGAGCGAGAAGCGGCTCGATCCCGGCACTCTCTTCCTCCTCGATTCGGGTGCGCAATATCTCGACGGCACCACCGACATCACCCGCACGGTCGCGATCGGGACCCCGAGCGCCGAAATGAAGGACCGGTTCACCCGGGTCCTAAAGGGGCACATCATGCTGGCGACGGCGCGGTTTCCCAAGGGCACGACCGGGGCTCAGCTCGACCCCTTCGCCCGCCGCGCGCTTTGGCAGATAGGGCTCGATTATGACCACGGCACCGGGCACGGGGTCGGCAGCTATCTCAGCGTCCATGAAGGCCCGCAGCGGATCTCGAAGGCGCCGAATGCCCAGCCGCTCCTCCCCGGCATGATCGTCTCGAACGAGCCCGGCTACTACAAGACCGGCGCCTACGGCATCCGCATCGAGAACCTCGTCGTTGTTCAGCCGTCGGAGGAGCGGGGCGAGCGCGACATGCTGTGCTTCGAGACGCTGACCCTGGCGCCGATCGACCGTGCCCTCGTTGAGCGCGACCTCCTGGAAGAGGACGAGATCGCCTGGCTCGACGCCTATCAGGCGCGGGTGCGTGCGGAGATTGCCCCGCTCGTCGACCCCGACACGGCGCGCTGGCTGGAGGCGGCGACCGCGCCGATCGGGTGAGGGCGACGCTCGCGACGACACCCGATCGGGGCGGCTTCGACAGCGAGCGCGGAACGCGATAGTCTGGCGCGCAATCGAGCCTGGGGAGAACCGCAATGAGCGCAACTGCACCCCACAATGCCCATCGTCCGACGATCGCCGTCACCCGGCATGCCATCGCTG
The DNA here is from genome assembly GCA_049801295.1 of Allostellaceae bacterium. GTDB lineage: Bacteria > Pseudomonadota > Alphaproteobacteria > ATCC43930 > CGMCC-115725 > DATARH01. Next base: position 1,202 of record JBARKH010000605.1, on the reverse strand, counting down.
CCGGGCATTACCTGGCCGCGACCGCCGGGTTCGACATCCTGCAGGCGGGCGGCAACGCGATCGATGCCGGGGTCGCCGCCGGGATCGCGCTCGGGGTCGTGCAAAGCGACCTCGTGAATTGCGCCGGCGTCGCGCCGATCCTCATCTACCACGCTGAGACGCGCGAGGTCGTGACGATCGCCGGGCTCGGCTACTGGCCGAAGGCGCTCGACCCTGAGCTCTTCATGCGCGAGCATGGCGGCAAAATCCCGGTCGGCGTGTTGCGCACCGTTGTCCCCGCCGCGCCCGATGCATGGATCACGGCGCTCAGGCGTTACGGCACGATGAGCTTTGGCGACGTTGCCGCGGCAGCGATCCGGCTCGCCCGCGACGGCTTTCCGATGTACCCGCTGATGGCCGCAAGCCTCGAGAAGCACGCCGAGCGGCACGCATCCTGGCCGTCGAGCGCCGCCGTCTACTTGCCGAACGGCCGGGTGCCCGAGGCCGGCGACATCTTCCGCCAGACGGATCTCGGTGCCTCCTTGCAATACATGGCCGACGAGGAAAAAGCCGCGCTCGGCCGCAACCGCAACGGCCGTGGCCGCGAAAAGGGGCTCGAAGCGGCGCGCGACGCGTTCTATCGCGGCGACATCGCCAAGAAGATCGTTGCCTTCATGAAGCAAGAGGGCGGCCTCCTCTCAGCCGAGGATCTCGCCGAGTATCATTCTCCGGTCGGCCCGCCGGAGCGGCGGCGCTTCGGCGATCTCGAAGTCTTCACCTGCGGGGCGTGGTGCCAGGGGCCAGTGCTGCTGCAGACCCTGGCCTTACTCGAAGGCACCGACCTCAAGGCGCTCGGCCACAACAGCGCGGACTATGTGCATCACCTGACCGAGGCCTTGAAGCTCGCCTTCGCCGACCGCGAGGCCTATTACACCGATCCGGCCTTGGGCCATGTGCCGCTGCCGACCCTCATTTCCTCGGAATACGCAGCCGAGCGGCGCAAGCTGATCCGGCCGGACAAGGCGTGGCCGGAAATGCCGCCACCGGGCGAATTGGGTGCGAGCGCCCAGCGGCTGCGCGCCAGCCCGCCCAACCCGTTCCCCGAGCCGGACACCTCGTATGTTTGCGTCGCCGACCGCTGGGGCAACATTTTCTCGGCGACGCCGAGCGATGGCAGCTACGGCTCGCCGGTGGTGCCGGGGGTCGGGTTCATTCCGTCGAAC
>JBARKH010000604.1:0-5264 GCA_049801295.1 Allostellaceae bacterium | reverse complement strand
GTCGCAGGCGACTCGCCTGCCGCCGCTTTTGTCTCAGCCGGCCTCGCGCGCTTCCGTGCCGTGCTGGCGGCGCGATCGTCCATCGCGGCGGCGAGCCTCAGCTCCTCCTCGGCGATCTCGCGCTCGGCGCGGTGCCAATGCTCCGAGTGGTGGCCGTGAACGCGACCTTCCGCGATCCAGATGTGGTAGGCGCGTTCGCTGATCCGCTCTTGCCGATCCGATTGCATTCGCCCTCCTCGCCAGCCGGCATATCCGGGGAGCCTGCGGCGCCGGCCTCCACCTTAGCTCAACCTGCGCTTGCACCATAGCAAATCGGTGCTGTGGTTGCGGGACCCGCGGATCGGCATCTAGGATGGCGCGGTCAGTCAGATGCAGGAACCCCCGATGCCCCACCTCGCCACCGATGACGGCGTCAGCCTTTACTACGAAGAGGTCGGGTCCGGCCACCCGATCGTTTTCGTCCATGAATTCGCCGGAGATTACCGCAGCTACGAGATGCAGCTGCGTTATTTCTCGCGGCGCTATCGCTGCATCGCCTTCAACGCGCGCGGCTATCCGCCCTCCGATGTTCCCGAGGACTGGCGGCAATACTCGCAGGAACGCGCGCGCGACGACATCCGCGCCGTGCTCGACGGTCTCAAGGTCGAGAAGGCGCATATCGTCGGCATCTCGATGGGCGGGTTTGCCGTATTGCATTTCGGGCTTGCCTATCCCGAGCGCGCCAGCGCGCTGGTGGTCGCCGGCTGCGGCTATGGCTCCCAGCCCGACAAACGCCAGCAGTTCCAGGACGAGACCACGCGCACCGCGGCGCAAATCGAGAGCGCCGGCATGGCCGAGGTCAGCAAGACCTACGGCGCCGGCCCGACCCGGGTGCAATACCTCAACAAGGATCCGCGCGGCTACGCCGAGTTCCTCACGCAACTCGCCGAGCATTCGACCCGCGGCTCGGCCAACACGATGCGCGGCGTGCAGGCGCGCCGCCCCTCGCTGTGGGAGTTGACCGACCCGATGAAAAAGCTCGACGTCCCGACCCTGATCGCCACCGGCGACGAGGACGATCCCTGCCTCGAACCCGGCATCCTGATGAAGCGGACGATCCCTTCGGCAGCGCTCGTCGTCCTCCCCAATACCGGGCACGCCCTCAACCTCGAGGAGCCCGACCTCTTCAATGAGGCCCTCGCCGATTTCTTCCACCAGGTCGAAACCGGCCGCTGGCCGCGCCGCGACCCGCGCTCGATGACCGGCTCGATATTGGGGATGTGAGAAGTCGCCCCTCACCCTGACCCTCTCTCCGCAAGTGGGGAGGGAAGGGTGAGGGCTAGTCGACCGGCACGAAGATGCAGTTGCGGATTTTGCCTTCGACCGCCTTGGATAGGTGCCCCTTGCCGGTGGTGTCTTCGACGAGGATCACTTCGCCGGCGCCGATGATCCGGGCTTCGCCGTCGCTCGCGGTAATCTGGACGCCGGCGTCGAGGTTGATGATGTATTGCCGGCGCGGCGCCGGGTGCCAGTCGAGGTCGTAGGCCGGCTGGACCTCGCGGAAGATGATGCCGGTCGCCGGCAGCCGCTTCGACAATTTGCCGGCGCGTCCTTCTTCGACCCATTCGACTTCGATGTCGCGGAAATGCGATTGGCCGTTCGCGTCGGCGTAAAGATTATGGACCCGCATCGCGGCGCCTCCTGGGGGTGAGCTCGAAGGCGCGAGTGTAGCGGGGCCGGCGCCCGCCGCGCCAGCGCCACGAGGCGGGGTGCTTTAGCGCGGGTAGGGCGCGGGGTAATACGCCGGCGGCGGATAGGCCGGTGGCGGCGGATAATAACGCGCGGGCGGCGGCGCGTAATAATAGGGCGGTGGCGCAACCACCCGGAATGGAGCCGTAACGACCGCCGCGGTGGTGCCTACGACCGCACCGACGACGCAGAACGGCCAGGTCAGCGGGAACGGCGTACAAGGCGGGCCATAGTACTGCGCTTTGGCGGCCGAGACCGGCAGGGCGGCAAGCCCGGCGACGAGCACGGCCGGAATCGCGATCCGCTGGAAAAACATGGGGGGCTCCGCGGTTGGGGGCGGCGACGATGGCGCGGCCGCATCGAAAACGCAACCGCATCGTCTTGTTATCGGTCTTTTGCGCCGCGATCATCCCCGTCCAGCCATGCGCGCGCGTTGCATCGCGCAAGACGACACGTCGCTTGTGTGTCCGGGCAGCGACCCAGATGATGCCGCAGCTTCTCTTGAGGATCCTCGGTGATGGAATTCGGCAGCTTCATGGAGTTTCCGCCGGTGACGGGGAAGGGCGACAGCGCCGCCTTCGATCGGGCGCTCGATGAAATCGAGACCGCCGAACGGGTCGGGCTCGACGCCATTTGGCTCGCCGAATTGCACGGCGCCCCCGAGCGCTCGGTCATGTCGGCGCCGATGATGGTGGCGAGCGCTATCGCCGCGCGCACCGAGCGGATCAAGATCGGCATCGCGGTCCAGGTATTGCCGCTGTCCCACCCGCTGCGCCTCGCAGAGGAGGCCGCGACGATCGACCAGATCAGCCACGGCAGGCTGATATACGGCATCGGCCGCAGCGGCGTCGTGCGCACCTATGAGGATTACGGCATCGACTACGGGGAAAGCCGCGAGCGCTTCGCCGAGACCCTGGAGATCCTGAAGCGGGCATGGACCGAGCCGGCGTTTTCCTATGCCGGCAAATATCACAGCTTCAACAACGTGGCGCTGACGCCAAAGCCCTACCAGAAGCCCTATCCCGAATTGCGCATGGCGGCGGCGACGCCGGAGACCTTTCCGCAGATCGGCCGACTTGGCATGCCGATCTTTGTCGCGGTGCGCCAGGGCCCGTTCACCCAATTGGCCGAGCACATCAAGGCCTACCGCGCGGCCTACACAGCGGCCGGCCACAAGGGGCGCGGCAAGGTGTTCCTGCGCGTCCCGGCCTATCTCGCCGAAACGAGAGAGCGTGCCCGGGCGGAGGCGGAGGAGAGCCTGATGAGCTTTTTCCGCTATCAGGCCGAGCTCGGGCGCGATTCGGCGCGGCGCGCCGGCGGCGAAGTTGCCGTGCAGCGGCTGCGCCGGGTCGAGCGGCTGGAAGCGCTGACTTACGATGAGGCACTGGCAACCCAAGTCCTGATCGACGACCCCGATGGGTTCACCGCGCGGCTGCGCGAGGTCGACGATGAAATCGGGCTCGACGGCATCCTCGCCGAACTGAACTGCGGCGGACGCATCCCGCAGCCCCAAGTCCTCAACGCGCTCAAGCTTTTATGCGAGGAAGTGAAGCCGCGGTTTCATTGAGCCGCCGGCACCGCTCTTGCAGCGTTCCGCCCTCGGACGGAAACGGATTGGCCAGCGGCTGGCTGCTGCAATTTTCAGGGTGGCTGGTCGCAATCGGCTTCCGTTTTCACGTGGTGGCTCGTCGCACGCGCGATCATCGGAGGCTTTATGACGTATATCCCTGCTCTGTGTGCGGCCTTCGAATACCCTCGTTTCGCTGTTCTCCGGACCATCCGAAATGTGATCCTTCCTGCGGGGCTGGCGGTGCTGTTGGCGGCCGTGTCCCTCTGGCTGTTCACCTGCCACAACGATTTTCCACTCGATTATCACCCGGACGAGCAGTCCAAGGTCGCCCAGCTGATCGACCCGGCTCAGCCCGCGCAACTACAACCACCCGCTGCTCATGCTGGAAGCTGCAAACGCGGTCCGCGCTTGGCTTGGCATACCGAACGAGGAACGTGCCATCGCCATCGCGGGCCGATGGAGCGCCGCCGCTCTCGCAGCGATCGCGGTGCTTGCGTTCGCTGTCACCGGTTATTCTGTCGGTGGTTATCCGGGTCTGCTGGTATGCGGGAGCATCGTGGCGTTATGTCCGCCACTCGATGTCAATGCCCATTATTTCAAGGAGGATACCGCCCTGTTGGCCGGTCTCGCGGTGGCGATAATGGGCGCCCGATGGCTTTTCGCCACGGACGGGCAATGGCGTCAGTGGTCCGCTGCCGCTCTGATGGGTATCGGGTGCGGTGCGGCCGCCAGCGGCAAATACGTTGGCGTGGTCGCGGTCGCGCCGTGTCTGGTCGCTGCGTTTCTGGCGCCAGGGTTTGGACTGCCCTTGCTGGCGGGCCGTGTTGTCGGCTTCGTGCTGGCGGCGACGGCAGCCATGCTTGCGATCAACGCGCGCGCCTTTCAGACGCTTTTTCCGCCGCGGCTTGTTCCCGCGGCGTCACATGGGATCATCGCTGAATTTTTCCACGCCACCGGCAGCCACGAAGGCCTCGCCCTGACGCTCCCCAACGCCTTCTCTCTGCAGGTCAGCATCAGTGACTTGATGCCGCACGTGGTCGTATGCCTCGTCGTTGGGCCGGTGTTGTTGGCCCGTCGGCAAATGTTGACCCGTTGGTCCGCCACCCTTGGGCTTTTTCTGCTGACTTTCGCCGCCATGCTGAGCTACAGCGCATTCCCGTTTCCTCGCTATGCGTTGCCGCTGACGGTGCTGCTGTACTTCGCCGCCGGGCAACTCGCTGTCGGCGTATTGCAGCGGATGTCGCAGATTCGTTGGTTGAAGCTGGCGACGTTCGCGATTTTCCTTGGCGGGGTCGTTGCTCTGCAAGGGGCACGTTGCTGGCACCTCAACCAGCAATTCGCAAACGACAGCCGGCAACGGCTGCGCGAATGGGTGGCGCAAAATCTTGGCGGCACGTCGACGGTGCTGGCCGAGCACTATACTGGCCTGGCTGGAACCGGCGACCCGTGGCGCTATCCAAAGCAGGGTGAGATCAGGGCGCAGATTATGGAAGTGGCCTCCGCCGCCGACGGAGCGGCGACGATCGATCGCCTGCGGGAGAAAGGGATCGATTACGTTGCCGTCTCGGCACTGCGTTTTGAGCGGTACTTCCGCCACGGCATTCACGCGGTGTCGCGAGAGGGGCAGGAGGAGCTTGCGCACCATCAGGTTTTTTACCGGGAACTGCCTGTGCATGCCGAGCTGGTGTGGTCCTCCGCCCCGTCGCCGCCCAACCATGCCTACACCGACCCGGAGTTGCGGGTGTACCGGCTACCCAAACCGGCCGTCACCGCGACCGGCGAGGCGCATTACAACACCTCTTCCGCCGTCGCCGGCGATCGTGGCGCCGGGCAGGGCGGCGGGGTGCGCGACGCGTCGATAGTAACCCCCTAAAAGAGCTCTCGGCGGCGAGTTCGCTCAAGCCACCGCCGCCATCGTCTCGCGCTCAGCCGGTGCTGCGGCGGGTTCGGGGAACAGCAGTTCCTC
>JBARKH010000603.1:0-2544 GCA_049801295.1 Allostellaceae bacterium | reverse complement strand
CGCTCGGCCTCGTCCACTGCCACGGCGCGATGGCGGGCGAGCTCATCGGGCTGCGACAGCGCGTCGCCGGCGATCAGCACGCCCCCGCTGCGCTCGCGCCACAGGTGGGCGAGGTGGCTCTTGCCCGAACCGGCCGCGCCATGGAGGACGAGCACTGGCTTTGGCCAATCGGGCCACCGCTCGATCGATTGGAGCGCGGCGGCATTGCACTCGGACACCAGAAAATCGGCGCGGCCAAACGCCGGGCGGTGCGGCAGATCGATCGCGAGTTGGGTCATCGGGCGCGCGTGAGGTTGGTCACGACCTGGCCTTCGCTCGCGGTCTCGCCCTGGTCGCATCGTAAAGGCCGCTGCCGCGATAGAGGGAGAGCGCGAAGCGCGCCAAGACGCCGATCGCCGCGGCGGCCGGCACGGCGACCAGCACACCGACGAACCCATAGAGCGTGCCGCCGGCAAAGAGGGCAAAGATCACCCAGACCGGGTGGAGGTGGATGCGGTCGCCGAGGAGCTTCGGCGTCAGAATGTTGGCTTCGGTCAGCTGGCCCACCATAAAGATCCCGCACACGGTGAGGATTTCGGTCCAGTCGCCGTATTGGTTGGCGGCGAGGCCGAGCGCCAGGACGAACCCGGTTGTCACTCCGAGGATGGGGATGATCGCGAGGACACCGATCAGTAAGCCCAGCGCCATCCCCGAAGCCAGACCCGCAAGGGTCAGGGCGATGCCGTAATAGATCGCCAGGATCAGACAAATGAGCGCCTGGCCGTGAACAAAGCCGCCGAGCGTGTCACTGACCAGCCGCGCCTGCCCGCGCACGGTCTCCAGCGACTGCCGCGGCAGGTAGGAATCGATCTGCGCGATCATCTTCTCCCAATCGCGCAACAGGAAGAACGTGACGATCGGCGTCACCACGACGAGCGACAGGATATTGAGGATCGCCAGGCTGCTGGTGATCATCCCTTGCACCATCCCGGCGAGCCAGGTCATCGCCTCGGCGAGCTTGGCGCCGACGAGATCGCGCAATTTGCCGACGTCCTCGGCGGGCAGATGCTCCTGGAGCAGGAGGATGAGCTTGCCGAGCTGGTCCTGGAGGGCACGCACCAAGGTCGGCACCCGGGCGATCAGCTGGACGATCTGGCCCTGGACCAGTGGGACCAGGACCACCAGGATGCAGATGAGGCCGAACGCGAAGATCGCCAGGACAAAGAGGCTCGCCAGGCTGCGGCGGACCCCCCAGCCTTCGAGCCGGGTCACCAGGGGCGCCAGGATATAGGCGATCGCAAACCCGGTCGCGAACGGCATCAGAATGGCCTGGACGAGGCCCAGCGCGACAATGACGAGAAAGAGGAGGCCGAACCAGAACAGTAACCGGTATGCCGTCGGGCTCATAACACCTGGGCCGGACGCAGGAGAAGGCGCGCCCAGCGCACCAAGTACACCAGGCCCGACAGCACCGTCGTCACCGCGACCGCGGCAATCAACAGCCGGCTCGCCGGTCCGGTCTGGATCGCCAGGCCCAACCGCGCCAGGACGAACCAAACGAGGGCTATCTGCATCAGGGTGTTGACCTTGCTGATGTAGAGCGGGCCGAGCTGTTTTGAGGCGGCGGTCGCGTGGATCAAGAAAAAGCCGAGCACGATCAAGAAGTCGCGCAACACCACGAGGCCGACGAGCCAGGCAGGCAGGTGCCCGGTCAGCCCCAGGCTCACATAGACCCCGGCGAGCATCGCCTTGTCGGCGGCCGGATCGAGCAACGCGCCGAGCCGGGTACGGCGGTCAAAGCGCTTGGCGATAAAGCCGTCGAGCGCGTCCGACACTCCGGCCCCGAAAAAAACCCAGAACGCGGCGCCGTATTGCAAGTTGAAAATCAGCCAGATCGTCAGCGGCACCGACAACAGCCGAGCCAGCGTGATCAGGTTGGGCAGGTTCAGTTCAAGGCGCGCGGATGGCGGTTGGCCGATCGCGCGGGACGCGGGCATTTCCGGGCCGGGGGCGATCTCGGGAACCATAGCGCGACCGTTTGCCGGGAGGGGTCGCGTCACGGCCGGCGCGCCGGCCCGGTGCGGGCGAGCCGCCAAAGCGGGTCGCCGTGCACGAGGTCGAGGCTGATTTGCGCGAGGCTTGCCTTCAGCTGATCGATGTTCCCTCCATAGCCGATCTCGATCGTCGCCTCCTCGCGCGACAGCGAAAGGAGCGCGATCTTGCGGATTTCCGGCACGCTGGTCAGGCGCTCGCGGGCACTCACCCAATCGTCGAGGCCGGTGATCGGCAGGATCGCGGTCAGGCTTCCCGCCTGATCATCGGGCGCGGCTGCCTCGTTCTTCCAGCCGCCGGCGATGTCCGCGACGATTGCGGTCACGGCGCGGCGCAGGAGTGCGCTCTCGCTTTCGCCGGGATCGGCGGTCAGTTTCTCGGCATGGCTGGCGACCGGTGCATCGGCCCGATAGAGGCGCACGGTGACGTCTAGACCGGTCGGCTGGTCGGGTGGCCCGCGCGGCGTGGCGAGCGCGACGATCGAATCATCGCCGCCGTTGCGGTGGGCGAGCG
>JBARKH010000602.1:0-1548 GCA_049801295.1 Allostellaceae bacterium | reverse complement strand
CACCATGACGATGCGCGCGACACCCGCCTGGCGCAGCATGCGGATGGCGTGCGGCCCGTCGGCGCGCAATTCGTCGGCGAGCAGCAGCGCACCGATTGGTCGCCCCTCGACGGCTACGAACACGATGAGCGCCGATCGCCACGAGGCGCGCCTGGTCGCCCGCTGTGCCCATTCGGCGGGTTGCTGGTGCGCAAAGATCATGTCGGGGGAACCGGCGCTCACGTGTCTTCCCTCAACGACACCGTGCAGACCCGAACCCACTGGTTCCCGCACCTCCTCGGGGACCTGCAGCGCCAGCCCGCGCTCGGCCGCGGCCTGTACGATGGCGCCAGCGAGAACGTGGTGTGAGGCCTGCTCGAGGGAGGCGCCGAGCGTCAGTATTTCGTCGGCCTTCTCACCCGGCGCGACTTCGATGGAAATTAGGCGCGCGCCGCCAACCGTCAGCGTCCCGGTCTTGTCGAACAGCACGGTGTGCGCGCGCGCCAGCGCCTCAAGCGGGCCGCCGCCCTTGACCAGAATCCCGCGCCGCGCCGCTTGCGCGACACCGGCGATGAAAGCGACCGGCGCCGCGAGAATAAGCGGACACGGGGTGGCGGCGACGAGCACCGCGAGGCTGCGAATAAGATCGCCCGAGATCAACCAGGCAACGAAGGCGACCGCGAGCGTGAAGGGCAGGAACACCAGCGCATAGCGGTCGGCAAGCCGCACAAATGGCGCCTTGGCGGTCTGCGCCGCGGTCACCAGTCGCACGATGCCCGCATAAGTACTCTCGCCCGCCAGCGACGAAGCGGTCATTGCGAAGGTCTCGCCGACGTTCAACGCGCCGCTGAAGGTGGCGGTGCCCTTGGCCTTGAGCACCGGAATCGGTTCGCCGGTTAACGCCGATTCATCAATCGTCGCCCCCTCCGAAGTGACGATGCCATCGACCGGAACGACTTCACCCGCCCGTACCAAGAGTTGGTCGCCGACCGCGACCTCGCCGATGAGCACGTCCTCGATGCCGTCCTTGACGCGGCGATGCGCTACGCGCGGCGCGCGGTCGACCAGCGAGCGCAGATCGTGCACGGCGCGGGCTACGGCGATATCCTCGAGCACGTTGCCGCCGGAATACATCAGCGCCACCACGGCGCCGGCTAGGGGCTGACCGAGCGCGAGCGCGGCGCTCATCGATACGAACGCGATGGCATCCACGCCGAGTCGACCGGCCAGGAAGTCCCGCACCATCGACACTGCGAGACCCGCCACCACCGGAGCTGTCGCCGCCGTCCAGCACAGATCGCCGAGACTCGGTCGCCCCGCCATGTGGGCGAGAATTCCGGCAGCTAATCCTGCAATGGCGATCGAGACGAGTGCCCACCGCAGGACACGTTCAAAAGACATTGACGTTCCCCGTGTTCATGGCGCCGTCGCGATTTTTAAGCGACAATCCGACCGCCGACTTGAGGGAAATCAAAGGTCGGCGCCGGCAACGCCCGCCACGATGGCGAATGTCGTCACCGCGCCGTCGATGCCGCCATAAATCCAGTCGCGGAGGTAATTGCTTCGCGG
>JBARKH010000601.1:0-3923 GCA_049801295.1 Allostellaceae bacterium | reverse complement strand
GGCTGGGACGGCCGTGCTCCCAGGACCTCCGCAACGTCCTCGATCGCGCGACCGCCGGTGCGACCCTGGCCGAAGCCGACATCGTCCGGCTGTTCGAGGCGCGCGGCGACGACTTTTCCCGGGTGTGCGAGGCCGCCGACGAGTTGCGCCGCGCGGTCAATGGCGACACCGTCACCTATGTCGTCACCCGCAACATCAACTACACCAACATCTGCTATTTCCGCTGCCAGTTCTGCGCCTTCTCGAAAGGCAAGCTCAGCGAAAATCTGCGCGGCCGGCCCTACAACCTCGACATGGACGAGATCGTCCGGCGGGTTGAGGAGGCCTGGGAGCGCGGCGCCACGGAAGTTTGCCTCCAGGGCGGCATCCACCCGGAATATACCGGCACCACCTATCTTTCCGTCTGCCGCGCGATCAAGGAGGCGGTGCCGGGCATGCACGTCCACGCCTTTTCGCCGCTCGAAGTGTGGCAGGGCGCCAAGACCCTCGGACGCAGCCTCCCCGACTTCCTCGGCGAATTGCGCAAGGCCGGGCTCGGCTCCTTGCCCGGCACCGCGGCCGAGATCCTCGATGACGAGATCCGCGCGATCATCTGCCCGGACAAGGTCAAGACCGCCGAATGGCTGCAAGTGATGGAAGCCGCGCACGGTGTCGGCCTCCGAAGCACGGTCACGATCATGTTTGGCCATGTCGAGCGCTACGCGCACTGGGCGCGCCACCTGTTGCGCATCCGCGCATTGCAGGAGAAGACGCAAGGCTTCACCGAATTCGTGCCGTTGCCGTTTGTCCCGATGGAGACGCCGATCTCGCTGAAGGGCCGCTCGCGGCTCGGACCGACTTGGCGCGAGGCTGTCTTGATGCACGCGGTGGCGCGCCTCGCGCTCAACCCGGTCATCCCGAACATCCAATGTTCCTGGGTTAAGCTCGGGCCGGAGGGAGCCGCGGCCTGCCTCAATGCCGGGTGCAACGACATGGGCGGCACCCTGATGAACGAGAGCATCTCGCGCGCCGCCGGCGCGAGCTTCGGCCAGGAGATGCCGCCGGAGGAAATGGAAGCGCTGATCCGCTCGCTGGGCCGCACGCCACGGCAGCGCACGACGCTCTACCGCGATCCCCCGCCCGCCCGCGTCGCCGCCTCGTTCGGGGCCGCCCCGCTATCCGAGCCGATCAACACCCCGGCCCGCAAATACGAACGGGCAGCCGCGGAGTAGCGGTCCCTCACGACGCCAGCAGCGCGCGGGCGATCTCTTCCCACTCCTGGTCGAGCGGGGTGGTCGGCATGGTCTTGCCGGCGCGCTTGTACCAGCCGCCGGCATTCATCTCGTCGCCCTCGATGCGGTGCAGATAGGCGTGCGCCCAGGCGCCCTTCTCGTCGGCCTGCGCCTGCGCACAGCGATGACCCTGGTGCCAGTCGCCCTTGGCCTGCCACCACAGCGCCTGCACCGCGCCGCTGGTGCCTGCCGGCGGGGCGGCGCCGGCGAGCGAGGATTTGAAGGCTTCGAACTGCATGTCGGTCCTCCTCGTGCGAATTGACGGATAATAGCGCGTTCCTCCCCGCTCAGGCGAGCATCCGGTCGAGCCGGTCGCGCATCCGGTACCAGCCGCCGATGAGCGGCAGGAACCACGGGTTGCCGGTATAGAGCTTGTGATCGGGAAACTCGCCCTCGTCGAAGGCGCAGGGCGCATTGGCAACACGAGCGATCTTGCGCGCGGTCTGGGTCCCCAGATACGTCATCATCGCGATCCCGCTGCCGTTGCAACCCAGGCAATAATGCATGCCGCCCTCTTCCCCCATATGCGGCAGCGCATCGAGGGTAAAGGCGGTGTTCCCGGTCCAGCTATGGGTCACTCGCACTCCCTTCAGCTGCGGAAAGCGCTCGGTCATGTACAAATGGAGCACCCGGGCGCAGAGCTCGGGGTCGGCCGGGGTGAACCGGGCGCGCCCGCCGAACACCATGCGGGTGCCGTCGGGCGACATCCGATAGTAGCACAGGACGCGCTTGGTATCGGAAATGCTGCGCCGTTTCGGGATCAGCGAGGCCGCCAGCTCGGGGGCGAGCGGTTCGGTGGCGATGATGTGGCTGGCGATCGGCACGATGCGGCGGCGCAGCGCCGGGGTCACCGCGCCCGTATAACCATTCGTGGCGATGACGACTTCGCCGGCCATCACCGTGCCGCGGCCGGTTTCGACCCGCCACCCCGCGCCATGCCCGGTGATCTTCTCGACCGCCGCCTCGGCGCACACCGTGACACCGCGGCGCCGGCAGGCATCGAGGAGGCCCTTATAATAGAGCGCCGGATGCAGGCTCGCCGAGCGCTCGACCACCATCCCACCGTAATAATAATCGCTGGCGATCTCTTCGCGCTGACGTCCGCGCGGCACCATGTACGCCCCCGATTGGGCATCGTCGTTGAGGGTGGCGACCCTCTTATCCTGATAGGCGTAATGATCGGGTGTCCACGCGCCGACAAACCGCCCGCGCTTTTGCCAGGAGCACTCGATCCTCTCCTCCGCGATCAGCCGCTCGATGAGCGCGAAGGCGTCCGAGGCGTCCGACAACAGGCGGTGCGCGCGCGCCGGATCGACCGGGGTCGCGCGGCCGGAAAAGCTCTTGCCGACATTGACCCCGCCGCTGACCGAGCCGCCGTTCCTGGTGCTGGCGCCTACCCCGAGCGCACCCCGTTCGAGGACGACCGCCTCAATCCCCTGCTTTGCCAATTCGAGCGCAGCGGCAAGCCCGGCATAGCCGCCCCCGACGATCGCCACCCGCGCCTCTTTCGGCACCGGCGCCAGCTCGCCGGCGACCGGCCGATAGGCCTCCCACCAATAGGGCGTCGGGGAAAAGTCGGTGTGAAAGATGTCAGCATTGCGCATCGGCCATCACTCCGCGGTATCATCGGCGACTACGTCGGCACGCGGCCCTTTACCGCGTTAGCGCGGCCGGCGCAGGTGATATGTCCCGCTTCGTCCGCAGGCAGGCGCGCGCGCACCCCCGCTTTGAGCCGCTCGGCATCGCCCGCGTTCAGGGCGGCGATGATCGGGTCAAGGTTTGATGACATCAGGTTAATCGTCCAAAACTCGTCGAAATCGGCGAATGTCCGCGACATCGTGATCTCCCGCATTTCGACCGCTTCGAGCCCCGCGCCGGTCCACAACTCCCGCAAGATTTCGATCCGCGACGCGCCGGCGCTCGGCGGGAGCAGGGGCTTGAGGCCCATCGTGCCCATCTCGGCCTGGGTCGGCCCCGCCAGGATGTCCGCCGCCCAAGACGTCCCAGGCATAGGCTGCGACGGTGCCGCCCGGGCCGACCACCCGCGCTATCTCCGCGACGCCTCTACCTGAATATGGGCGGCTATGCCGAGAACGGCGCCGGACTGGCGGACATGCAACTCCCCGGCAACAGCCAGACCCAGTTCAGCATCGCCCCAGGCATCAAGGTCGGCGCCGATTTGGAGCGCCCGGATATCGGCCTAAAGACCCGGCCCTATGCCCGTGCCGGGATCACGCAGTACACGAGTAACTCGCTATCGGCGTAAGCGGCGCTGGCCGCTGCCCCGGCATCGGTTGAGCCGTTCGCGGTGCGCGAGGGCTTCGATCAGACGCTGGCGACGCTCAGGCTCGGCCTAGTCGCTGCGCTCACCAGCGACATCGACCTGCGCATCGAGTACGACGGCGCCTTTGCCACCCACACCCAGGACAGCGGCGGTCAAGCGAAAATGACCCTGCGGTTCTGAGGCTCGATCCGCTCTCGACCGAGGTCACTCGTCAGCTCGGTGACTGGGGCTTGCGGCAGATGTACACGGGCATTTTGATTATGTCTTCGCTCCACACTCCGATCGTGCCGAAGGGGCAGGTAACGCCGGGAGGCGGCGGCGGTCCGGGGGCCGGCGTGGGAGCCGCCGCGGCGGCGGTAGTAGCGGGC
>JBARKH010000600.1:0-7127 GCA_049801295.1 Allostellaceae bacterium | reverse complement strand
GCCGTGGGCCGCGCGCCGCGCCACTGCGGCCGAACCCATAAAGATCGGCATGCCGATGGCGCTGACGGGGCCCCTCGGCTCGGTCGGGCAGCAATTGAAGCGGGGCGGGGAAGCCTGGGCCAAGGCGCAAAACGCCAAGGGCGGCCTCCTCGGCCGGCAGATCCAGCTGTTGATCGAGGACACCGCCGGCAACCCCGCCGATTGCGTGCGCAAGGCCCAGGAAATGGTCGAGCGCGACGGCTGCAACATCTTCACCGGCATCACGCTTTCGTCGGAGGCGCTGGCGGTCGTGCCAAAGCTCGACGAGTGGAAGGCGATCTTCGTCTCTTCCGACAATGGCGACGGCAAACTGACCGCCGGGGCGCTGGTGCCCAATTTCTTCCGCGCCAACATCTCCGCGCCGATGGGGGCGCGCGCGGTTTCGCTCTACCTGCGCCAAGCCAAATTCGAGAAATACTATGCAATCGGCATGGATTACGCCTGGGGCCACAGCAGCGTCGGCGTCTTCGAGTCCGAGATCAAGCACGCCAAGAAGAACTACGTCGGCTCGGTCTTCTCGCCGATCGGCACCAAGGACTTCTCAACCTATATCACCAAGATCCGCGAATCCGGCGCGGACGCGCTCTACATCGTCATGGCGGGCGACGACTTTAACGCCTTCCTCGGCCAGGCGGCGCAGTACAAGCTGCCCGAGAAGGTGCAGATGCTGACCGAGCAGATGGAATTGTCGTTGCTGCGCGCGGTCGGCGACGCCGCCCTCGGCCTCGTCGGCTCGACGCGCTACTGCTTCACCCTCGACAACCCGAAAAACAAGGAATTCGTGGCGCTCTGGCAGAAGGAGCATGGCAACGTCCCCGACACCTTCGAGGGCGAGCAATGGCAGGCCTTGCAGGTCCTCGCCGCCGGTATCGAGATGGCCAAGGGCACCGAGACCAAGGCGCTGCGCGAGATGCTCGAAATGGTCACGATCGACGATATCAAGGGGCATGTCGCGATGCGCAAATGCGACCATCAGGCGGTGCAAGGCGGGTTCATGGTCAAGGCGGTCAAAAAGGAGGGCGTCGCCCACCCGGTCCCCGAGATCATCGCCAGCTATCCCGGCGACAAAACGACGCCTGCCTGTAACAAGGAGACCTTCGAGGATTGAGGGTGCCTCCGGGATAGCCTCTCGCCCGCAATGCGAAGATTGCCGGAGCGCCATTAGCCCTCGGATCGGCCGCTGTGCGTCCTTCGAGACGGCCGCCTCGCGGCCTCCTCAGGATGAGGTAGAAGATTGATTTCAAAGACAATACTCCTCATCCTGAGGAGCGCCCCACAGGGGCGCGTCTCGAAGGACGCATTCTGCTCTCGCGTCGCCGCAAGGACGCATGCATCCCGCGACGCGGCAGAGGGTTAATACCATGACCCTCCTCGCGTTTGTTCTCACGCAAAGCCTCAACGCGCTGTCGCAGGCGGCGCTGTTGTTCTTTCTCGGGGTCGGGCTGACCCTGATTTTCGGGATCATGCGCATCGTCAATTTCGCGCATGGCACGTTCTACATGCTCGGCGCCTTTTTCGGCTACACGGCGGAGCGGGTGACCGGCAGCTTCTGGATCGCGCTCCTCGTCGCGCCGATCGTTGTCGGCGTGGTCGGCACGATCTTCGAACTCGGCATCCTGCGCCGGCTCTATCGCCGCGACGCCAGCGCCTTCCTGATGGTGACCTTCGGCCTGGCGCTGGTCCTCGGCGAACTGATCCGCCTCGCCTGGGGGCCGGAAGCATTGCAGGTCGCGACGCCCCCCGCGCTCTCCGGCATCGTCCTCGTCGCCGGGGAGCCGTTCCCGGTCTATCGCCTGTTTCTCGCCGGCGCCGGGACCCTCGTCGCGCTGGCGCTCTGGCAGTTTCTCGACCGCACCCGGCTCGGCCTCCTCATTCGCGCGACCTCGCAAAACGCCGAGATGGTGCACGCGCTCGGCACTGACGTTAACCTCGTGCGCTCGGCCGTCTTTGGCATCGGCTGCGGGCTCGCGGGGATCGGCGGGGTGATGGCCGCACCCCTCGTCACCGCCTCCATTGGCATGGCCGCGACCGTCATCATCGATGCCTTCGTCATCGTCATCATCGGCGGGATGGGGAGCTTTCTCGGCTCCCTGATCGCCGCGGTTCTGGTCGCCTTCGTCCAGGTCTTCGGCGAATATTACCTGCCCGATCTGGCGCTGGCGTTCATGTACCTCATCATGCTCCTGGTGCTGGTTGTGCGGCCCGGCGGGCTCCTGGGCAAGGAAGCCTAGCCCTGCGCGCCCTCTATCCCGTAGCCGCGGCGGGATCGGTGCTGGCGCTGGCGCCCCTCGTCTTCCCGCCCTATGCGATGACGCTCCTGACCGAGGCTCTGATCCTCGGCCTTTTCGCGATGAGCCTCGATCTGATGATCGGCTATACGCGGCTCATTTCCTTCGGCCACGCCGCCGCCTACGGGTTTGGCGCCTATGCCAGCGGATGGCTGCTCTTGCACACCCCGCTGCCAATGCTGCTGGCGATTCCGCTCGCCGCCCTCCTCGCCGGAATCATTGCGATCGGGGTCGCCTGGGCATGCACGCAGGCGACCGGCGTCTCCTTCTCGATGCTGACTCTCGCCTTCGCCCAGCTTCTCTACGCCGTCGCCTACAAATGGACCAGCATCACCGGCGGCTCGGACGGGCTGGCCGGGATCCCGCGCCGCCCCGGCCCCTTCGGCCTCCACCTGTTTGGGACGCGCAACGGCTTTTATTACCTCGTCGTCATCGCGCTATTGGCCGCCTTCCTGTTCTGCCGGGCGCTGGTGCGCTCGCCGTTTGGCGCCGTATTGCGCGGCATCCGCGAGAACGAGCCAAAAACGCTCGCGCTCGGCTACAACACCCGCGCTTACAAGATCGCAATCGTCGCGCTGTCCTACGCGCTGGGGGCCCTGGCGGGCGCGCTCTATGCTCCGTTCGCCGGCTTCGCCAACACCGAACTCCTGTTCTGGCTGCTGTCGGGCCAGGTCGTCATCATGGTCATCGTCGGCGGCGCCGGGACGCTCGTCGGGCCGATCCTCGGCGCGGCTTTTTTCCTCACCGTCGAGCACCAGCTGAGCAATTACACCGAAGCCTGGGCCCTGTTTTTCGGGCTCATGTTTCTCGCTTTCGTGATCTTCGCGCCGGAGGGCATCTGGGGCCTCCTTACGGCCCGCCTCCTCCGGGGACACCCCGATGGCGCTACTCGAACTCGCTGAGCTGACTCGCCGCTTCGGCGGCCTCGTCGCGGTCGACCACGTGTCGATGCGGGTCGAGGAGGGCGAGGTGCGCGCCATCATCGGCCCGAACGGCGCCGGCAAGTCGACCCTCTTCAACCTGATCACCGGCGTCTTGAAGCCGACCGAGGGGCGTGTGCATTTTGCCGGCGAAGCGGTGACCGGGCTTTCGGTGCCGCGGATTTGCCAGCGCGGCATTGCCCGCACCTTCCAATTGACCGCGCTCTTCACGGAGATGAGCGCGCGCGACAACGTGCGGCTCGCCGCCCAGGCGCGTGACACAAGGCGCTGGCATTTCCAAGGGGGCGCCGCAATATTGGCGCGCGCCGGCAGCCGCGCCGATCGGGCGCTCGAACGGCTTGGCCTCGGGGCGATCGCCGATCGCCCGGCCGGGCTCCTCTCGCATGGCGATCAGCGCCTCCTCGAAGTTGCGATGGCGCTCGCGCAGGAGCCGCGCCTCCTCCTCCTTGACGAGCCGACCCAGGGGCTTTCGGTCGAGGAGACCGAACAGGCGGTTCAGACCCTCGCCGGGCTCCTCGCCGACGGGCAGATGACTGTCCTCCTCGTCGAGCACGACATGGAGGTGGTGTTCCGCCTCGCCCACCAGATCACCGTCCTCCATCGCGGCGCCGTCATCGCCGACGGACCTCCCCAGGCGATCAAGGACAACGCCGAAGTTCAGAGCGCCTATCTCGGCGGCTTCGCCTGATGCTTGCGCCAAGATGCTGACAATCGAAGCGTTGAACGCGCATTACGGCGCCAGCCACATTCTGCAGGGCGTCGATCTCGAGGTGCCCGACGGGACGATCGCCGCCTTGCTCGGGCGCAACGGCGTCGGTAAGACGACGACGGTGCGCACGATCATGGGCCTCCTCGCGCCATCGGGCGGGCGGGTGCTGCTCGACGGTACCGACGTCGCCGGCTGGCCGCCGCACAAGATCGCCCGCGCCGGCTTTGCGTACGTTCCCGAGGGCAGGCTGATCTTTCCAGATCTGACCGTGATCGAGAACATCCGCGTCGCCGAACGCAAGCCGGCCAAAGCCTGGCCCTTGCCGCGGCTCTTCGAGCTCTTTCCCGCCTTGCGCGAGCGCGCCCAAAACAAGGGCGTGCAGCTTTCTGGCGGCGAACAGCAGATGCTGGCGATCGCCCGCGCCCTGGTGAGCGACCCCAAGGTACTGCTGCTCGATGAGCCGAGCCAGGGCCTCGCGCCGCTCGTCGTGCGCGACCTTGCCCGAGTGATCCGCCTCCTATGTAATCAAGGAGTCACGGTACTTCTTGTTGAGCAGAACATGAAGTTGGCCGAAGCGATCGCCGACCGTCTCCTGATCATGGTCAAGGGCCGCATCGTCTACAGCGCCACCCCCGCGGATTTCCGCGCCGAGGAGGAACAGATCCGCCGCCGCTACCTGACGGTGTGAGCCGCGCCCCTGATCGTCATTCCCGCGAAAGCGGGAATCCAGAGAGGCAGGGCTCGGTCGTTTGCCCCTGGACCCCCGCTTTCGCGGGGGCGACGATTACTCGGTTAATTCAGCCGGTCTCCATCGGCAGGCTCTCGTCGTTCGACCATTCCGACATCGAGGCGTCGTAGAGCCTGACATCGGGATGGCCGAGCATGACGAGAGCGAGGGCGTCCGCGCTCGCCGCGATGCCGCCGCCGCAATAGGTGATGACCCGCTTCTTGTCGAAGGCGCCGACCGCATCGAATTTGGCGCGCAGATCCCTCGCCGGGAGAAAGGCGCCGGTCGCCGGATCGATGAGCGCCGCGGCCGGCACGTTGACGCTCTTGGCGATCCGCCCGATCCGCCCGTAAACCGTGCCGCCTGTGCCGGTGTGCTGTGCCGCCGATAAGGCGTTGAGCGTGCAGGTGGCGGGGTCGCCGATGGCGCTCCGCACGGCCTCCTTGCCTACCATCAGCTTGCGGTCCTCGCGCACGGTAAACATGGCCGCCGGCCGCGGCCGCGCCGGGCCGGTCTCGACCGCGCGTCCCTCGCGCGCCCATTTCTGAAACCCGCCATTGAGGACCGCGGCGTTGTCGAACCCGTAATTGCGCAGCATCCACCAGACGCGCGTTGCCCATTGCGGGGTCGTCGTGCTGTAGAGGACGACGCGGCTCTTGTCGCCGACGCCGAACCGCCCCATCGCGGTGGCGAAATCCGCCGCGCTCGGCAGCATGAAGCGGAGCTTGGGATGCGGCGCCGAGAGGTCGGCCTGGAGGTCGATGAACTGGGCGCCCGGGATGTGGCCCTTCTCGAAATCCTCGCGCCCGGGCTTCACGGTGTAGCCGATATCGGGGTTGGGAATGAGGTGGATCGTGCAATCGAAGACGCGCAACTCGGGGTCGCCGAGCCGGGCCGCCAGCCCCTCGCTCTCGACCAGGAACTCGGGATGGAGAAAGCCTTCGCTGCCAGTGCTCATGTCACCCTCCGCCATTGCTGCCCGATCGTGCCCCCCGTCTGATGCCAGAGGCAAGCCCCGCTTTTCTCTCTCCGCCCCGACAGGGAAAGGTGAGAAACTGGCGGCAACGCTTTTACGGGCGGCGCACAGCAAGCAAGGTGATCCGATGACAGCGACAAACTCGGCCCACGCGCATCTCATCGCCGGCGGTTTTCCGCCCGGTTCGATGAGCGGGCACGACCACGATTATGCGCGGCTCCGGCTCCTCGGGCTCCTCGCCGAAAAGGACATTCCCGCCTCGGTCGCCAACGACTTCGCCGATGTCGAGAAATGGCTGCCGCTCAGCCAGCTGCTCATCACTTACGTCGCGGGACCTTACCCCGATAGGGCGCAGTCGGGCGCGATCCGGCGCTGGCTCGAGGCCGGCGGCCACTGGCTGGCATTGCACGGCACCAGCGGCGGACGCGCCGAGCGGGTCGAGGGCATGCGCAACCGCCGCACCGTTACCACCGAGCACCACGCGCTCCTCGGCAGCCGCTTTCTGACCCATCCGCCGATCTGCAAGATCCGCGTCGACGTGCGCGCCGGCGATTCCCCCCTTACCAGGGGGCTCGGCCCCTCGTTCGAGGTCGAGGACGAGCCCTACTTCATCGAACTGCAGGACCCCGCCTCGACGCATATCCTCCTGACCGCCGACTATGGCGCCAGCGGCGTCTGGCCGGCGGTCGGCGCCCTCTATGGTTCGGACACCTCGCTGCAGCCCGACGGCAAGACCCGGGTCATCGGCTATACAAGCGCGGTAGGTGAGGGGGGCGTCACCTATGTCGCGCTCGGCCATTGCCACAACCCGGCGATCCACGCGGCCCGCGCCGCCAGCCCCGGAGACACGACGCCCCCGACTTTTCACGGCTCGTGGGAGGTTCCGGCCTTCAACACATTGCTGCGCAACGCCATCGCCTGGGGTGTCGGCGGCTAGGGAGGCGGATCGTGGCAAGCCCCATCAACCGCGCCATCGAACTCTTGGCGCAGAACCAGGCGATCTACTATCTCGGCGGCCATAGCGGGTACACGCTGAGCCGCGCGCAAGGCCGCGAGGATGCCGCCACCTGGGCCGACTACATCAATATCGGCATGGAGCACGGCGCCTTCGACATGGCCGGGCTCGCCGATTACCTGACCGGCCTCGTCGAAGGCGGCCCGACCCGCTCGGGCCACCGCACCCCGGCGATCATCGTCGAGGCCCCGGTCAACGGCACTGACGACGCAAACGTGCGCTACAATGCCTGGCAATTCCGCCAGATCCTCGGGCGCGGCGCGCATGGAATCATCCTGTGCCAGGCGGAAACCGCGGGCGCGGCGCGCGCCTTTGTCGAAAGCTGCCGCTACCCCCACCACAAGGAAGGTGTCGACCCCGCGCTCCCGTCTCCGCTCGCACGGATGCGCGGCGAACCCGCCGCGGCGCGCCCTCCCGGCCTCAGCACCGGCA
>JBARKH010000599.1:0-10001 GCA_049801295.1 Allostellaceae bacterium | reverse complement strand
CGAGCCACCATGGAAGCGTTGAGCCGATGAACCTGGCGGCGCTCTTGTTCGATGTGGCGCGCCGGCTGCCGGATGGGGCCGCGGTCAGCGACGAGCGCCACTCGTGGACCTACGGCGAGTTCGCCCTACGGGTCGCGCGCCTGGCTGGTGGTCTCCGGGCGCGCGGCCTCGCGCCGGGCGAGCGGGTGCTGCTGGCGCTGGAAAATTGCGGCGAGTTCTTCGAATTGTTGTTCGGCTGCTGGGCGGCTGGATTGTGCGCGGTGCCGGCCAATGCCCGGCTCCATCCGCGCGAGGTCCAGTATCTCGCCGAGAATTCGCGCGCCCGCCTCCTGGTCGTGACGCCGGGCCTCGCCGAGGCGCTGAGGCCGTTGGCCGGCGCGGTCGACAGCCTGGAGGCGGTGATCTCGACCCAGACCACCGCCTATGACGCTCTTCTGACCGGCGCTGACCCGCTCCGTCCCGAGCCGGGCGCCCCGAGCGACCCGGCCTGGCTCTTCTATACCTCGGGCACCACCGGCCGGCCGAAAGGCGCGGTGCTGAGCCACCGCAACCTCCTCTTCATGAGCCAGTGCTATTACGCCGATATCGATGCCCTCGACGAGCGCGATACGCATCTTTTGGCGGCGCCCGTCTCGCACGGCGCCGGGCTCTATGCGCTGCCGTTCGTCCTGAAGGGCGCGCACCAGATCGTTCTCCCGCATTTCGATGTCGGCGAGATTCTCCGCGTCATCCGCGAGCATCCGCGCGTCTCACTGTTCGCGGCGCCGACGATGCTGACCCGGCTCGCCCACGCGCCGGAGGTGCCTCGCGCCGATCTCGCCAATCTGAAGACGATCTATTACGGCGGCGGGCCGATGTATGTCGCCGATCTCGAAAAGGCGCTGCAGTTGTTCGGGCCGCGCCTCTACCAGCTGTTCGGCCAGGGTGAGTCGCCGATGACGATCACCGGCCTCTCGCAGCGCCTCCACGCCGACAAAGCGCGTCTGGGGTCGTGCGGGGTGCCGCGCACCGGAGTCATGGTCCGGGTGGTCGACGACAACGACTCCGAACTCCCGCCGGGCGAGATCGGCGAAGTCGTGACAAAGAGCGACTGCGTGATGGAGGGCTATTGGGAAAACCCGGCCGCCAACGCCGAGACCCTGCACGGCGGCTGGCTTCATACGGGCGACCTCGGCAGCATGGACGAGGACGGGTCTTTGACGCTGCGCGACCGCTCCAAGGACATGATCATCTCGGGCGGCAGCAACATTTATCCGCGCGAGATCGAGGAAATCCTCTTGCGCCACCCCGGTGTCGTCGAAGCCGCGATCGTCGGCCGCCCTCGCCCCGAGTGGGGCGAGGAGGTCGTCGCCTTTATCGTCGCGCGGCCGGATGCGATCGTAGAGCGGGCCGCGCTCGACCAACTCTGTCTCGATGCGATCGCCCGCTTCAAGCGCCCCCGCGACTACCGCTTTGTCGACTCGCTGCCAAAGAACAATTACGGCAAGGTGCTGAAGACCGAATTGCGCCGGCTCCTCGCCGAGAGGGATCAGACATGACGATATTAGCGGACAAGGTCGCGCTGGTGACCGGGGCGGGGGCCGGGATCGGGCGGGCGATTGCGCTGGCGATGGCGGCGGAAGGGGCGGCGATCGCCGCCGCCGATATCGACCTCGGGGCGGCTGAGCGCACCGCCAAGGACGCCGCCGGTAATAACCGCCGGGCGATTGCGATTGAAGCCGATTGCGGCGATGTTGCCTCGATCGACGCGATGGTGGCGCGGACGGTCGCCGAACTCGGCCGCATTGACATCATCGTCAACAACGCCGGGGTCACCCGCTACGCCTACATCATGGATCTGACCGAAGCGGATTGGGACCGCATCCACCGGGTCAACGCCAAGGGCGTCTTCTTCTGCCTGCAACGCGCCGCGCGCGAGATGATGAAGTCGGGCGGCGGGCGCATCATCAACATCGCCTCGATCAGCGGGCGCGGCTATGCCGGAGCCTCCAACGCCGCCTATGCCGCCTCGAAAGGCGCGGTTATCGCACTGACCAAGATGGCCGCGCAGCAATTGGGCCGCCATAACATCAACGTCAACGCGATCTGCCCCGGCGTGACGCGCACCGAACTGGGCGCCCGCAATTCGGTCACCCGCGCGGCCGAGCGCGGCATCTCGGTCGAAGCGCTCCTCGCCGAGCAGGAGGCGGCGATCCCGATCCGCCGCGCCAATACGCCCGAGGACATCGCCGCGATGGCGGTCTTCCTTGCTTCGCCCGGCGCTCGCAACATCACCGGCCAGTCCTACAACGTCGATGGCGGCCTGGTGCCGAGCTGAGCCGGCGCCTCGACCGATCTCGTAGGGTGGGTTGAGCGGCAAGCGAAACCCACCATGCGCGAGCGAGCGATCGGTTTCGCTTCGCTCAACCCATCCTACCGACTAAAGTCCCGCCAAATTCGCGGTAGCGAGGAGACGCCCATGCCCAACCAGAGCTCGACCGACAACATCTGGGAAGCGATGAGCACGATGCGGGCGATGCGCCGCCTGAAGCCCGATCCCGTCCCGGACGATCTCATTCAGAAAATCTTGCAGGCCGGGCAGTGGGCGCCGTCGGGCGGCAATACCCAGCGCTGGCGCTTTCTCGTGGTCAGGGACCCGGGGGTGAAAAAGCAGGTGCAGGCCTATTACAGCCGCCTTTACGACGAGCAGGTCGGGCCGCGCTATTCGTCGAGCGCGCCGCCGCCTGGCTCCGACGCCGCGCGCTACGAGCGGCAGCACGCGGCCGTCAAATACCTGACGGACCACTATCACGAGGCGCCGGTGTGGATCGTCGCCTGTCTCGAAGGCGGCGAGAACCCAAACCGCACCGCCGGATCGTCGATCTATCCGGCGGTCGAGAATATGCTGTTGGCGACGCGCGCGCTCGGCCTCGGAACGACCCTGACGACGCGCCACACCGGCTACGGCAAGGAAGTCGACGCGATTTTCGGCCTGCCGCCCGGCGTCCAATCCTACGCGATCCTGCCGATCGGCTGGCCGATGGGCAATTTCGGGCCGCTCGGCCGGGGGCCGCTGCGGGATGTCGTCTACGGCGACCGCTGGGGCCAGCCCTATCGGGGCGCATGAGCCGCCTCGCCGGACGACAAACGACTGCGCAATCAGGAGAATGCGATGCCCGACATTTTTGAAGTGATGAGCACAATGCGCTCGATGCGGCGTCTCAAACCCGATCCGGTGCCCGACGAACTGATCAACAAGATCCTCCAGGCCGGGCAATGGGCGCCCAATGGCGGCAACACCCAGCGCTGGCGCTTCCTCGTCGTTAAGGACCCGGAGGTGAAGAAGAAGGTCCAGGTCTATTATAAGCGCCTCTACGACGAGACGGTGGGTCCGCGCTACGCCAACAGCCCGCCGCCGCCGGGCACCACCCCGGAAGCCTACAAACGCCAAGGGGCGGCCAATCAATACCTGACCGATCACTATCACGAGGCGCCGGTGTGGATCGTCGCCTGCCTGGAAGGTGGCGAGAACCCGGGGCGCACGGTCGGTTCGTCGATCTACCCGGCGGTGCAGAACATGCTCTTGGCGACGCGCGCGCTCGGCCTCGGCACGACCCTGACGACGCGGCATACCGGCTTCGGCAAGGAGTGCGACGCGATTTTCGGTCTGCCGCCGGGCGTCCAGTCGTACGCGATCCTGCCGATCGGCTACCCGATGGGCAAGTTCGGCCCGGTCGGCCGCGGCCCCTTGAAGGATTTCGTCTACGGCGACCAATGGGGCAAGCCCTACGCCGGCCTGTAACCAGCTCACCCTCGTCGCCCCCGCGAAAGCGGGGGTCCAGGGCGACCGGCCCAGCGCCTGCTCTGGATTCCCGCTTCCGCGGGAATGACGGCTGGCGATTTTAGGAAATAGGAGGAAGTCATGCCACGTGTCCCGCCGATTACCGGCAAGGGCGATGTCCCGGCCGAATTTCACCCCGTGGTCGACGATGTCGTCAGCGTCTTCGGCCAGGTGCGCGGGCCCTTCAGCATGCTGCTGCACAGCCCGCCCTTGGCCGAGCGGATGTTGCAATTCGTCAAGTTCAATCGCGGCGGCACGGTTGTCGAGCCGCGCCTCTTGTCGCATGCGATCCTCGCCTCGGTCCGCGAGCGCGACGCGCATTACGTCTGGTCGGCGCAAGTCGGCGCCGCACGCCGCGCCGGGGTGCCGGAGGCGACGATCGACATCCTGCGCGCCAAGGGCGACCCCGCCGGGCTCGGCGAAGACGAGCGCGACATCGTAACCTTCACCCGCCAGCTGGTGCGCGACAACCGGGTCGACCAGGCCGTCTTCGACCGCCTGCAAAAGCGCCACGGGACGCAGTGGCTGGTCGAGCTGACCGCCTTCGCCGGGTATTTCGGCATGCTGTCGGGCGTCGTTAACGCCTTCGAGGTGCCGGCCCCGCCGGATGGCGACAAACTTCCGGCGTGAGCCGCCGCTAAAATCGCCATATTCGCGTGGTATGATGATAACAATGGAACGGTCTCATGTCGTCGATGAACCCGGATTGGCGCTGCCCCTGCGTTGCCGCATTCAACCAGTACGGGAATCGTACCTGATGTCGACCATAAAGATCAGGTGGACCGGTTCAAGCAGCTCAACGAAGAGTTGGGCGAGTTGATGAACGCGGCCATCACGCTCGACATGCTGCGCGGGGCGTCGAGCGAAGAGTTTCCGGTGATCGATCTGGCCGCCTATCTGCGCGGTGAAGCGGGGGCGCTCGAGCGCACCGCGGCAGAGCTTCGCGAGGCGCTCGAAAACATCGGGTTCCTCATCGTCGTCAACCACGGCGTCGCGGCCGAGCTCATTGGCGGCGTGGTCGAAGAGACGCGGCGCTTCCACGCGCTGCCGCTCGCCGACAAGCTCAAACTCGCGACCGGGCGGGGAGCGGGCAGCGGGTTCACCGGCTATCTGCCGTCGGGCGCCTATTCGGTGAAAACCTCTGAGGTCAACGACAACGACAAGCCCGACCTCAACGAAGCCTTCTTCATGGACCGCGAGCGCGCCCCGGACGACCCCGAGGTCCTTGCCGGCAAGCTCTTCCGCGAACCCAACAAATGGCCTGACGGCCTCCCCGGGTTCCGCGCGTTCCTGCTCAGCTATTGGGCGGCGATGGAAGCCTTCTCGCAGCGGCTCTTGCCGGTGTTCGCCACCGCGCTCGAGCTTGCCCCCGATTATTTCGATGCCGCCTTTGTCGATGCGCAATGCGTGCTGCGCCTCACGCACTATCCGCCGACATCCTACCGCGATAACCAGTTCGGGCTGGCGCCGCACACGGACGCGAATTTCTTCACCGTGCTGCCGCAGGCCAATGTCGAGGGGCTTTATATCCGCCCGCAGGGCCGCCCGTGGCTGAAGGCGCCGCGCATCCCCGGCTCCTTCGTCATCAATTCGGGCGACATGCTGAGGCGCTGGACCAACGACCGCTTCCTCTCGACCCAGCACCTCGCGATCAACCTCACAGCCCAGCACCGCTATTCGACGCCGTTCTTCTATACGCCGCATATCGACCACAAGATCGCCTGCCTGCCGACCTGTCAGAGCGCCGACAACCCGCCCAAATATCCTCCGATCACCTATGGCGAATACCGGGTGTGGTGGCTCAACACCAATTACGGCGCTAAGCTGCAGGTCGCGCGCGCCTAGCTTCGCCAACCAGAGGACCTCAAAATGGCCAAGATCCCGAAAATCCTGCATTCGCACATCAACACCGCCTTTCCGGCCAATGTGTGCCTGTTGGGCTCGGTATTGCCCAACGGTTTTGCGCAGGTCACCCCGCGCGGCGGCACGATGGTATTCGACGACGAGCATATTGGCCTCTGGGAGCGCGGCACCGGCAGCTCGGCCGACGCGATGAAGGACGGCAGCAAGCTGACGATCTATTTCAGGAAGCCGTCGCTGCGCGAAGAGGGTGTCTTGCCGCGCGGCGGCATCGCCCGCTTTTACGGCACCGCCAGGATCTACAAATCCGGACCGATCTACGAGGAGGTCTGGAAGCGGCTGGTCCCGCCCGAAAAGGAGCGCGACCCGGAGAAAAAGGGCTATGCGGTGCTGATCGCCGTCGAACGCGCCGAGGACCTCGCCGGCCAGCCCCTGGCGCTCAATTGAGCGGGAGCATCAGCGCGTCCTTCGAGACGGCGCTTCGCGCCTCCTCAGGATGAGGATAAGTTATTGTTACACATATAATTTTCCTCATCCTGAGGAGCGTCCCGCAGGGACGCGTCTCGAAGGACGCATGGCACCAATCCGCTCACTTTCCGAGATGCGCGCGCGCCGCTACGCTTGGCATGAGCGGCATCGTTGAGGAGGGAACGGCATGTACGATCTGGTGATCCGCGGCGCGAGCGTTTTCGACGGTCTCGGCCATGACCCGGTAGAGGCCGATGTCGCGGTCAAGGATGGGCGCATCGCGGCGGTCGGCGCGGTCGGCAAGGATGCCGCCCAGATCGTCGACGCCGGCGGGCTCTCGCTGATGCCGGGCATCATCGACCTGCACACCCATTACGATGCTCAGGTGACCTGGGACCCGACCCTGTCGCCCTCGCCCTCGCTCGGCGTTACTTCGGTGGTGATGGGCAATTGCGGCTTCGGCATCGTGCCGAGCCCGCCCGAGCTGCGCGACCTCATCATGCGCAATCTCGCGGTCGTCGAGGGCATGGATCTCGACGCCCTGCGCGCCGGGATCGACTGGCAGTTTCAGTCCTTCGGCGAATACCTGAGCCGGCTGCGCCGCTCGGGTCCCTACGCCAACCTCGCCGTCCTGGTCGGGCATTCGGCGGTGCGCACCGCCGTCATGGGCAACGATGCCTCGGTAAGGAAGGAGCCGACAGAGGCCGAGCTGAGCGAGATGAAGCGGCTCGTCGCGGAGGCCATGGACCAGGGCGCGATCGGGCTTGGCGCCTCCTATTCATTGAACCATTCGGGCTGGGGCGGGGTGCCGATGCCCTCGACGATCAGCGATCTCTCCGAGTTCGACGCGCTCGTTGGGGCGATGGGCGGTCCGGGGCGCGGCGTCGTCGAGATTTCGTCGGGTCCGAGCCCGGTCGCGGCGATGGAGGCGATTGCCGCCCGGCACGGCAGGCGCATCTTCATGAGCACCGCGCTCGCGCTCTATAACGAATCCTATCCCCAGCGCGCGATCGGCATGTTCGACGCCTGCGCCGCCGCCCAGGCGCGCGGCAACGAGCTTTACATCCAGATCACCTGCCAGCCCTTGTCGTTCGATTTCACGCTGGCCAGCGCCTATCCGTTTTATGCCCACCCGGCCTTCGACCCGATCAAGGCCTACGACCGCGAACAATTGAAGACGGTGTTCCGCGACCCGAGCTTCCGCGACCGTTTCCGCGCCGATCTGAAGACGCCGCTGCCCGGGACCGTGTTTCAGGGGAACTGGCAGCGCGTCGTCGTCGCCGCCCCGATAAAGCCCGAGAATAGCGGGCTCGCCGACCGCACGATCGCCGACATCGCGCGCGATTGCGCCCAGGATCCGCTCGATGTGATGCTCGACCTCGGCCTCGAGGAAGACCTCGAGACCGGGTTTATCGGGCGCTTCTTCAACGCCGTCGATGACGGGGTCGAGCCGCTCGTCAAGCACAACGCAGGCGTCATCGCGCTCTCCGACGCCGGCGCGCATCTGGTTTATCTGTGCGATGCCGGGTTTGGCCTCTATTTCCTCGGCCATTGGGTGCGAGACCGCGGCGCCTTCGATCTGCCCGAGGCCGTGCGCCGCCTGACCAGCCACCAGGCCGAGCTCTACGGCCTCCCCGATCGCGGCCGGATCGCGCCGGGCGCCTTCGCCGACCTCCTCTTGTTTGATCCCGCGACCGTCGGCATCTCCGCCTCGCGCCGGGTCAACGACCTGCCCGGCGGCGGCCCGCGCACGATCCGCGATCCGAAGGGCGTCCACGGCGTCTTCGTCAACGGGGTCCGGGTCTTCGGCGCCAAGGGCTACGCACGGCTCGAGAGCGGGCCCGGACAGGTCCTCGACCGCTTTCTGCCGGCTCGCCGCGCGACCCTCGCAAGCGCGGCGCAATAGGCCGCCCAATTGGCCGAATGCGGGGCGCGCGCGTCCTCCTCGCGATCTGGGTGGCGGCGGGCGCGGCCTGCGCCGCCATCGGCGCGAAGGACACTCTGAGCGACGCGCAGGAAGTCATCGCCGCGATGAAGATCGCCCCCGCTGAGGTGAAGGCGGCCGAGCAGAAAGCGGGCGAACTGACAATCAGCGCCGCGCTCGACCGTGCCGACCGCCGCTACAGCGTCGGCGAGCCGATCATCCTCTCGGTAGAGGTAAGCCGGGCAGCCTATGTCGCCGTGCTGCGAGTGATGCCGAACGGCGCGACGACCCTCGTCTTCCCCAACCGCCGGCAACCTGATGCGCAGGTGGGCGCCAACGCGCCGCTGCGCCAGGTCATCAACGCCGACCGGCCCGGGGTCGCGCTCTTCGAAGTGGTCGCCTCGACCCGCGGCGATTCCTGGCTGTTCAACCGCAAGCCCGAGCCGCCGGCCGATTTCGCCGAGCTCGGCACGACAACCCGCGAACTGGCCAAGGACATCGTCCTCTCGCTCAAAGTCGGTCACGGCCCCGCCACCGCCGCCGCGCATCTCAATGTGCAGGTGCGCGGCGAGTAGCGGCCTCAGCCGATGGGCACGAAATCGTAGATCCCGACCCCCTGGATGACGAGGAACTTGCAGGCGCCGGCATCTTCGCCATGGACGTAATGCGCGGTCTTCGGTGGCACCGCGCAGCGTTCTCCCGGTTCGAGCCGGTAATTGTGCCGCGGCGCCCGGGTCTCGACCACCATCGGGCCTTCGAGGCAGACAAAGCTGTCGGTGATCTCGCTGTGGTAATGCCACGGAACGCTCTGCCCCTCGGCCAAGGTCAAGACCTGCGCGCGCAGATCGGCGCCTTCGGCGACGATTTCGCGGCCGGCGAGTTCGTATGTGCCGCGCGAGCGGGTTTGCATCGGCCCCTCCGGTCTCTAACGGTCAGGCAAGATTAGAACGAAATTTCGCCCTGTCGAGTCGCCCGCTCGTTGTTCGCCAACGCCGCCGCCGCCGGTTGAACGCGCGGCCGGGCGACCCTATCATCGTATTATTGCGCCGCTGAGGAGCCGCCGATGGCCGAGATCGCCGAACTGGACACCGCACCCGCCACGATCGAGGCGAACCTCTTCTATCTCGCCGGCGGTGCCGACAAGCTGGTGACCTACGTCGCCGCACCCGGCGGGCGCGACGAGCGCATCGGCGGCGGCAGCGAAACGCACCCCGTCACCATGCACAACGGCCGCCCGCTCGCCAGCGGCTTCCAATTCGAGCGCGAGGGCTTCCGCTTTGTCGGTTCCCCGACGCGGGTCGCCGATTTCTTCGACGACGCGGAAGTCCGGCGCGTCTATTACCCGGAGTGCGAGACGCTGATCAAACAGGTCAGCGGCGCCAAGCGCGTCGTCGTCTTCGACCATACGCTGCGCACGGCCAGCGACGAGCAGCGCGAAACGATGAAAATCCGCGACGTCGTCAGCCGCGTCCATAACGATTACACCGAATGGTCGGGGCCGCAGCGGGTGCGCGACCTCATGGGCGCGGAGGCCGAGGCATTATTGCGCGGCCGCTTCGCGATCATCCAGGTGTGGCGCCCGATCAACCATCCCGTCGAGAGCCACCCGCTGGCGATCTGCGACGCGCAAACCGTCAGGCCCGAAACGCTCGTCGTCAACGAGCGCCGCTACCCCGGCCGCACCGGCCAGACCTATGGCATCACCTACGATCCGGCACAGCGCTGGTACTGGTTTCCGCATATGCGGCCCGACGAGGCGCTGGTCTTCAAGGTCTACGAATCGCTGAAGGACGGCCGCGCCCGCTGGACCGCCCACACCGCCTTCGAGGACCCGACCTCGCCCCCCGACGCCAAGCCCCGCGAAAGCATCGAGATCAGGACGCTGGCGTTTTTCTAGCCCGGGCCGGGGGGGGGCGCGCGCCCCCCCCC
>JBARKH010000598.1:0-5462 GCA_049801295.1 Allostellaceae bacterium | reverse complement strand
ACAGCGCGCCGCCGAACACCTCGTCGCTCTCGGTGAGGATCACGCGGGCGCCGCTCCGCCCGGCAGCGAGCGCGGCGGCGAGGCCAGAGGGTCCCCCGCCAACCACCAGCACATCGCAATGGGCATGGCATTTGTCGTAGCGCGACGGGTCGGGCAATGACGGCGCGCGGCCGAGCCCGGCCATGTTGCGCAGCAGCCTCTCCCAGAGGCTCGCCCAGAGGGCGCGCGGGCGCATGAAGGTCTTGTAGTAGAACCCGGCCGGCAGCAGCGGGCCGAACCCGCCGACCAGCGCCCCGAGATCAAGCCCAAGGCTCGGCCAGGCATGCTGGCTGGCGGCGCTGAGCCCGTCGTAGAGCAGGATCTCGGTCGGCCGGCGGTTGGGTTCGGTAGAGGCACCGGTTTCCAGCTGCACCAGCGCCGAGGGTTCCTCCGCCCCGGCCGTGAGGATGCCGCGCGGGCGGTGATACTTGAAGCTGCGCGCGACCAGCCGGACGCCATTGGCAAGCAATGCCGAAGCCAGGGTGTCGCCGGGATGGCCCTCGTAAGCATGCCCATCAAACCGGAAGCTGAGAATCCGGCTGCGGTCGATCGCGCCGCCGGCCGGCAGGCGGAACGGCTGGGTCACGAACCGGGCCGCCGGGCGCCGCGCAGTCCCGGCGGCGGGTCGCCGATCTTGTAGGATACAAGGATCCGGTGCGAGACGGTGTCGCGCAGGAGGTTAAACCAGCGCCGGCACCCAGCGCTATGCACCCAGCGTTCGGCCAGGCGGCCTTTCGGGTTGGCGCGCATGAACAGATAGTCCGCCCAGGCCGCATCATCGAGCGCATCGGGGTCCGGGGGCCGCGCGATATGCGCTTCCCCGCCATAGCGAAACTCGATCTCGTCGCGCGGCCCGCACCACGGGCAGGGGATCAGCAGCATCGGGGTTTAACCGGCACTTCGCGCCATGTCAGATCCCGAACAATAGCGCAAATTCCGGTTTTGTCGGCTCGCGCTGGGCTTGACCCCTGGAGCAGCCGGGCCTAGAACCCGGCCTCGCGCGGCCCCTGAGCGAGTCTGGCCGTGCGGTGCGTTTTGATCCAAGTTGCTGCGTGAGGTTGAAGATGGCCCGCAAATGCCCCGTCACCGGCAAGGGTGTCCAGGTCGGCCACAATGTGAGCCATTCCAACATCAAGACAAAGCGGCGCTTTCTGCCGAATTTGCAGACGATTTCGCTGCTGTCCGATGTGCTCGGCCCGATCCGCCTGCGGCTCTCCACCACGGCGATCCGCACGATCGAGTTCAAGGGCGGGATCGACGCCTTCCTCAAAGCCGCCGCCGACCGCAAATTGTCTCCCGAAATGCGCCGCCTGAAGCGCCGCATCACGACGGCCGCCGCGGCGCGCCAGGCGGGCTAGCGCCCTTCTCTCACCATGACGTTAGAGGACTTGGCGGGCGCTCGGGGCAGGGTATAGGGGTTATTTATTTGGCGCGCGTGTAGCTAAGTAACTCTGTGTGAGTATTAAAATCAGTAGAGTCATATTTGACTATGCCACCAGTCTCAGGCGAATAATAATATGTCTCCAGTGCGACGCCGCTGTAATTGCCGCTATGCCCGCTCGTAGAGGACTCGATCTTAAAAGTGTCGAAGGTCCCGGCGGGCACTGTAATCTTCTCGTAACTGGTCACCGTGGCGCGGCGATCACGCGTCCAAACTTGGCCTCCGGCCAAGTTTGAGAATGTATAGGTGTACCGATGATCCCAGCTTTTCCCTACAAATAGGGGAAAGGAGAAAAAGCCGTTATGAGGAGACGCACTGCCCGGCCTTAAGCTACCTATTGCTCGTACAAAATTACCCTCCGGCGTATTGCAATTAGTAGCTTCCCCCACCGATGATTTTAGCGACCAGCAATTTAGCTCGCCCTCTTTGCCGATATATGAACCAGTGACGATTTCATTATTATTCCGTCTGATCGTACCGGTGTCTCCTATTTTGGGTATTCGCGGTCCATTCACAACTGGTGGCGCTTGGCCCTGACTGGCCGCAGGGGTGATGAAATTGATGGCCAAAAGTGCGATGGCAACGACGGCTCCAAAAATGCGGAGGGTGTGGAGCACAGGGTGTACGAATTGCCACATTTCTCGATCTCCCCGTCAGCAGGCTGTTATTGATCCCGATGATAAAAGTGTGACCCTGGCTATGCAATCAGGAGATGGGTCGCACAGGAGATAGGTCGTAGAAAGGCCGGATAGCGCCTAGTGCTTCACGTTTGCGCGAACTGGACTTTCGCCGCGGGCCATCAATCCCTATCCTCCGGCGCGAATAATTTCCGCAGGGGGAACGTCATGGATACGATCGCGCCTGAATTGAAGGTCATGCTGCCGCGCGCCCGCTGGTCGCGGCGCGGGTTTGTGATGACCTCGCTGGCGAGCGGGTTCGCCTTGTCGGCGGGGCCGGTATCGGCCCAGACCATTACCACCGATGCGAAGGGGCTCGTCGCCGGCGAGGTAAAGGTGAAGACCGCCGACGGCGAAATGCCGGCCTACCGGGCGATGCCGGCCCGTGGCGGGCATTTCCCGACCGTGCTCGTGTGCCAGGAGATTTTCGGCGTTCACGAACACATCAAGGACATTTGCCGGCGCCTCGCCAAATCCGGCTATTTCGCGATCGCCTCCGAACTCTATGCTCGCCAGGGCGATCCGACGAAATACACCGAAATCCCCAAGCTGATCGCCGATATCGTCGTCAAGGTGCCGCTCGCCCAGGTGATGTCGGACCTCGACGCGACGGTCGCCTACGCCAAATCGACCGGCAAAGCCAATACGGCCAAGTTAGCGGTTACCGGGTTCTGCTGGGGCGGGTTTGCGACCTGGATGTACGCTGGGCACAACGCCGGTCTGAAGGCCGCGGTCCCGTGGTACGGCGCCGACCGCAAACCCGACGAACTGAACCCGAAAAACCCGCTCGACATCGTCGGCGAACTCAAATGCCCGGTGCTGGCGCTCTATGGCGGCGCCGACCCGAGCATCCCGATCGACACGATCAACAAGCGCGAGGCGGCCTGCCGGGCGGCGAAAAAGACCTGCGAGGGCGTCGTCTACGCCGACACCCCGCATGGCTTCAACGCCGATTACCGGCCGAGCTATCGCGCCTGGGAGGCCAAGGACGGCTGGGCCCGAATGCTCGCCTGGTTCAAGCAGAACGGGGTCGCCTGACCCTTCCGCCGCCGCGTTTCCTCTCCCTCCGTGGGCTTGACCCGGGGATCACGGTGAGAGGGAAAGGGTGAGGGGCTGTGCTATCGGGCTATCACTCCGCCGCGAGCCGCCCGATCGCGCGCTCGACCCGGGGCTTGACCTCGCTCATCATCAATTCCATCGAGCGCATCGCCGCCTGGTGCGGGGTGTCGCCGACCTTGAACGAAAAGCAGATGTGCACCGGGTGGGTCGCGGCGATCTCGCCGGCGAGCTTCTCGGCGACCGTCTCCACATCGCCGATCAGCAGATCCTCGTGGATCTGTTCAATGGGCGGCTCGTCGGGGAAGGGGACGTCGACGAGGACCGTGCCCTGCATGACCTCCTGGCGACGCCTGAGGCTGGAAGCGAGGCGCGACTGATAGCGCGCGTTCTCGGCGAAGCGCAGCCCCTCGTCCTTGCTGTTGGTGATGTGGGCAAAGCGGTTGACGGTGATGTGGGCATTCGAGAGCGGCTTCTTCTCGGCGGCGAACGCGGCGACGATATCGGCATATTGCGCGGCCAAGAGCTTGGCGCCGCCGACCCGGCCCGACGACAGCACCCGGTAGCCATGCCGCGCCGCGGCGCGGAACATCGCCTGGGTATGCCCGGCGACGTAGATCGGCAGCGGCTTTTGCACCGGGCGGGCCGGAATGTGGGTCTCCGGCATCTGGTAGTGCTTGCCGTTGTACGTGAAGAAATCGCGGGAAAACGCCAGATCGAGGATGTCGCAAAGCTCCTCGGTCATCTCGAGATTGTCTTTGATGTCGACGCCGAACCGTTCGAATTCATAGGGCTGGTAGCCGGCCCCGATGCCGAGCAAGAGCCGCCCGTTGGACAGGGCGTCGGCGGTGGCGATCTCGGCGGCGAGCCGGGCCGGGTTGTAGAGCGGCAACACCACGACT
Source organism: Allostellaceae bacterium (assembly GCA_049801295.1). Classification (GTDB taxonomy): domain Bacteria; phylum Pseudomonadota; class Alphaproteobacteria; order ATCC43930; family CGMCC-115725; genus DATARH01. Next base: position 1,347 of record JBARKH010000598.1, on the reverse strand, counting down.
GCGGTGCCGAGCCGGATCTTCTCCGTGATCGCGGCGCAATGCGCGACCATCATCAGGGGCGAGGCGCACAAGCAGTAATTGGAGAAATGATGCTCGGCGAACCAGGCGACGGTATAGCCGAGTTCGTCGGCGCGCCGGGTCTGCTCGGCGACCTCGGTGAAGACCTGGGCGGCGGATTTGTCCGCTTCGCGCGCGCCCATCAGATTGAAGATGCCGAATTCCATCTGCCTCGCCTCCACTCGGTTCGCCCGCTGCCACGGTGGCGGCTATCGGCCGCATGCGCATGGCCGCTCTATCGCGAGCCGTCGATCGCTCTCGCCCCCCGCCTCACCGCTTGGCGGCGGCGTGCTGAAGCATCTGGACGACCGCCGGCCGGTGGCTCTCGGCGGCCCAACCCAGGGCGTCGCGCCCGGTAAAATCGGTCTTGCGGACGTTCGCCCCCTTGGCGAGCAGCGCCTGGACGATCGCGGCATTGCCGCGGCTCGCCGCGATCATCAGGGGCGTCATGCCATTCCTGTTTTCGGGATCGACCGCAGCCCCGACATCGAGGAGGAGCTGCGCCATCTCGACATGGTTGCGGTCGGTGGCGTAGTGGAGCGCGGTGTTGCCGAGCTTGTCCTTGACGTCGAGATGGGCTTCGGCCTTGATCAGGATCGCCGCGATCTGGAGGTTGCCGTTGGTCGCGGCGATCTGCAGGCCGGTACGCCCGCTATCGTCGACCTCGTTGGGGCTGTTACCGCTACCCACCAGCTCGCGCACCTTTCCCGCGTCGTTGGAGGCCGCCGCGCGCGCGACGTTGTTATAATAGGAGCCGAACAGGCTTATTTCGGCGCGCGCACACCCCGCCGACACGAGGAGCACGAGCCCCGCGCCCAAGAGAAGCCGGGCGGGGAGCCTGTCCCAAAGAGCCCTCATGAGATCCTCTGCGCTGGCGCCGCGCCGTCGAGCTGGGCGAGCCAGTCGAGCGCGGCCTCGACCGTCTCGACGGCGGAGCCCTGTTCGGGCGGCGGCCGCCGGACCATAATGACCGGGAGCGAGAGCTCACGCGCGGCGATCAGCTTCGCTTCGGTCGCCGCACCGCCGCTCGCCTTGCAAACCAGAACGTCAATCGCGTAGCGCTCGATCAGGTGGCGTTCCGCGGCGAGGCTGAAGGGCCCCCGCCCGAGCACCACCTCGTATGCCCTCAACGGCAGGGGCCCCTGCGGCGGGTCGATCAGGCGTAAGACAAAGTGCACGTCGGTCGCCCTCGTGAAGGCGGGAACCGCGCTGGCGCCGACGGTCAGCCAGGCACGCCGGCCGACCCGCCCGACCAGCGTCGCGGCAGCCTCGATGCTGTCGACCTCGATC
>JBARKH010000597.1:0-8899 GCA_049801295.1 Allostellaceae bacterium | reverse complement strand
GGCTCGGCGCACTCAACTGGCAAGAGGGCGGTAATCTGCGCATCGAGTGGCGCTGGGCCAGCGGCGACCCGGCGCTGTTGGAGCGCTACGCGGCAGAGTTGGTCGCGCTCGGCTCCGAGGTGTTGTTGGCCGCGGGCAGTCCGTCTGTCGAGGCGCTCCGGCGGCAGAAAAGTACGATCCCGATCGTCTTCGCGCTCGTTACCGACCCGGTCGGTCAAGGTTTCGTCAAGAGCCTGGCGCGACCAGGCGCAAACATCACGGGTTTCAGCAATTATGACCCGCCGATGGTTGGCAAATGGCTGGGGATGCTGACGCAGATCACCCCGCCCGTGGCGCGCGTGGCGATCCTCTATAATCCCGCGACGGCTCCCTATGCCGACCTTTATCTGCGCGACATCGAGGAGGCCGCCACATCCCTCGGCGTGGCGGCACGGGCCAAACCGTGTCATGACGATGCCGAGATCGAGGCGCTGATGGCGGGGCTCATGCGCGAAGAGCATGGCGGGCTGCTGGTTCTGCCAGACGGTTTCAACGTCACGCATCGCGACGCGATCGTCGCCCTCGCCGCCCGATACCACCTGCCCGTTGTCTCCCCCTTCCGGATTTATCCCGCGAGCGGCGGGCTGATGTCCTACGGCATCGAGATCGAAGACCTCTTCCGGCGCTCGGCCGGCTATGTCGATCGCATCCTGAAGGGCGCCAAGCCGGGCGATCTGCCGGTGCAGAACCCGACCAAATTCGAGCTGGTGATCAATTTGAAAACCGCCAAGGCGCTCGGTGTCACGTTTCCGCCATCGCTCCTCGCGGGCGCCGACGAGGTCATCGAATAAAGACGCGGGGCAGGCAAACGCTAGAGTCCTTCCCCACGCGGTCGATAAATGCGTAATCTCCCGCCGATGAGTTCTTTGCCAACCCGGGCTTGACCCCTTCCGGCCCGTCCCACAGGAGGAAACATGGCTGAAATCAAAGGCGCCGATCTGCTGGCGAAAAGCCTGAAAGAGCAAGGCGTGCAATACATGTTCGGCGTCGTCGGGTTTCCCGTCGGGCCGATCGCGGAAGCTGCCCAGAAGGTGGGCCTTCCCTATATCGGGATGCGCAACGAGCAGGCGGCATCCTATGCCGCGGGCGCGGTCGGCTTCCTCACCGGGCGGCCCGGCTCCTGCATCGTCGTCACCGGCCCCGGCGTCATCCACGGTCTCGCCGGCCTCGCCAATGCCCAGCAGAATTGCTGGCCGATGATTTTGATCGGCGGCGCCTCGGAAACCTATCGGAACGGCATGGGCGCCTTCCAGGAGGAGCGTCAGGTGCTGGCCGCGACCCCGGTTTCCAAATGGGCGCACGCGATCGAGCACGTCAACCGCATCCCGTTCTATGTCGAGATGGCGGTCAGGCAGTCGATCTACGGCCGCCCCGGCGCGACCTATCTCGACTTCCCCGACGATATGATCACCGGCTCCTGCGATACCGACACGGTGGATGCGGTCCGCAGATGCCCCGACCCGCCGCGTACGATGGCGATGCCGCAGGACATCGAGCACGCGCTTGACGTCCTCCAATCGGCGCAGCGCCCGCTCGCCCTCATCGGCCAGGGCATGGCCTCCTCGCACGCCGAAGATGAGGTGCGCGCCTTTATCGAGAAGACCCAGATCCCGTTTGTGCGCACGCCGAAGGGCAAGGGCGTATTGCCCGACGATCACCCGCTATCGGCCGGCGCGGCGCGTTCTCTCGCGCTGTCGCAGGCCGACGTCGTGTTCCTGATGGGCGCGCGCTTCAACTGGATCCTGCATTTCGGCCTGCCGCCGCGTTACAACAAGGACGTGCGCGTTGTTCAGCTCGACATCGAGCCGGAATCGATGCACCAGAACAAGCCCGCCGAAGTCGCGCTCGTCGGCGACGGCAAGGCGATCGTCGCCCAGCTCAATGCGTCGCTGCAGGGCCGCCAGTGGTTCCACCCCGAGGGGTCGCCCTGGCGCCAGGCGCTCGCCAAGAAGTCGGCCGAGAACGCGGCGATGATCGCCCCGCAGATCGACGACGATTCTTCGCCCGGCGGCTATTATCGCCTCTTCCGCGACGTCCGCGAGTGGCTGCCGAAGAACGTGGTGCTGTGCAGCGAGGGCGCGACGACGATGGATATCGGCGGGACCCAAATGCCGCTCGATAACCCGCGTTCCTACCTCAACGCCGGTAGCTACGGCACGATGGGCGTCGGCCTCGGGCTCGTCGTCGCCGCCTGCGTCGTCCACCCCGACCGCCCGGTTGTCCACATCTCCGGCGATTCGGCGATCGGCTTTTCGGGCATGGAGATGGAGACCCTCTGCCGCTACAACCTGCCGGCCAAGATCGTCGTCATGAACAATGGCGGCATCGGCCCGGGGATGCCGGAAATTCCGAAGAACCCGATGCTCAACATGCGGCCGAACACCCTCATCTACGGCGCCCGCTACGACAAGATGATGCAGGCCTTCGGCGGCTACGGAGCCTATGTCGAGAACACCAAGGACGTCCGCGGCGCGCTCGACGAATTGATGAACTTCCCCGGCCCGGGCCTCGTTAACATCAAGCTCAGCCAGGGCTCGCAGCGCAAGGCGCAGGAGTTCCGCTGGCACAGCTGACCCCCACCCTAACCCTCCCCTCCCCGGGATTGACCCGGGGATCACGGGGGAGGGAATGGGAGGGGGCAGCGCCAGCGCTGGAATAAGTCATCCCGGCGCAAGCCGGGATCCACGCCAGGGGCCGCTCCGCGAGGGGCGGCCCCTTTTTCCATTTCCCTGCCGGCAGGGAAAGGCTTTCTTCGGCGACCGGCTTGTTTCCGCGCAAGACTTTGATATCGCGCGCCTCCTGCCGCCGATGCCGGCGCGGAGGCAGGGATTTTTGCGCCGCCGAGCAGGGAATTTCGCGCGTGAGCGCAGGGAATTTATGGCGCGGTGCAGGGAATTTCGCGCCGTCATGGGAGCTGCATATCTGGAGATAACATCAATTATTACATTGACAATCATCAGCGATATGTGTATATAGACGATCGCGCTGTCAACCCCCCGCCGACGCTTTATGACCGAAGAACCGCTCGACTATGCGGTCGGCTATCAGAGGCCGCCGCTCTACAGCCGTTTCCGGAAGGGCCACTCCGGCAATCCCGAGGGCGGCCGCCGCCATCGCCGCGACCGGACGGAGCGGCTGCCGGCATTGCTCAAAGAGGCACTCGATATGAGGCCGGCGAGCGCGCGCGGCCGTGTCCGCCGGCCCGCCACCAGGCGCGAGGCGATCGTCATCGCCCTTGTCGAGAAATGCGTCGCCGGCGATTTGCGCGCCGTCAAGCTGCTTCTCGACCTGATACAGAAGACCGAATTCGCCCGCCTCCCCGAAGCCGAACTCGGCGAAGAGGACCCGCGCGAATTCCTGATCCGCACAGTCGACCGCCTCGCCGCCGAGGAGGCCGCCAAGGAGGGTGGTGAAGTCTCGGGGTAATCCGATCTACGTGGAACGCCATGTGCGGAACATTATATGAGGTATCTGTGTTGACGATGCGTATACGAACTGCATATAACCTGCTTGTCCGATGAGACGGGACCTTCCAGGGAGAGACCCCATGACGGCTGTCGCCGAATTAGAACGGCCCGCAGCGCGCAAGCGCGCTCGCGGTGTCGTGCAAAAGACGCCCCCACCTGCGGTCATCGCGGTCGGGCCGTCGTCGCATATCCGTCGTGCCGTCACAATCAATCTTCGCGCGCCGATTCAAGCGCGCGAACTTATCGATTCCGCTGCGGCGGTAGAGGGGAAGACCCGAACGGAATTCATGCTGGACAGCGCCTGTCGCCGCGCTGAGGAGGTTTTATTGGAGAAGCGCGTGTTTGTGCTCGCGCCCGACAAGTACGATGAGTTGATGCAGCTTCTTGAGGCGCCTCCGGCACCCAGAAGCGCGCTCAGGCAACTACTGTTGGGCAAAGCGCCGTGGGAGAAGTAATTCCCGAACCACTCAGGGGCGGGGGCTCTCGTCTGAGAGCCCCCGAGCTGATACAGGAAAGTCACGACTATTCGTCATTCCAATCCGGAAAGCCGGTTCTTGACAATTGGCTGCGCCGGAAGGCGTACAAGGCCGACGGGCGGTCTGCGCGAACGTTTGTCGTCGCCGATGGCCACCGGGTCGTCGGCTATTATTCGCTGCATACGGGCGGCATCATGCGCGAGACCCTCCCGACGGCCAAGGCGAGAAGAAATCTTCCTCAGTCGGTTCCCGTAGTCATTATCGGGCGGCTTGCTGTTGACCTGGAATATCGGGGGCAGCGCATCGGCAGCGGTTTGCTTCGTGATGCTATCCTGCGCGCCCTCAGCATCCATCGTCAGGTCGGTTTCCGCGGGATCCTCGTTCATACGTTGGACGACGATGCTACCGCCTTCTATGCCAAATATGATTTCGTCCCTTGTGCGGTAGATCCGCGCACGATGATCCTGCCGATCGAAACTGCGCTGCGGGTATATCGTCAGCCGACGCGCTAAACCGCGGGCACGTATACACAGCATCCACACGCCACCTTGACAATCTCGCGCGACCCGTGCGACATTAACCGTGATCGATGCGACCCAAAAAAAGAAGCCGGGCAGGTGCCCGGCTCTGAAGTCGCACCCGCTTCGCGGAAGTCGCTCGCGGGCAAAGTCGTAAACCAACCCGTGCATTAATGCACGGTACGACTCCTCGGTCAAGAGCGGCTTCCTTAACGGTGCCTCGGCGCTGAAGGAGAGTTGCGACCATGGCGTTATATGTCATAAGTTACGACGTTCGCTCGAAGAATCATGACTATCAGTCGCTCTACGATCAGCTCAATGCCTGGCATGCCGGGCATCTGCAGAACTCGGTTTGGTTGGCTGACCTAAATGGGAATGCTGCTGCGGTCCGCGATACTTTGCGGAGACATCTGCACCCCGACGATACGGTATGCGTGATTCAGATGTTCCCAAATTCGGATTGGGCTACCTGGGCCGCTCGGAAGACGGGGACCGACTGGCTGCAGTCTCACACGAAATAGCGGTGGGCCGGCGGATTACCCCCGGCTTCCGCCGGGGTCATCCGCCCTACACCCCTCTATTTCCGGTGGTTACAGCAGCGGCGTCACTCCGCGGCGGCGGGCGCCTGCTGCCTCAGCCGCTCGACTTTGGCGTAGGCGGCGGCGCCGGGCCAGTCCTCGGTGAGCCACCGGGGCAGCGGCTCGTCGCGGGCGGAGAGCGGCAGGCGTTCGTCTTCGTCGCCGCGGCCGTTGGGGAAGAGCTCGAGGGCGCGCGGCATCTCGTAATAGATTTCGAGGCCGTTGCCGTCGGGGTCGGTGAAATAGAGGCTGCGCTGGCAGACGTGGTCGAGGGCGCGCTGGATTTCGACGCCGTGGTCGAGGAGGTGGGTATAGGCCTCGCGCAACGCCGCATAATTGGCGACCTTGAAGGCGATGTGGACGAGGCCGAGCTGGCCCCGCTCGGGCCGGGTGGCCTCCTGCGCGGCGGGGTGCTGGGTGATGTCGATCGTGTGGAAGCCGTCGCCGAGCGTCATGAAGACACCGCCGTGCTCGGGGTCCTGCTCGGCGATGCGGAAGCCGAGTACATCGCGGTAGTAGCGCTTGGAGGCTTCTTCGTCGGCGACCCGTAACAGAACATGGCCGATCTGAGCCAGGTTGATCATCGCAGCCCTCCTCACGCATTGTTCGATCGTCATGTTAGCGTGGCGGCACCTCCGGCGGTATAAGCTTCGCGGATGGCCTATGAGACTTATCGCATCGAAGTGACCCGCGACGAGACGCGCGCGGAGGGTGCCGTCCTCATCGAGATCACCGCCTATATCGACCGGGTGCCGGAAACGGACGCGCCGACCCGCGGGATGCTGACCCGGGCATCGCGGGGTGTGTGGAACAGCCGGCTGCAATTCACCGGCGATTTCGACACGCTGGGCGAGGCGCTGGCGGCGATCGAGGCGGCCCATCCGGCGGTCGCGCAAATTCGCTGCTACGAATATACCGTCGACGACGAATACGCCCGCGAGGTGGCGGCGCTGGTGCGCAGGGACGGCAAATGGCGGCCCCTTGAATAGACGATGCGATCCGCACGGATCGGGCTAGAATGAGGGCAAGCTGCGCGGTGCAGCGTCGGACAGAGGGAGGTAAACATGGCGATCTTTACGCATGTCACGGTCGGCACCAACGATCTGGCGAAGGCGCGCGCGTTCTATGACGCGGTGCTGGCGCCCTTGGGCTGCAAGCGCCTCAAGGATTTCGGCGACGGCGGCTCATGCTGGGGGCAGACGACCGAGGAGTTCATGGTATTGAAGCCGGCCGACGGGAAGCCGGCGACGGTCGCCAATGGCGGCACGATCAGCTTCGAGGCGCCGAGCCGGGCGGCGGTGGCGGCGTTTCACAAGGCCGCGCTCGCGCTCGGCGGCAAGGACGAGGGCGCGGTCGGCCCGCGCAGCTTCTGGCCCCATGCCTATGCCGGCTATGTCCGCGACCTCGACGGCAACAAGCTCGCGGTCTACTGCCGCAAAGCCGAATAAATCCCGGCCGGCCGGCTTTACCGGGGCCTCCCCTACAACCAGGCTTGGTTGCGCCATCACGACGATTACGGCTCGCCCGACAACGATCCGCGTCAGGCGGGCACGCGCTAAGCCGCGGGTCTATCCCTCGCCGTCATTGCCGGGTCAGACCCGGCAATGACGGGTGGATCAAGCTTTCGTTACCGCGATGGCTAGCGCCAACGCCGGTAACCGTAAAAGCCGCCGCCGCCGAACAGCAGGACAAGCACGACGATAATCAGCAAGAGATCCATAGTTTCCTCCAAACAACAAAACTGCGGAACCGTTGCTTGAAGGTGGGTGTGGCGTAACGCGGATATGAGCGTCGGAATCTACCTAGTGCTGCCGATCAGACGCGTGCCGCCCGTTTCGTCCTGGTCAGCGGGTTGGGTCGTCGGCGAGCTTTACCAATAGCTTGCCGAAATTCTTGCCCTGCAGGAGGCCAATGAAGGCGTCCGGCGCGCGCTCCAGCCCCTCTACGATGTCTTCGCGGTATTTGAGCTGGCCTGAGCGCACCAGAGGCGCCGCCACGGCGCGGAACTCGCCGGCGCGATGGCGCTGGTCGCCGACGATGAAGCCCTGGATCTTGATGCGCTTGCGCACGACCGCGCCGAGATTAGGGCCGGGGCGCGGGGTCTTATCGTTGTATTCGGCGATCATCCCGCACATCACCATGCGGGCGAAATCGTTGAGCCGCGGAAAGACGGCCTCCTGCACCGCGCCGCCGACATTCTCGAAATAAACGTCGATCCCCTTGGGGCAGGCGCGGTCGAGCGCGGCGCCGAGGTCACCCCGATGGTCGCCCCGGTGGTCAATCGCCGCGTCGAAGCCGAGTTCCTCTTCGACATAGCAGCATTTCTCCGCGCCCCCGGCGATGCCGACGACCCGCGCGCCGGCGCGCTTGGCGAGCTGTCCGGCCACGGCGCCGACCGCGCCCGAGGCGGCCGCGACGACGACGGTTTCGCCCTCCTTGGGCTGGCCGATGTCGGTGAGGCCGATATAGGCGGTCATCCCCGGCATGCCGAGGATCCCGAGCGCGGTCGAGATCGGCGCCTCCGTGGGATCGAGTTTTTGGAGGCCCCCGGCCGGCACGGCGCTATAGAGCTGCCAGCCATAGCCGCCCGCGGCGTAGTCGCCCTCGCGGAAGGCGGGGTGGCGCGAGGCCGCGACCTGCCCGACGACGCGGCCCTCGATGACGTCGCCCAACTCGGTCGGCTTCGCGTAGGAACGCACCCCGCTGATCCGGCCGCGCATATAAGGGTCGAGCGACAGATAGATGCCGCGCAATAGCACTTCGCCCTCACCCGGCTTGGGGAGCGGCCCCTCGGCGATCGCGAAGTCCTCGGGCACCGGCAGTCCGTCGGGCCGCCGTTTCAGCACGATCTGTCGATTGCGCTCGGGCATCTCTCTCTCCTCGGTTCGCTCTTCCCGATGATGCCACAACTCGCCGCTTGTCGTGACGCGGGTCGTCGGGCCGCGTAGGATCGCCGGCGCATCGAGGTGAAGTGAGGAGGGGATCATGGCCGCCGTACTGAAGAATTCCGCGAAGGAGCGGCTCGATCAGGGCGAACTGGCGCTGGGGGTCATCCTGCGCCAGGCGCGCACGGTCGACATCGCGCCGATCATGAAATCGTGCGGCTTTGACTGGCTGTTTCTCGACCTCGAGCACAATTCGATGGATCTCGACATTGCGGTGCAGATCGCGGTCGCCGCATTGGGGGCCGGGATCGCGCCGGTCGCCCGCGTCCCCTCCGGGCAATTATGGATGGCGACAAGGTTCCTCGACGGCGGCGGGCTCGGCATCGTGGTGCCGCATGTCGATACGCCCGAGGAGGCGCATAAAATTGCGCAGGCGTTGCGCTATCCTCCGCTGGGGCATCGCTCGGTGGCGGGCGGGCTGCCGCATCTGGGCTATGCCAAGCTGCGCCTCGCCGAGACCTGCGCGGCGATCAATACCGCCACCCTCGTCGTTGTCATGCTGGAAACCCCGACCGCAATCAGTAACGCCGCGGCGATCGCCGCCGTCCCGGGCATCGACTCGCTCCTCATTGGCACCAACGATCTGGCGATGGAACTGGGCATCCCCGGCGGTTTTGGCGACGAGCGCATCGTTGCCGCCTACGAGGCGGTGTGCGACGCCTGCCGCGCCCACAACAAGTTCGCCGGCGTCGGCGGCATCGCCGACGAGGCGCTGTTGCGCCGCTACATCGCGATGGGCGTGCGTCTGGTGCTGCCGGGCAGCGATCTCGCCTTCATGACGAAGGCCGCCAGCGAGAGCGCCGCGGCGATGCGCGCCTGCCTCTGAAGGGCGGGGTCCGGCCCGCCCGCGTCAATTCGTCAGGGAGGCTTTGGCCT
>JBARKH010000596.1:0-11464 GCA_049801295.1 Allostellaceae bacterium | reverse complement strand
CATCTGGCGAGCTTCCTCGGCCATGCCGGCGAATTGTGGCTGACGCTTTACCTGATGGGCGTATCAACGGGCGCCGCCGAGGCAGTCCTCCTCGAAAGCCTCTCGCTCGCCGCGCGCAGCGCCGCCTTCCTGATTCCCAGCGGCTGGGGGGCGCAGGAGACTGCCCTCATCGCCGTTGCCGCCCTCACCGGGCTCCCCGCCGAAACCGCGCTCGCTCTCGGGCTCGTCAAGCGCGCGCGCGAATTCGCGATCGGCCTCCCCGGCCTCCTCGCCTGGGCATTGGCCGAGCCCCGCTAGTCAGCCGGCTATGGCTGCGCTAGTGTCCCCCGCCGCAAAACCGCGCCGCCGCCTGGGCTAGCGCGTTCAGCCGAAGGGAAAATTCGCGATGATTGACCTCCACTACTGGCCGACGCCCAACGGCAAGAAGGTCACGATCCTCCTCGAGGAATGCGGGCTCCCCTACAGAATCGTCCCGTGCAACATCCAGCGCGGCGACCAGTTCACCGCCGATTTCCTCAAGATGAACCCGAACCACCGCATGCCGGTCATGGTCGATCACTCCCCTGTGGGCGGCGGCGCGCCAATCAGCGTCTTCGAGTCGGGCGCGATCATGATGTACATCGCCGAGAAGGCCGGCAAATTCTGGCCGCAGGACCTGCGCGGCAAGTATGAGGTCACCCAGTGGGTGATGTGGCAGATGGCCAACCAGGGCCCGAAACTCGGCGAATGCGGCCATTTCCGCCGCGCCGGGCCCGATGCCGGCGACTTGACCTATGCGATCGCCCGGTTCACCGACGAAGCCAACCGCCTCTACGGCGTCCTCAACAACCGGCTCTACAAAAACAAGTATCTGTGCGGCAACGAATACACGATCGCCGACATGATCTCCTATCCATGGACCGTCAACTGGAAGGCCCAGGGGCAGGACATCGAGGAGTTCAAGCATTTCAAGCGCTGGTTCGAGGAGCTCGGCGCCCGCCCGGCGGTGCAGCGCGGCATGGCCGTCGGCGCCGATCTGCCGCCCGACCCCGCGACGATCAGCGAAGCCGAGCGCGCCGCGATCCGCAAGCGCATGTATAACCAGCGGGCGATCCCCGTCCCGGCATAAGTCGGCGACGGGTCCAACCCTCTCCCCGCGGGCGGGGAGGGGGTATAGATATAACATCGAAACTGGGCCACCTTCGACAACTTTAGAGAGAGCCATGCGGACCGAGCCTCCGGTTACGAGAAATCGGCCCCGGCTCGGCCAGCATGTCTCAGATCGAAGGATTCCGCCAGCGTCAGCCGATGACCGTGCTTCCGATCGGGCTTCCGGGCGGACCGGTCCCGGTTGTGGCGCAGTTCGCGGACGGTGCTGCCGGCGGGGTTGTCCCGGCTCGCGGGTGGTAAAATTATCTTCGCAAACTGGGCCACCTATTGCACCCGACTGGCTCGGGCCACGCATGAGGCGAGCCGACCAGTGGCGCCCGACCGCCTCGGCCGAGCCCTAACGGTTAGGATCGGGCAACCACGGCCAGTTTCGAGTAGGACCGGCCGAGCCTCCGATCACGCGACCGGTCTTCTCCGAACGGGTGCCGCTGGTTCGCGGGGACCCGCGGGAGCTGATCACAGACGAATGGGGCTACCTGCGCAGCGCATGGCTGCCCCCGGATCGGTTCGCTGCCGATCGGGGTGCCTGGTACAGGTGAATTTTTGCGATCGACCCGCTAAGCTAACTGCCCAACTCCAAACCCCGGTTGCTGGTGCGGCCCATGCAGACGGAACCAACGCTAGTCGTTGTCAAGCATTCCGGCAGTCAGGGTGTCGTGGCCGGGGTGCTCGGCTGCATCTTCGGCGTTTTGGGCATCTTCAGCTTCGGTCTGATTTTCGTTCCGCTTGCCGCTATCTGTGCCGTGTTTGGGCTGATCCGGGGTATTGCCGGTTCCAGCATCGGTGGCATCGGGTGTTCGATCCTCGCTGGCATCCTGACGGTATGGGGTTTCATCGTCTCGCCGAGCCTTTGGTTGTTGGTTGGCGCTGGGCTTCTCGCGACATATGCACCATCCCCGCGGAACACAGAAATGGTACCGCCGGCCGTGGTGGGAAATCCGCGCCCGCCCGTTCCTGTATCAGCGCCACCCCACCGCGAAGGTGGCACCACGCGGGTCGTGCGTTACGCGCCTTACGCCATCGACGGAGCCCTGAGACCGGGATTTACCGCTGACTCTACTGTCCGCGGCTCGTGCTGGAGTTCATCCCTTTCCGCGACGAGGCCGGACGCGTGGCGGTGCACGACCGGAAACTTCATCCACGACCCATGTTTTAGCAACCCTGCAAAGACCCAGGTGGCCTGCCCATCCGATCCGTTTGCAAAAGCGCTAATGTTGATCGACCTCGACAAAGCATTGCCCGTGTATCACGGTTCCTCAGGACCAAGCGCGTGGGCGCTGCGACTGGCCAATGGAGCGAAGTGCAGCCTCGTAGCGGGCGCCACAGGCGTCGTTGCCGGAATGCGATTGAACTATGGGTGCGACAACAAAGGGTGGGTGCTTGGCGATGTAGACCGGTCGTTACAGCCCTGGCGTGTCTTTTTTACCCCCAAGTTTCAAAGCGCGGATTACGTGCAAGTCGACATCTCCGAAGCGGTCGATTGAGATGACCGCACCCGACCGCGGCGGCACCGACATCGCCGGAATCAGCAGCAGCGGCGGGCGTCAGACGATCAGCGCCGGTGGGGTGGCGAGCGGCGCCACCGTGAAGGGTGGCGGCAGCCAGACCGTGTTGTCCGGCGGAACGACGCGCGGGACGGTGCTGAGCGGCGGCAGCGAGCGGCGCCATCGGTGTCAACGAGCATGCCCACGCCGGCCAGACGCTGCTCGCGACCGGCCCTCCTGGCGGGCCTGGCATCGCTGACCACAATTCCCCTGCTGGCGGTACTGCGCTGACCGCGATAGTTAGCCAGTCTGCTATATTGGTGATCTGAGACTACTCGTGGTTATGCGTTCCCGGCCCCCTAGACTGCACGCATGACGGAGAGAAGGTGGTCCACGGTCGTGGCCGCCACGATCTTGTCCGCGGTGAGCCCCACCACCTGCCGCGAGAGCTGCGGATTGACCCGGCAAACTCCGTCCTCCCGCAAGATCACGTCGCCGGCCGAGAACTTATGCGACCGAACAAATTCGAGCACAGCTCGATCTACGACCGGCCGCATCGGTTCCATCAGGTCGAGCACAAGACCTTGCTTCCCGCGCCACCGGCCGTGGAAATAGCCGAGGTACGGATCGAGCCCAGCGGCTGAGACGGCCATCCGGACGTGGCTCTCCAGGATGGCATAGCCGTAATTGAGCATGGCGTTGACCGGGTGCGTCGCTTCCCGATTCGTTCCAGTTTTCGGCGACACCCTTGGCCCGATCTGGTGCCACTCGTCCGGAACCGGCTTTCGGCCTGTCCAGTCCAGCTCGATCGGCCGCCACGCTCGGAAATAGGCCTGTGCCACTCGGCCCTCGATCCCGCGAAGGACATCGGCAGATTGTGGCGGCTCGGTCCGCATCTGATGCGCCGATGCCTGCCCTTCGCGCAAGGCGGTCTCGCGAGCGGGACTGGCCGGAATCGCCGTCTCCAGCGTTTCGAGCGTACCCGCGATCTTTTCCGCGACCAGCCATCGGCAGATTGCCAGCCGGCGAGCATCATCGGTTTGCACCGATCGCTGTGCCTGGACGAGTTTGGGATCGGCGATATATCCGTGAGCCCCGGCTACAACGATTGCCTTGCCCCGCCAATCCAGCTGAACCAGCGGAATGCCTTGCGCCGAGAGCCAGGCGAGGACATCGAACGTGATGCTACCCTCGGCATCAACAACCACGATCCGCGAGGGCAGATCGGGGTGGCCGGGGAAGAAGCGCCATTCCTCGCGCTGCTGCGGGTAGTGCGTGAAGCCGTTCTGCACAAATAACGAGCCGCGATCGATGCGGAGGCGGACGCCGTGTCCGCCGAGCACGAGCGGGTTGCGAACCTTGCGCTTTTGGTGTGGGTGCCGCGGTCGCCACGTCGATTGCTGTTGCCAATAGGTGCTGCGATCGGCCCATTCGGCATTGTCGCAAACATCGCCGCGATGGATAGTTGCCGTGTTCGAACTCACCGGCTCGGCGACCTTTATGATAGATGCTGCCTCGTAAATGTCGCCGCTTGGTTCCCACATGGTGCCTCCATCCTAACCGTTAGGACGCAGTGATCGCATTGGAGCTTCCTTCGGTGAGATTAGAAATCCGAACCCCAAGGGACCAAACCGTGCTGAACAGAATATACCACGTGCATCGTTCACCCTGAATCAGGTTTGAGGAGTCTTGTGAGATAAATTTCGTTCGTACAAAATTCAGGAACCTGGAGCAAGACAATGCGCTCTGACGCTGACAAATGGCGTCAAGGCATTCCGTTGAAGGATGCTGATTGGCATTTCGCGAGCGCGAGGCTTTGTATCGAATACGACGAAGTTCAGAATTTGCCGCACGATAAGGCAAAATCGATGCCCGCTAATATCGATGAAGCACTTCGTAATTTCCAAAAGAGTGTGGAACCTCAACAAAAAAAGTGGGAAATTCTAAATGAGATGCGACAAACTCTGTTGGAGAGATTAACGAATGGTACGCTGATTGCTTATGGATTCCGGATAGAAAACGGAATCGCTCGCGATCAAGTGGAAGAAATTCCACCGTTTATGTTCAAAATGAGTTTTGTCGGTTGGTTTGATTCGTCTCTCAAGGGGCTGGGACACCAATTCGATTCGGTTCGGGTAGTCCGACCAGAGCGTAGGAGGCGGCAGACCGCATCTGTTCTGCCTACGCCAGTTGAGGCGGTGCCGGCTCGCAACGCTATTGGACGCCCTTCAAAAGGCCACTTGATCCAAGACGCAATTGCCGCCCTCTACGCGCAGGGCATCGATCTTTCTGCGCGTAGCTCCGCGCAGGTTGGCGGGCTGGTACGCGGGTGGATAGCGGCCCTGTCTGGCAAATCGGCAATGGACAGCCAAGGACTGTCAAACGAGACGATCCGGAGGGTACATGTAAAGTATAAAGAGAGAGATTGCAAGAACGTGATTCCTCAAAACCCTCCTCAAAATTCAGCTCAATAATCCTCAAAACTCAATATCTGGTAATGTATTGAGCACCTTTTTTGAGTAATTAGCGCAGCGTATCTCGTGGGCATGATACAGCCCTGGCACGCCGCGCTGCACGATGCCGCGCATCCGTGATTACAGAGAGGAGTACGCCCGGCGGAAGGCTCGCGGATTCGCGAGAGGCTTGAGCCTTTCGCAGGCCCGCGGCCATCCGCGAGCAACCGAGCGGCACGTCGTGCTGACGCGGGCAAGCCGGGACCGGCTCGAAGCCGGCGTTGCGGCACTGCGCAAGACCGGCAAGCTCGGCACCGCCGCCAGGCAGGCCAAGGTCGCACCCGAACGGCTGCGCCGGTATCTCGGCGATCTCGACTTTGTTCAAAAGCGGCGCGGACGATGGGTTGTCGGCAGCGACCCTCGCGTTCGGCGCGTCCCAATGTATAGCGGCGGGCAAAGGCGAAAAATCGAGGTCCAAGGGTATGAGCCGGCCGCGCTGGCTGGCGCTTATTGGAACGCTGTCAGCGACTTTCTGCGCAGCAATGACCCCGCCTACCTCGCGCCCTTCAGAGGCGTCCAGGTCAAAGATTTTCTCGGGCGGGCATACACGCTCGAAACCCGCCCGAACGTACTTTACCGACTCGCGAACGAAGGCGGCGACAGTTTCGAGCAAGTCTACAAAATTGTTGTCTGAAGGGAGGCTCCTCCAATGAACGATCGAGAACATAAGCGCGAAAAGCGTAAGCAAAATCGACTAGAGCGACTCGCGGAAAGCTTTGGCAAGAATTGTTTCGTTTGCGGCGAAAGTGACCCGAATTGCCTGCAATCACACCACATTGCCGGCCGAAAATTCGGCGACGATCAAATCACGGTCTGCCTCAACCATCACCAGAAACTCTCGGATTGGCAGGACGAGCATCCGCCAACCGTTCAAAGCAAGTCGCCGTCGCCGGCCGAATGCATGGGCCGGCTGCTGCTGGGGATCGCCGACTGCCTGGAACTGATCAAGGTTCCCGAGATTTTCGTCGAGCTGCTCCGGCGCTGCGGCACGGTGCTTATTGAAAACGAGGGATTTTTCAGCCCGGCCCCGGGAGGGGCAAAGCCGTGAACGACATCGCCGCACGCACTCTCGGCCTGGATTATCTGTCGATTGCGGTCCGTGCCTATGTGTCGCTCGCCGAAGCCGGGCCGGTAAGAAAACGGCGCCCATCACCCGAGCCGTCAGAGTGGATACTCATATTCGACACGGAAACTACGACGGACCCGGCGCAGCGGCTCCGATTCGGCTCATTCCAGGTCCGCTATGGCGATCGGCTGATCAAGCATGGTTTGTTCTACGAGCCGACGGCGCTGTCGGAACGTGAGCAACGGACCCTTGTCAGCTTCGGCCGATCGAATGAGCTGGAATGGATGACGCGGGAGGAATTCGTCGAGAAAATCTTCTACGGCTTCGACTACGAGCTGCGGGCGACGATCGTCGGCTTCAATTTGCCATTCGATATTTCGCGGCTCGCAATACATCACGGCTCGGCTCGCCGTCGCCCGATGCGGGGTGGGTTCAGCTTCCAATTATCGGAGGACCCGCGGCGCCCGCGGGTGCAGGTAAAGCATCTGTCGCGGCGAGCATCGATGATCCGCTTTACCGCGCCGCCGAGACAGCGCACGCCACGGGGTATGCGCAAACATGGACGGGTTCCGGTACGCCGCGGCTTTTTTGTCGATGCAAAAACGGCCGGCGCGGCCCTGACGAGCCGATCGGACACGCTGGCGTCGCTCGCCGAGTTTCTCGAAACGTCAAGCCGCAAGCTCTCAACCGAAGAGCACGGCGGCCCGCTGACTCGGGACTATCTCACCTACGCGATGCAGGACGTTCAGGTCACGTGGGAGTGCCTCATCGAACTCAGCCGCCGCTACGCCCAGCACGGGCTTACCGAAACGCCCTTGCACCGGATCAAGAGCGAAGCCGGCATCGGCAAGGCGTACCTCCGGCAAATGGGAATCGTGTCATGGCGAATCGCTCAGCCGGATTTCCCACCCGAGCTGCTGAACATCATCATGCAGACCTATTTTGGTGGGCGTTCCGAGGTTCACCTGCGGCGCATCATTACCCAGGTTCTCTATTGCGATTTCCTGTCGATGTACCCGACCGTTTGCACATTGATGGGCTTGTGGCGATACGTCATCGCCAAGGGCGTGAGCTGGCGGGAGACGACCGAAGAAACACGGGAGCTGCTGGACCGGATTACGCTAGCGGACTTACGGGACCGCGAGACGTGGCGGAACCTTACGACGCTTGTTCAGGTGCTTCAAGTCGTGTCCGCCGTCGGAGCGGGAGGCGCTCGACAGCCAGCAACAGGCGCTCAAGATCCTCGCCAATTCGACAAGCTACGGCATCTTCGTTGAACTCAATGTCGAAGAGCTGAGCAAACCGGCAGCGGCGCTGCGCTATGCCGATGATGGCACGGCGGCGGAAATCTCAGTCGGCAAATTTGAAGCGCCGGGGACCTATTTCCACCCCTTGCTCGCGACATTGATCACCGCGGCGGCGCGGCTGATGCTCGGCATTGCCGAGCGATTGGCAATCAATGCCGGCATTGATTGGGCGTTCTGCGATACCGACAGCATGGCATTCGCCAAGCCAGCCCACATGGACGACAGCGAGTTTCAGCGCCAAGTCGGGGAAGTTCGGGAATGGTTCAACGTGCTGAACCCCTACGAAATAGCCGGCGACCTGCTCAAAATCGAGGATGCGAATTACGCGATCGTTGGCGGCAAGCCGACGGACAGGCTGGCGCCGCTATACGTCTGGGCCGTCTCGGCGAAACGTTATGCGCTGTTCAATATCGACGATACCGGCCGGCCGGTGCTGCGCAAGGCAATTGGACAGGCTCGCGAGCAGATCCGCCAAGCCGCCGCGGCAATCGGGCAGCGGCAATTGGCACGGGCGGCCGGGATATCTCGGGAGACGCTGGCGGCGATCATCGGCGGCAGGGTCACGCCGAGGGCGGAGACGGTGGCGAAGCTGTTACGGGCAGCCCGCAGTCCCTAAAATTCGAATTCGATTACGACTCGTCGATGATCTGCTGCTGCGAGCGGGCGCTGTGGGTCGCTCAAGGGACCTTCTCCAAGACACGCGGCAATGAGCGAGATGCGCCGAAAACGGTCGTCAGCGTGAAGGCCTCACGTCGAGCGCAGCGCGCAGCGCACTCGCGAGATCCTCTCTTCGATAGGGCTTGCTGAGCAGCCGCGCGCCTGGCGCGGGCAGGCCGGCACCCCCGTTGTGCGACGTTTCCGGAAAGCCCGAGGTAAACACCACCCTGACCTTCGGCCAGCGCCGTTGCGCGTCGAGGGCCAACTGAACGCCATCGGTGCCGCCCGGCATCACGATGTCGGTCAGCAACAGATCGACGCTCTGTCGCTCCATCACGGCGACCGCAGCCCCGGCATTTTCGGCTTCGAGCACGCGGTAGCCTAATTCGCTCAGTTGCCGCACCACGACACGGCGCAGCGCGGGATTGTCCTCCACCGCCAGCACCGTTTCGCCGTGACCGCCGACAAGATGCACCAAAGGCGCTTCCTTGGCGCTCGCGACCTCCTCTGCGATGCGCGGCAGATAAAGGCGAAAAGTCGTGCCGGTCCCGACCTCGCTGTAGACATTGAGATGACCGCCCGACTGTTTAAGAAAACCGAACACCATACTGAGGCCAAGACCGGTACCCTTGCCGCGCTCCTTGGTCGTGTAAAACGGCTCGAAGACGCGGTCTAACACCTCTGGCGGCATGCCGGTCCCAGTGTCGCTCACAACGATCATGACATAATCGCCAGGCGTTACCTCGGAGTGCAGAGCTGCGTAATCGGCATCGAGGTCCCGATTGGCAGTAGCAATCACAAGTCGTCCGCCGCGGGGCATCGCGTCGCGAGCATTGGTGGCGAGATTGGTCAGGCTTGACTCGAGTTGCACCGGATCGACGATGCATGGCCAGACATCGGCCGAGAGTTCGAGTGATATCTCGATGTGTTCGCCCAGCACGCGGCTTAGCAGCTTGGTGATCCCCGAGACCAGTTCATTGACGTTGACGCGCTCCGCCTGGAGCGGCTGCTGCCGTGCAAAGGCAAGCAGCCGACGCGTCAAATCGGCGCCCCGGAAAGCAGCATCGTGCGCTTCACGTGCCAATTCGTCGACCTCATCGTCGTCTTTTCGTAACTCCCGCAGCAGGTCGAGGTTACCGATGATGACACCCAACAGGTTATTGAAATCATGTGCCATGCCGCCGGTGAGATTGCCGATCGCCTCCATCTTCTGCGCTTGTTGCAGCTGGCTCTCCAGCTTCTTGCGTTCGGTGATGTCGGCGATGGCGTACATGACGCCGAAAAGCGCGCCGTCCTCGTCATGTACCGGCGCCCAGGTCACGGACACATCGATCATCGTCCCGTCCCGGCGCCGGCGCGGCGTTTGGTTGAACCCGGACGATGCCTCCGCCACGGTGCGCGCGAAAGCGCCCCGCCACACGGCAAGCTCGTTATCGCCCAGATAGGGCGGCGGCCCGCCCACCGCCTCCTCCGCCGTGTAGCCAAACAACCGTTCGGCAGACGCGGTCCATAGCAGCACGTTTCCGGTGGGGTCGAGCATGAAGATCGATAGCGGCGCCGCTTCGAGTATCGCATTGAGCTGCCGGTTGGCGCGGGCCAGCTCGTCGGTCCGCTCGCGGACGCGCCGGTTGAGATCACCGGCCCGCGCGCGCAGCTGCACCGCCGCAGCGGCCAGACGGGTATAGAGCCTGGTCGTCTCTACGAGCATGACCGCAAGCACAAAGCTCGCCCCCAGGAGGACGTAGATGCGACCGGCGTAAAAGCCGAGGTCGTAGCGGCCGTTGTTCAGCACAGCACTCAACCCGACGTCGAACAGCCAGGCGCACATCACCACCATCAGCCACAGATCGAGCAGGGAATGCGGCCGCCGCCTCCACAGCGCGACAAGCGCAAGCAGGCTGAGCGCGCCGGTGAACACCAGGCTGAAGATCGCTGTCGGGGTGTAATGGATCCCGATGAGGATCGGGGGCAGCGCTGCCTCCGCCAGGACCGTCCCGAGGGTCAGCCCGGTGACCACACAAACCACCGTTATGGTTGTGCCGATGATTGCGGCGCGGCCGCTCAGCATCGCGGCAACGTCGCCATGGTTTTGCCTGTGCAGGGCATAGGTGATGACGACGAGCGGAAAGATCATGTGCCAGCTGATGTACAGCCACGCCGCCGTCTGGGGGCCGGCACCGAGCAGGCCTGCGGGCGAAAAGACGCCGGGAAAGGTCAGCGCGTGCGGGACCGCCATCAGCCCACTGAACAGATATCCGCCGGCGAGCACGAGCAACGCCCGTGACCGCAAGATCCCGAACTGGCCGAACAGCATGATCGCGGTGATCAAATCATTGATCAACAGGGCTGACTCGTAGGCCGGGATAAATGCCGGCACCACCGGGAGCTGAACCTTCGCGAATGGCGCAACGGCGATAAACGCGAGCAGCGACGACCATGCGATCGCCGTAGCTAACGACCAATCGCGTCGCGACGGAGAAACAGTCGACAGGAAGACGCGGTTCTCATCGATATCCTCCAGGTCGGCGGACGGGCTGTTCACGTTCTCAGGCTCGGCGCGACGACCCTCGGGCTTGGGTGTGCTGGTGAAGGAGGTGCTCCTTCGAATTCGTCGATCGCGTCTACCTCAACTGCCCGGCCCATTGCTGTCTCTGCCTCTGCGTCGATCGGCTGCATTATTTGCCGACTACGCCCGCGCCGCGGTGCTCGCGCAGTAACAGCGACATGCCGGCCGCTGCGATCGGACGGCTCAGGTGATAGCCCTGAGCCTCGTCGCACCCCATGTCGATCAAGGCCCTGAGGGTAGCTTCGTCCTCAACACCCTCGGCTACGCTCCGCAGCCGCAGCCGGCGGGCCAATTCGACGACGATTTCGACGATGACCCGGCAACTGTCGTCCCGTGTCATCTGCATGACGAATGATTGATCGATTTTGATCTCCGAGAAGGGCATCCGTTGCAGCTGAACTAGCGAGGAGTAACCCGTCCCGAAATCATCGATCGATAATTTGAATCCCTTGAGCCGCAGCCGGGTCAGCACGTCCATCATTTGGACCGCTTCGCGCATTGCGCTGGTCTCGGTGAGTTCGAGCATCATCCTGTTAGGGTCGATCCGGGCATCCTTGCAGTGCTGATGCAAGCGCTCCGGCAGATCGAGATCCTCGATTGTAGCGCGGCAATCAGGATGGGAAGACAGCGACAATCAGGATGAGAACCTCGGTGTCGCGGCGTCGGCATGATCGTCGCGTTGTTGTTGTCGCGCAAGAGGGCGCGCGGCGTTTTGATTGTCG
>JBARKH010000595.1:0-2424 GCA_049801295.1 Allostellaceae bacterium | reverse complement strand
CCCGGTAGCGCATCGAGTTGTCCTTCATCACGCCGGTTCGCGGCGTCGTAAATCGCCGACGATAGCGCCGGAGGGTTTTCGCGCCCGGGCAACGGTAGGTGTCGCTCGTGTGGTCATAGGCGAAGTCGTCGCGCGAGAAGGTGCCGTCGGCGCGTTGGGATTTGTCCCATACCGGGATGTGCGGCTCGATCCCGCGCTCGTCGACCAGCCAGTTCAGCATCTCGGCGTTTCCGTAGGCGGTGTCGCCGATCAGCTTTTCCGGATCGAGAGCGAAGCCGTCGAGCGAACGCTCAACCATGCGCTTTGCCGCCAGCACCTCGGCCTGACGGATCGCCGTCGTCGCCTCGACATCGACGATGATCGCGTTGTCGACGTCGATCAGGTAGTTGACCGAATAGGCAAAGAACGCCGGCCCGCGACGCACCGCGATCCACCGCGCCGCCGGATCGGCCGGGGCGATGAACTTGGGTGTCAGCTCGGTTGCCGCGCCGAACGCGGCATCGTCGAGGACGGCGAGATACTCCTCGACGGCGCGGCTCACTGCGTCCGGCGGCGGCCCCGCGGCACCGTAGACCCGGGTGCGCTCGCTCACGTCAGCCCGGATCAGGCTGGCGTCGACGGCAAACCCGTCGCCGCCGACCAACCCCTCGTCGATGCAACGCTGCAGCACGGTCTCGAACACACGGCGCAGCAGGTCGCTGTCGCGGAAACGGCCTGCCGGTTCTTCGAGAAGGTCGAGTGATCGGGCACCTCGCCAGTCAGGCCGAGGCTGCAGAGATGGAGTAGGCGGGCGACCACGCCAGGGTGAGGATCCCCTGACGACTGCCTGCAGACCATTCCTGGGAGGGGATCATGGACTACTTCGCCGGCCTCGACGTGTCTCTCGAAACCGTCAGCATCTGCATCGTCAACGCCGTCGGTGACATCCTTCTGGAGAAGAAGATCGAGGCGGAACCGGCGGCGATCATTGCAGTTCTGAAGCACTTCGATCGGCCGCTCAAACGGATTGGACTTGAGGCTGGCCCGACCTCGTCCTGGCTGTACAGCGAGCTGCGCGGCATCGGCTATCCGGCAATCTGCCTGGAGTGTCGGCATGTGAAAGCAGGGCTCAGCGCCATGAGGAACAAAACCGACCGCAATGATGCGCGTGGCATCGCACAGCTCGTCCGGCTGGGTTGGTTCCGGCAAGTCCACGTCAAGAGCGAAGAGGCCCAGCGGATACGCATGCTGCTGGTTAACCGCCAGCAGCTTCTGACCAAGGCTCTCGATCTCGAGAATTCAGTGCGCGGCTCGTTGAAGGTGTTCGGGCTGCGGGTCGGCATGGTCACCCGACGGACATTCGAGGCGCGTGTGCTGGAATTGGTTGCGGAAGATCGGAGCCTGATGGCAATCACCGAACCCATGCTGCGCGTCCGTCGAGCACTGATCGAGCAATTCGAGCGGCTCGATCGCCTGTGTCGCCAGTTGGCGCGGCGGGATCCCGTTTGCCATCGGCTAATGACCATCCCCGGCGTCGGTGTGGTCGTGGCTCTTACGTACCGGACTGGCGTCGATGCGCCCGAGCGCTTCTCGAGATCGCGAGATGTCGGAGCGCATTTCGGTCTGACGCCACGGCGCTATAGCTCCGGGCAGACTGATTACGATGGCCACATCAGCCGCTGCGGTGACACGATGGTGCGCACTGCGCTCTACCAGGCTGCCCACGTCCTGTTGCATCACGGCCGCTGGTCATCATTGAGGTCATGGGCCATGCGGATCGCGAAGCGGGGCAGCTTGAAGGCCGCCAAGGTCGCCCTCGCACGCCGGCTTGCCGTAGTCATGCACCGCATGTGGGTCGACGGCACAGATTTCCGGTGGTCCACAATTGCCGCGCCGGCGGTTACGCAAATAGCACGCTAGCCAATCCCGAACGGTAACCGGTTCAAGAGTTCCGCCGTTACGGCGGAGAAGGAGCGCCCGGACGGGTGCGTGGGTCGAATGAGCCCGCATCGCTGGTTGCGACAGTCCGACCGAGATCGGCTGATCGCGAGGCAAAGCTAGGCCGTTCGATCCTTCTCAACCCATCCTGTCAGCCGGCGTTTCCCATAGGCGTCGAGCACGCAAAGAAGCCTGAACCCTTCCAGGCGCTCCGACACCGTACAACCGCGAAGAACGGAGTTGACACCACATGCCCGCCTAAAGAAACCAGCGGTACGCCAGGTTCAGATGGACTTCCTCGCACAGCCGCCGCTCGGAGCGGATGCCGAAGCAGTAGCCGACGATCAGCATCCGGATCAGCAATTCCGGGTCGATCGAGGGCCGACCTTTCTCGCTGTAATACGGCGCCAGCTCCTGCCGCAGCCCGTCGAGTTCGACGAACCTGTCGATCGAGCGCAGAAGGTGCCCCTCGGGCACATGATCTTCGAGTGAAAACTCGTAAAACAG